>NZ_JBNDMK010000018.1:0-164787 GCF_050436545.1 Paraburkholderia sp. GAS41
CCGGCGATGATACGCAACAGCGTCGACTTGCCCGAGCCCGACCGGCCCAGCATGCCAACGATCTCGCCTTCGCGCAGCGACAGGTTCACGTCGTCCAGAACCAGCAGTTCGTCCTGATTCTTGTCGAAGCCACGGCTCACGTCTTTCACGCGCAGCACTTCTTCCCCGAGGCGCGAAGTCGTAGAAGGCGTCGGGGACGTCGACTGGAACAGATCTGCAGAGACCACATTAGGATTTAGCATTGTGTTTTACTCTCAGTCGAGCCGGAGCCTGGATTCGGCAAAGGCATACATCGGACGCCATAGCGTACGGTTAAACAAGGTGACGAACAGCGACATCACGGCAATGCCGAGAATGATCTTCGGAAAATCGCCCGCGGCGGTGGTCTGCGCGATATACGCGCCCAGACCATGGGCGACCACCTTGGTATCGCCCCACTGCACGAACTCGGCGACGATGCTCGCGTTCCACGCACCACCCGAAGCCGTAATCGCCCCGGTGATGTAGTACGGAAAAATGCCCGGCAGCATCACCTTGCGCCACCACTGCCAGCCGCGAATGCGGAAGTTGGTGGCGACCTCGCGGTAGTCGTTCGGATAGGCACTCGCGCCCGCGATCACGTTGAACAGGATGTACCACTGCGTGCCCAGCACGATCAGCGGCGACAGCCAGATATCCGGGTTCAGATGAAAGCGCACGATGACGATGACGAACACCGGAAACAGCAGATTCGCCGGGAATGCGGCCAGGAACTGCGCGACCGGCTGGATCTTCTCGGCGAGCGCGGGACGCAGCCCGATCAGCACACCCAGCGGTACCCAGATCACCGAAGAAATCGCAATCAGCACCACCACGCGCAGCAGTGTGATCAGCCCCAGCACGAACACGTGTTCCACCTCGGCGAGATCGACGCCGGTGCGCACAAAGCTCACGACGCGATAGACGACATAGAGCGTCAGGAGAATCACCAGCACGCCCCAACCGATGTCGCCCGCCAGCGAGGGCTTTTGCCGGCGCGGCATGCTGATGCTGATCCGTCCTACACCTGGCAGACTCGCTGGCAGACGCACGGGCACGCGCGCCGCGTTGGCGAACAGCTTGCCCATCGGCACGAGGCCACGGTGAATCAGCCGTGTGCGACGGATCAGGTCGAGCAGCCACGACTCCGGCGCGTTGCCCGAACTGGTGTTCTCCATGCGGAACTTGTCGGCCCAGGCGACCAGCGGCCGGAACAGGAACTGGTCGTAGGCAAGAATCACGATCGTCATGGTCAGGATGACCCAGCCGATTGCGTGCAGGTTTTTATCGGAGATCGCCTGGGCCAGATACGCGCCGATGCCCGGCAGCGTAATCGTGTTGTTGCCCACCGTGATGGCCTCGGAGGCCACCACGAAGAACCAGCCGCCCGACATCGACATCATCATGTTCCAGATGAGGCCCGGCATCGAGAACGGCACTTCGAGCTTCCAGAAACGCTGCCAGCCGGTCAGATGAAAACCGCGCGACACTTCGTCCAGATCGCGCGGCACCGTGCGCAGCGACTGGTAGAAGCTGAAGGTCATATTCCAGGCCTGGCTCGTAAAGATCGCGAAGATTGCCGCGAGCTCCGCGCCGAGCACGCGGCCCGGAAACAGCGCCAGAAAGAAGGTGACCGTAAACGAAATGTAGCCCAGCACCGGCACCGACTGCAGGATGTCGAGAATCGGCACCAGCACGAGGCCCGCGCGGCGGCTCTTCGCCGCCAGCGTGCCGTAGGTCAGCGTAAAAACCAGCGACGCCACCATCGCGGCGAGCATGCGCAGCGTGGTACGCAGTGCGTATTCCGGCAGACTGGCCGGATCGAGCGAGATGACCTGCGTCTTCAAGGTCGACATCGGCGCCAGCGTCTGGTGAAAGCCGATCGCGGTGAGCGCGAGCACGCAGATGATGAGCGGAAAGGCGACGAAGTCCCAGCCGTTGGGCAGCAGACGCCACGCGGAAGCATTGGCGGTGCGGTTGAGATTGAAACTGAAATTCATCAGGCGACTCCCCGGTTACGGAAGGTTGAAACACCGGGAGCGCCCTTGGCGCAATGCGCGGCAGTGGCAGTGGAAGTAGCAGCCAGCACTCGCGACGAAAGGCTCAAATGAGTCATGGTGGAACTCGGGCGAACAGAAAATGGCGCACGCTTGCGTCATCTGCTCGCGCGTATCATCAACGATGACGCCGCTTGCAGACGACACAAGATCGGGACAACTCAGGAAACGAGCGACTTCAAGCCGCGCCAGAAGGCGAGCAGCTTGTGGGCTTGGCGGGGTTCGTGGGCTTGCAGCGACAGCATGGCGTCGTAATGGACGCGCGATTCCTGCACGTGCGGCAGTTGCGACAGAAGAAGGCCGAAGTTCATGGTAATTCTCCGAGCGTTTGGCTTAACGCAATTCAGCGGAAGCCAGCAGACCCGGAGTACCCGCGTATCACACGCGCGGCGGCACAGTTCTACTCGCTTCCTTCAGACAAAGGGAAGGCATAGCGGCGTAAAGGGCAACTGTCAGGGTCTGGCATGGGGTACTCCTTATCGGCGTTCGGTGCGCCCGTCGTGGACGGCGCAACCACGGAGCCGCGCGAACGCGCGAGATCGCTGCGTTCGTACGGCGCGGATAAAGGTGCACGGAGAAAATCACTACGGCGCGCACCGTCTGCCTGCTGGCAAGACGGCGGCTCAGGAATACGGCGCGGGCGTCCTGCTGGTCAGGCAATGAAACTGATCGAAGATCGACTACTGCTACTGTCCAAGGCATTTGCCCCATTTGTGACGACGGCAGAATTCTAGACATTTTGAGAAGAAAATGTCAACTTGATTCGCTAAGCAGAGCCAACATATTCAAAAGCCCTCGTTAATCGGCAGAGGGCCGGGTCGTAATGCTTCATTGCCCTTTCAAAAAAGCCGTAGGGAAAGCTCTGCGCAAGTGGAATGTCGGCTGATTTTCGAGTGCCGCGCCTTTGTGCTTTTTTTACTTGCCGCGCCGCGCAAGTGGCGAATACAATCCGCCCGTCTCATCAAAAGGAGTCCCTTGTGGACACATGCAGTAGTGGTAGTCCGATGCCGGCCCAGGCCGGCGACACAACCGCGAGTTAGCGGCGCAGGATGCCTCCTTCGCCGCTAACTCGCTCTGGTCGGGTTAGCGCGCGCCCTCTCTGACTGGCTTTCTGCCAGTTCGTCAGCAGCACGCTCCCTTGTTTGTCCGTCTTTCGCAGGCTCGCTTGCGAGACGCCATCACGTCTTCATACGTCGCCTGAGTTCGTCAGGCTGGACGGGGGGAAGCTTATGTTCGTCACCACTTCCGGTTACAGCATTCTGGCGATGATCGCCGCCGCGTTTGCGTTAGTCGCGCTGTTGTCCCTCTCGCCCATCGGTCGCGCGCTCGATAGCGCGTTACCGCTGAGCGGGTGGTTTTCCTGACACGGGATGGCGTCACATTCCCGTCTTTTCCGAAGCATCAAATCGATAAACACCCAGGCGGCTACGCCGCGATAACGATTGCCCCCGCTCGCCATGAAAAAAAATCTGCAAGCCAAACTATTGATATGCCGTCGACCCATAAGCTTGAGCCTGCTGCTCCCGCTCGGAATCGTGCCGCCTGCGTTCGCCCAGGCTAATGGTGAAACGCCGCCCTCCGCACCGGCGTCGTCCGCTGCGGCGACTTCAAATGCACAGAGCGACGCGCAAGCCACCGGCCCGAACGGCACCGCTGCCCAAACCGATCAGACGCCTCCCACGCCGACCGGCTTCTGGGACCGCTCGAATCTGCTCGGTGACATGGGCGGACTGCGTCCACTGCTCGGAAATTATGGGGTGACGTTTGGCCTGCAGGAAACCAGCGAGTACCTGAACAACCTGTCGGGCGGCACGCGACGCGGCGGCGCTTACGACGGTCTGACCCAATTCGGTATCGGTGTCGACACGCAGAAAGCGTTCGGCCTGCCAGGCGGCATCTTCAACGTCTCGGGTCTGCAGATTCACGGCACCAATCTGAGCACGCGCGATCTGCAAACGCTCCAATACGCAAGCGGTATCGAGGCGGATGCAACGACGCGTCTGTGGGAACTGTGGTACCAGCAAGCGCTTTTCGGAGGCAAGGTCGATGTCAAGATCGGTCAGCAGAGCCTCGACCAGGAATTCATGGTGAGCCAGTACGCCGCCACCTTCATGAACGCAACGTTCGGCTGGTCCGTTTTGCCTTCCATCGATTTGCCCGCGGGCGGGCCAGCCTACCCGCTCTCGTCACTCGGTGTGCGTGTGCGGGCTGCGCCTTCTGACAACTGGACCGTGCTGGCCGGCGTGTTCGACGGCAATCCCGCGGGTTACGGCGTGGGTGATCCGCAATCGCTCAACGCACACGGCACGAACTTCAATCTGCATGACAGCGCCTTGTTCATCGGCGAAGCGCAATATGCATTTAATCCGGCGCCGTCCGATCCGGGAGCGCCGAAACCCGCCGGCCTGCCCGGCACCTACAAACTCGGCTTCTGGTACAACACGCAGCAGTTTCCCGATCAGGGTGTCGACACAATCGGTCTGTCGCTCGCGAACCCTGCGAGCAACGGCATCGCGCAGCATCATCGCGGCGATTACAGTTTCTACGCGGTGGCCGACCAGATGGTGTGGCGCCCGAGCGCGGATAGCCCGCAGTCGCTGGGTGTGTTTGCAAGGGCGATAGGTGCGCCCGGCGACCGCAATCTCGTGGATCTGGGCATCAATGCCGGCGTGACGCTGAAGGCGCCGTTCAAGGGCCGCGACAACGACGTCGTCGGGCTGGCGCTCGGTTATGCGCAGATCGGCTCGCACGCGCAGGACCTCGCCAGCGCCCAGGCCAGCTTCACACCGGGTTACCCGTCGCGTAGCGCGGAAACCGTCCTCGAAGCGACCTATCAGTATCAGGTCACGCCGTGGTGGCAACTGCAGGCTGACTTTCAGTATGCGTTCCGTCCAGCCGGCGGTATTCCGAATCCGGACAACCCGTCACACCGTATCGGCAACGAAGCGATCATTGGCCTGCGGACCAACATCGCTTTCTGAGCAGACCGAACTACTGCCGACACGCACGGGTGATGCGGTGCTGACGCAAGCGGCTGGGTACAGAGCGACTCGACCCAGCCGCGAGGCCAAAAAAGAAGCCTACAGGTTGATCTGGCCGCCCAGTTCGACGACACGATTGGCGGGCAAACTATAGTACTCGGCCGCCTGTGCCGCATTCCGTCCAAGGAACGCGAACAGCTTTTCGCGCCAGAGCGCCATGGCCTTGCTCTCCCCGGTAGCGAGCACCGTGTCGCGCGCGAGGAAGAAGGACGTGTCCTGCGGTTCGTATTGCCAGTCAGGGATCTTCTTTGCAACCAGCAACAGGATAGCCGGCACGTTGGGAATCTCCATGAAGCCATTGCGCACGGTGACCGAATAGCAGCCATAGCCCATGTCTTCCACGGCAACTCTCTGATCGTCGTGCACATGCGGCACGTTGTCGGTCATGCCGGCCATGAAGATGTTGATGCTGTGCATCACCCGATTGTGCTTGAGGTTGTGCATGAACGCGGACGGCGTCATGCCGGCCACGCCGCCGGGAAACACCGCCGTGCCATCGACACGCGGCGGCGGATGCGAGCCGCCGCACAGCGACTTGATCAGCCCTGCGAGCGGAATGTTGTCGCTCTTCATGCGCTCCACCACCACCTCGCGGCCGCGATGCCACGTGGTCATCACCGTGAACAGCACGCCGCCGGCCAGCAGCGGAAACCAGCCACCGTCGAGCACCTTGCTGATATTACTCGAGACGAACACCGCGTCGATCAGCGCCAGCGGACCGATGACCACGAAAGTCGCGAGCGGCTTCCACTTCCACAGCGAATGCGTGATGAAGTACATCAGCAGCGTGGTCAGCAGCATGGTCGAGGCGACAGCAATACCGTAGGCTGCGGCCAGATTGTCGGAAGATTTGAAAAACACCACCAGAAACACGACCGCGGCGTACAGCGACACATTGATGAATGGTACGTAGACCTGGCCCACCTCATGGGTCGAGGTGTGAACCACAGGGATGCGCGGCAGAAAGCCGAGCTGGACCGCCTGCTTGGTCATCGAGAAGGCGCCCGAAATCACCGCCTGCGAGGCGATGATGGTGGCGGCCGTCGCCAGCAGAACCAGCGGCACCAGCGCCCAGCCGGGCGCCGATTCGAAGAACGGTTGCTCCACCGTTGCGGGCCTCGCCAACACCAGCGCGCCCTGACCGAAATAGTTCAGCACGAGGCTCGGCAACACCAGCAGCAGCCAGGCGAAACGGATCGGCTTTTTGCCAAAGTGCCCCATGTCGGCGTAAAGCGCTTCGCCCCCAGTCAACGCGAGAAACACCGAACCCAGCACCACGAAAGCCGTGCCGGGTGCGTGAGCCACGAAACGCGCGGCAAACACCGGCGAGGCGGCTTCGATGATGGACGGTCCGGTCACGATGTGCAGCAGCCCCAGCGCTGCCAGCGTGATAAACCAGACGACCATGATGGGACCGAAGACCTTGCCGACCGTCCCGGTGCCGCGCTTTTGCAGCTTGAACAGACCCGTCAGGATCACGAGCGAGATGGGGACGATCCAGGCCGTCAGTTTCGGATCGACGAGGGTGACGCCTTCCACCGCCGAGATCACCGAAATCGCCGGCGTAATCATGGAGTCGCCGTAGAACATGGCCGCGCCGAACACGCCAAGCGTGAGCAGCAGGCGCGAGAGGCGCGCCGGCGCCACGCGCGACGCCAGTGCCGTGAGCGCGAGGATGCCGCCTTCGCCGTCGTTGTCCGCGCGCATCACGAAGCTCACGTACTTGAGCGTGACCACCATGATGATCGACCAGAGAATCAGCGAGACGATCCCGAACACATTCGGCTGGCTGATGCCGCCCGCGGCTTTCAGACATTCGCGCAACGTATACAGCGGGCTCGTGCCGATATCGCCGAACACCACGCCAATCGCGCCCAGGACGAGACTGGGGGCGGCATTGACGGTCTGAGTCGAGGAGCTGGTGACAGATGAGGACATAGGGTGTCGTAAGTTAAATGAAAACAACGGCATGCCTGACCGGATTGGCGCCTGACGAAAATACAGTCCTCGCACCAGCGGAGTATCCAGCTTGTAGCAGGTTCCTGATACAGCGCGATGAAACCAGGTCGCAACGGCGAGATTGTCCCGCTCGCTCGCGGGTGTGCGCGCAGCGCTACCTGAGTTTCCAGATACCCCAGATTGCGATTGCCAGCGCCACGCCGAAACCACCGCCCAACAGGATGTAGGTATCCATTTCAACGTCCTCGAAACCAGGGTTGCTGCGGGTCGAACGCCGTTGTCAGACGCACCACCCTTAAGCGCCGAATACTACCTTCGCTTCCTTTCAGAAGCTAACGCTGGTTTGCTTCTGGCGACGGCTGCGATATGGCGGCTCATCTCAACCCGATTGCTCAGGATTCCATAATGGTTGCGATACAGCCGCGCTGCCTGCAAACCTTGCGTATCTGCAAATGAAAAAGCCCGCGTGGCGATTGCCAGCGGGCTTTTCTGATATTTGGTTGCGGGGGTAGGATTTGAACCTACGACCTTCGGGTTATGAGCCCGACGAGCTGCCAGACTGCTCCACCCCGCGTCAGAGAAAACGGATTGTATAGAGATGTCGGCAGATCGTCAAACAATCACGCGGATTATTTTTTAGGCCTCACAGATCCGCGACCGACGCACCTTCCACCTTGCCGTCGATGATGTCTGCGCCGTACTGACTTGCGCTGCGTTTGGCGATGCCGAAATCGGAAAACGTGGAGGGACGCACGAGTCGAAACACACGGCTTGCCTTCGAGCCGCTAATCGCACCTGGGCGACACACGCGCACGGCGACGTCGTAACCCTCCGCATGCCTTTTATGGCCGTCGAACTTGTCGAACTCCCGCGAGAACACCAGCGGATGCACTTCGAAGTCCTTATAGATAGCAGGATAGAGTTCGGCCATGGCGATTCCCCGATACGTGAATATGAGACCCACTATACGCCGTGCAATGAGCCCATCCGCGATTTATTTTGCGGCGGGCGAAGCGGTGAGGCACGCTCGTGTTTTTCCTCATTTGCTGCTGTCTGGTGGCCGTTTCGAGCGTCGCAGCGCAGCAAATGCACGGCACGCCGCTAGCCAGAAGCGGCGGCCGGATCGCGGTAAGATTCGGGCAACCCACGGCGCGGGCGTTGTGCATGCCCGCGCCTGCCCTGCAGGGACACACCCCAGCACCCGACATCAATGAGAAATGCCGATGAAAATCGCCACCTGGAACGTCAATTCCCTCAAAGTACGCCAGCAGCACGTGATCGACTGGCTCGAAACCAGCCAGACCGACATCCTCGGCCTGCAGGAACTCAAACTGACCGACGACAAATTCCCGCGCGGCGAACTCGAAGCGAAGGGCTACCGCAGCTGGTTCACCGGCCAGAAGACCTATAACGGCGTGGCGCTTCTGGTGCGCGACGGCTTGAGCGTCGACGAAAGCACTATCGTGCGCAATATCCCTGGCTTCGAGGATCCGCAGCAACGCGTGATTGCCGCGACCATCGAAGGCGTGCGGGTGATTTCCGCCTACTTCCCCAACGGCCAGGCGCCCGGCACCGACAAGTTCGCCTACAAGCTGCGCTGGCTCGAAGCGCTGCACGACTGGCTGGCGGGCGAACTCAAGCAGTATCCGAAACTCGCGCTGGTCGGCGATTACAACATCGCGCCGGAAGATCGCGATGTCCACGATCCGAAGGCATGGGAAGGACAGAACCTGGTGTCCCCCGAAGAGCGCGCCGAATTCGTTCGCCTGATTGGTCTCGGGCTCGTGGATGCATTCCGCCAGTTCGAACATCCGGAGAAAGTGTTCTCGTGGTGGGACTACCGGATGATGGCGTTTCGCCGCAACGCGGGCCTGCGCATCGATCACATCCTGTTGTCCGAGCCCCTTGCCGCGGTTTGCACGTCCTGCGACGTCGACAAGGTACCGCGCAAGTGGGAGCAACCGTCGGACCACGCACCGGTGGTCGCGCAGATCAGCTAGACGCCGGACCGTTCAGACTGGCCCACAGAAATTCATACTCCATCGCGTCATGAACGGCCTGCTCCAGTTCATCGGAGCCGCCGCCATGTCCGCCGTCCGTGTTCTCCCGATACCAGACCCGCTCGGCGCCCTGCGCCTGCATGCGCGCGACCATCTTGCGCGCGTGTCCCGGATGGACGCGATCGTCGCTCGTCGAGGTCGTGAACAGCACCGGCGGATAGGCCACGCCGGCGCGCACCTGATGGTACGGCGAATAAGCCGCGAGCACGCGCGCCTCATCCGCTTCGTCCGGATCGCCATATTCGTCGATCCATGATGCGCCTGCGTGCAGCAGGTGATAGCGGCTCATGTCCAGCAACGGCACCTCGCACACCACCGCGCCGAACAGTTCGGGACGCTGCACCATGCACGCCGCCACCAGCAGCCCGCCGTTGCTGCCACCCTTGATACCAAGTTGCGCCGGCGTGGTCACACCGTCGTCGATGAGCGCCTGCGCAACCGCGATGAAATCGTCGAACGAACGCTGCCGGTTTGCACCTTGCGCTGCGAGATGCCACTCGGTACCGAACTCGCCGCCGCCGCGGATATGCGCGACGACGAACACCCCGCCCTGCGCAAGCCAGCCGATTCCGGGTCCGGTCAGATAGCTAGGCGTGAGCGGAATCGCGAAGCCGCCATAGCCGGTCAGCAGACACGGACGTGCGCCCTGACGCTGGCCACTTTGCGATCCGGATTCAGCCAACGAACGTGGGCCGATCACCGTGTATGGCACCCGTGTGCCGTCGGCGGAGCGCGCATGGCCGCGCTTCACTGCGTACGGTGTGGCGTCGAACTGGGTCGGCCAGCGGTCGAGCAATTCCCATTCGGCCAGACTCTCGTGGGTGAGATCGGCGAGCCAGTACTCGGGCGGCAACAGATAATCGTCGACGTCGACATACACTTCGTCGTTCAGCGTCGGCTCGATTGGCGAGACATCCACCTGCGAACTGGCGCGCGACGGAAACGCGCGCGACGACCACTGCCATTCGCCGTCCTCGGATTGCTGCGGTTGCCAAAGCACCGTTTTGCTCTGTACGTCGTCCAGATACGAGACGATCAGATGATGACGCGTGTGGGTCCAATCGCATGCCGAGGTCTGCGTGTTCGGCGTAAAGAGCGACACGAAGCCGCGCTCGCCAGCCAGAAACTCGCGCTCACGAATGACGAGCAGCGCGCCGCCCGGATACAGCGTGTCGCCATGCAACCAGTCGAGCCGCGGCTCGAACATCAGCCAGCCTTCCCAACCGCCCACTGCCACGTGCTCGGGCACGTCGTAGCGTTGCCATGCGCCGGCAGCGTCGAGGTAATACGTTTCGGAATCGAAGAAATCCACGCTGCGCACGACGGTATGGCGCAGATCGATGGGATCGTAGTTCGCATCGACGCTGATATCGTCGAAGTCGCCACGAAACACCACCGTTGCATCGGCGAGTGCCGTGCCGCGCGTCCAGCGCCGCACTTCACGCGGATAACCCGAACGCGTCAGCGACTTGCCGCCCTTGTCCCAGCCGACATAAACCGTCTCGCGATCGATCCACGACACCGTATGCTTGCCCGCTTTCGGGACCACGAAACCCTCGCTCAGGAAGCGTTGCGCGTCGATGTCGAATTCACGCACCACGACCGCATCCGAGCCGCCCGGCGACAGCGTCACGAGCGCGCGATCGCCGTCGGGATAGAGAATGTCGAGGTCGACGCAGACCCACGGCGTGCCCTCTGCTGCGCCGAGCGCGTCGAAGTCCAGCAGGTTCTGCCAGACCGGCGCGCCGTCGCGCCAGCTCGCCCATGACGTGCGCCGCCAGATGCCTTTGGGATTGTGCTCGTCCTGCCACAGATCGTAAGCCCAGTCCTGCCAGCGCTCGGGGATCACGGGCCGCTCACGCGGCAGATACGCCTCGGCGAGGCGTTGGGTCAGCGTATCGAAGCGCGCCCCGCTGCACCATGCGGTGTGCGTGCGGGCGTTCTGACGTTCGACCCACGCCATGGCGGCGGGGTCGTCGAGCGACTCGAGCGACAGATAAGGATCGGGAGATTGCGGCCAGAGGGGCCCGGAAGAGGAACGCGAAGTTGAAGCGGAAGCTGGCATGGTAGGCCGTCGTAACTGGATAACGACGATTATGCCTTGTGATCGGTTTGCGGCTCGCAAAGGGGCGATGCCGCGCATCGCCCCTTTGTCCCTTCACACATCAAGGCTCCAGGTTGAGTTCCTGAATCTTGCGCGTGATCGTATTGCGGCCAATGCCTAGCCGCTCGGCCGCTTCGACCTTGCGTCCGCGCGTGAAATCGAGCGCCTCGCGAATCACCGCAGCCTCGAAGCGCCGCGCGAGTTCGTCCATCACATCGGGCGCATTCTCGCGCAACATCTTTGCGACTTCGGTGCGCAATCCGCTCTCCCACGCAGCGACGCTCGCGCCTGCCGTCACGCCCGCTGTCCCCTGCAGATGCGACGCGCCAGCGGCACCGTTTACCGCCGACTGCCCCGCGATACCGCTGCCTGCATCGCCAGCCAGCACCCCGCCCGGCACGATCTCGACCGCGCCGGCTTGCGCCGGCACCAGATCGGGCGGCAGATCCTTGATCTCGATGGTCTGCGCCGGTGCCATCACGGTCAGCCAGTTGGCGAGATTTTCGAGCTGGCGCACGTTGCCCTGAAACGGCAGCGACGCAAGATACGCGAGCGCCTCCTCGGACACGCGCTTCGATTCGACGCCGAGATCGCGCGCACTCTTCTGCAGAAAATGGCGCGTCAGCAACGGAATGTCTTCACTGCGCTCGCGCAACGCCGGCAAACGCAAGCGAATCACGTTGAGGCGGTGATACAGGTCCTCGCGGAACAGACCCTGACGTACCCGCGCTTCGAGATTCTGGTGCGTAGCGGCAATCACCCGCACATTCGCACGCAACGGATTGTGGCCGCCGACCCGATAGAACTGTCCATCGGAGAGCACGCGCAGCAAACGGGTTTGCAGATCGAACGGCATGTCGCCGATTTCGTCGAGAAACAGCGTACCGTTTTCGGCCTGTTCGAAGCGCCCTTGACGCATCGCCTGCGCGCCGGTGAAGGCACCTCGTTCATGACCAAATAGTTCGGACTCCAGCAGATCTTTCGGAATCGCCGCGGTATTCAGCGCGATGAACGGACCATTCGCGCGTGGGCTATGTCGGTGCAAGGCGCGCGCTACCAGTTCCTTACCGGTGCCTGATTCGCCGGTAATGAGCACGGTTGCCGCAGAATGGGACAGGCGGCCGATGGCGCGAAACATGTCCTGCATCGCCGGCGCCTGGCCGAGCATTTCCGGTGCATCGGCGACGCGTTCGTCCCACGTCTGCTCGCCGCGCATGCTTTCGTCGACGGCGCGACGAATCAGTTCGACCGCCTTGTCGACGTCGAACGGTTTGGCGAGATACTCGAAAGCGCCGCCCTGAAACGCGGCCACGGCGCTATCGAGATCCGAGAACGCGGTCATGATGATGACGGGCAAGCCCGGCACCTTGTCGCGCACCGTCTGCAGCAATTCGAGGCCCGAACCGCCGGGCATGCGAATGTCCGACACCAGCACCTGTGGGCTGTCGTGATCGAGCGCGGCTGCCGCGTCGCGCACATTCGCGAAGCTGCGTGTCGCGAAGTTCTCACGGGCGAGTGCCTTTTCGAGCACCCAGCGTATCGATTGATCGTCGTCTACTATCCAGATCGGCTTCATATGGTCGGTCAGAAGTCTTTAGGTGCGCTTGTGACGCATGTGGTATTAGCAGTCGAGCGGCAGCAAAATCTGAAACTCGGTGTGGCCCGGCCGGCTTTCCACTTCGATCAAACCATCGTGCTGCTGCACGAAAGTCTGCGCGAGCGTGAGACCCAGACCGCTGCCATCGTCACGCCCCGAAACGAGCGGATAAAAGATGCGGTCGCGGATGTCTTCCGGAATGCCCGGTCCGTTGTCGATGATATGCAAGTCCAGTGCCAGCTTACATAAGCGTTTCGCAATCGTGATCTTGCGCGCCACGCGCGTGCGCAATTCAATCCGCGCGTCGCCCTGCGAAATCCGTTCGCGCAGCGCTTCCGCTGCATTGCGCACGATATTGAGCACCGCCTGAATCAGCTGCTCCTTGTCGCCGCGCAGATCGGGCACGCTCACGTCGTAGTCGCGCTCGATGGTGAGGCCGCGCGGAAATTCCGCAAGAATCACGGCCCGCACGCGTTCGCACACTTCGTGAATATTCACGTCACCCACGATATGCGGATGACGATGCGGTTCCAGCAGCCGGTCGACCAGTGTCTGCAGCCGGTCCGACTCCTTGATGATGACCTGGGTGTACTCGCGCAACTCGTCGCGCTCGCGTACGCCCAGTTCGAATTCCAGCAATTGCGCCGCGCCGCGAATGCCGCCGAGCGGATTCTTGATTTCGTGCGCGAGATTGCGGATCAGTTGCTTGTTGACCGCGGTCAGATCGTTGATCCGCTCTTCGCGATCGGTGCGCAGGTGGCGCTCGTTTTCGAACAGCTCGAGCAGGACGAAGTCCGGCGCGCTTTCGATGAAACCCACGATCGCATGCACATGTAGCGGTTCGTGGCCCTGACGCTCCAGTACCGCGTCGAGGTGAGTCGCGTGAAAACGGTGTTCGGCGATCGAGGCAATCGTCGCGATCAGTTCGTCTGAATTCGCGAAGATGTCGGGCCACGCCATCTGCGTGAGTTGCCGGCGCGAGAGATCGAGCATCGACTCCGCGGAGGGATTCGCAAACGCGACGCGCAGCGTGCGCTTGTCGAGCACGAGCACGACCGTCGGCAATGCTTCGAACCCCGTCAGCAAGCCCGACTCCACCAGCTGTGCGTTTTCCGACAGCGGCTCGGCATGCCCTTTTCTAGCTTTGATCAGATTCTTCAGAACCATCTTGCAGTCTGGCCGATGAGAGATGGTGATACATCAAACCGCTTGTGCGTCACAAATGGCATCGCAAACGTTAAGCACGTCGCAACAAAAAAGGGACGGCGCCGCCGTCCCTTTGTGACCCGCATTCGATCAGTCACGAGCGTCGGGCGCGCGCTTCGCCACTTGCGCGGCGAAGCGCCATCGCCGCTTACAGCGAGTAGTACAGTTCGAACTCGACCGGGTGCGTGGTCATACGCACACGTTGCAGTTCCGCTTCCTTCAGTTCCAGGTAAGCGTCGATCATCGAATCCGTGAACACGCCACCGCGCGTCAGGAACTCGCGGTCGGTATGCAGCGCTTCCAGCGCCTGGTCGAGGCCGGCACACACGGTCGGGATCTTTGCATCCTCTTCCGGCGGCAGGTCGTACAGGTTCTTGTCAGCGGCTTCGCCCGGATGGATCTTGTTCTGCACGCCGTCCAGACCCGCCATCATCAGTGCCGAGAAGCACAGGTACGGGTTGGCCATCGGATCCGGGAAGCGCGTTTCGATACGGCGGCCCTTCGGGTTGCTCACGTGCGGAATACGGATCGATGCCGAACGGTTACGCGCCGAGTAAGCGAGCTTGACCGGTGCTTCGAAGTGCGGCACGAGACGCTTGTACGAGTTCGTCGTCGGGTTCGTGATGGCGTTCAGCGCGCGAGCGTGCTTGATGATGCCGCCAATGTAGAACAGCGCGAATTCCGACAGGCCTGCATAACCGTTGCCTGCGAACAGGTTCTGGCCGTCCTTCCAGATGGACTGGTGAACGTGCATGCCCGAACCGTTATCGCCGACCACCGGCTTCGGCATGAACGTCGCCGTCTTGCCGTAGGTGTGCGCCACGTTGTGTACGATGTACTTCAGTTGCTGCGTCCAGTCAGCGCGTTGCACCAGCGTCGAGAACTTCGTGCCGATTTCGTTCTGCCCCTGACCAGCCACTTCGTGGTGATGCACTTCGACCGGGATGCCGATCTGTTCGAGCAGCAGACACATTTCCGAACGGATGTCCTGGAACGAGTCGACCGGCGCGACCGGGAAATAGCCGCCCTTCAGACCCGGACGGTGACCCGTATTGCCGCCTTCGAATTCCTTGCCCGACGACCACGGTGCTTCTTCCGAGCCGATCTTCACGAAACAGCCCGACATGTCGATGTTCCACTGGACCGAGTCGAAGATGAAGAATTCGGGTTCCGGACCGAAGAACGCCGTGTCGCCCAGACCCGTGCTCTTCAGATAGGCTTCTGCGCGCTTTGCCAGCGAGCGCGGATCGCGTTCGTAGCCCTTGCCGTCCGCCGGTTCGACGACGTCGCAAGTCAGCACCAGGGTCGACTCTTCGTAGAACGGGTCGATGAAGGCCGTGTTGGTGTCCGGCACGAGCAGCATGTCCGACGCTTCGATACCCTTCCAGCCAGCAATCGAAGAACCGTCAAACGCATGGCCGCTTTCGAACTTGTCTTCGTCGAATGCCGACACCGGCACCGAAACGTGTTGCTCTTTACCGCGCGTGTCGGTGAAACGGAAGTCGACAAACTTGACGTCCTCGTCCTTGACGAGTTGCATGACGTCGGCCACGGATTTACTCATAACCTATCTCCTGATTAACGAATTCGGCGGATTGAGCCGCCGCCCAAATCTAGCTGACCCGTCCCGGCACGTCTACCTCGCATTTCTGCAAAATTGACGCAGAGGCTGAATGCCGGTGCCCGAATCGATCGGCACCAAATAAGCAGCTTCTGTGCCATGTATGCGCCAACCCGGCGCAAAAGCTTATCGCCACGCGCGTTTGCGGGGAGCCGCCGCACCCTGGCAAGCTTGAACGAGCCCTGTTTCCCTCATCATTCGCACCACTATGGGGCGGGCGGGAAACGTGCCACATCACAAATCCCCATTTTTGGGCATTCACATCATTTTGCACCGTTTTGGCGCATTTCGCACTCCACTGAGGTCCGCGCCGTGCATCGCCGCTCATCACGGTGCGTCGCTCCGCTTGCCGGTGGGCCGCACCTGCGCAGAATACGCCGCGCTAGAATGGAAATTTGGTCCGACGGAGACTTGCTGTCATGAGTACGCTCGAACAGTTGTATGCCCAGGCCGAACAGCGCCGCCTCGACAACCAGTTGCCCTACGCCGGCGCGTTGTCGCCCGCGGAGGCCTTCGAGCTTCTTCAACTCGACCCGCGCACGCGTCTGGTCGACGTGCGCACGCGTGCGGAACTCGATTGGGTCGGCCGGCCGGTGATCGGCGACGGCCAGTACGCGCATATCGAATGGACCCGTTATCCCGGCGCGGTGCCGAATCAGGAATTCCTGCAGCAACTCGGTCTCGCCGCCAGCGCCGACACACCCGTGCTGTTTCTGTGCCGCAGCGCCGCGCGCTCGAAACTCGCCGCGCTGGCCGCGACCCAGGCCGGTTTCACCAAGGCGTACGACCTGCTCGAAGGCTTTGAAGGCGACAAGGACGGCCAGGGGCATCGGAAGATGGTCTCAGGCTGGTGTTTCCGCGGTTTGCCGTGGATCGGCGCCTGACGCCTCGTGAGGCTGGCTAACGCCACATCCGCATGAACCGGCGACTGACGCGGACCTGCCGCCACTCGCCTGCAGCAGTCCGCTAAAGCGGCACGCGCCGGCGACACATTGACTGCATCGTCGGCGCGTGATGTGACACTACGATGATGCGGCCGCGAACCCGCTTCATCAGCGAATGCGGCCGCTTCGAGCGCTTGCGTTTTACCGGCGCCGCGCGAGCGGCGCCTCATCGACTCAAGGTGCGGCGGCAATCCCGAAGACGTGCAACTTGCCGGCGCTGACCTGCCTCGGCAAGGTGACGCTCACCACCGCCTTGCCAGGTGTGAGCGGCACTTGCTGCACGAACAGATACGTCTTCACGGCATTGTTGGTGCCATCGCCCGCGTTGCGGTAGGTCGTGGTCAGCGCAATCGGGTCGATCGGAGCCGCACCGCCGCCATTGAGGGTCCAGTCATCGAAGGCCAGCGTGAACGGCGTGGTCGTGCCGTCCGCGTAGGTGATGAGCGCCGCACCCGAGCCAGGACCGTTGTTGGCCGAACCCAGCAGGACCAGCGTGCGACCGCTGGTACCAGGCGGCATCGCAATGGTCTGCCCCACTGCAACCGCGTTGTCGAGCGGGCCGCCCGACAGGATAAAGCTCGCGCCATCGAACACGAACGGTTGACCCGGTGCCGCGCCAGCCGCCTTCAATGCCTGCGACGAGTAGCTGTAGAGCGAACCGTCGAAGTCCGCACCCAGGCCGTCCGTATCGGTGCCGCCGTCCACGCTGATGCCGTGGTTGTTGAAGGCATCCGCCACACCGCGAGCAACCGGCACGCCATAGGACGGCGGTGCATCGGCCGCGGCCGTGCCCCAGTCCGAAGGCGACGAACCCATCGCGAAGTCCAGCGTCGCGCCATTGGCCAGCGCGTCGACGTCGAGCCACGAACTGTTGTGCGCGGCGCCATTGACGGTGAGCCTCTGTACGTAATTCGCGTTGGGTGCACCGGGTGCGTTGATGCGCAGCGTCTTGCCATTGCCCAGGTGAACGGTGATTGACGAGAATTGCGGGCTGCCAATCGCGAAGCCGCCGACACCCGGAATCTCCGGATAGAGGCCAAGCGCACCCCACACATACCATCCCGACACCGCGCCCAGGTCGTCGTTACCCGGCAAACCGTTCGGCCCTGTGCCAAAGGCACTTGTCATGATCTGCTGAACGACATTCTGCGTACCCGCCGGCGAACCCGCCCAGTTGTACAGCCAGGGCACCTCGAAGGTCGGTTCGTTGCCCATATAGAAATTCGGCAGACTCGTCCCTGCGTTCAACACCGTGAAGAACGTGTTCAGCCGCGACACGACCGCCGTATTGCCGCCCAGTTGGGCAAACAGTCCGGTCGGGTTGAACGGCACCATCCACGTGTATTGCTCGGCGTTGCCTTCCACGTAGTTGTCGGTGCTGCTCTGGGTCTCTGGAATCCAGCTGCCGTCGGCATTGCGTCCTGCGTTGATGGGCGGCGTCAACGACGTGTTCAGCACGTTTTGCCAGTAGGCCGAACGGCTGCGCATCATTTTCTGGATGGTCGAGTTGCCCAGTTCGCCGGCGAACTGCGAAATGGCGAAATCGCTGCTGGCGTATTCCAGCGTGGACGACGCCTGCCCCCATTCGCCGTTCGTGATGTAGCCGTACTGCAGATAACTGGCGCGGCCGCCGTTCGTCGTCACGCCATTGCACGCCGTACCGGGAACATTGGCCATCTGGACCATATGGTTCAATGCGCCCGTCGTATCGAAGTTGCGTGCGCCGAACCCGTAAGCGCCCGCCACGATCAACGATCCCGCGTCACCCGGCATTACGCCGTCTTCGACGTTGTCATTGACCCAATGCGGAATCGCCCCGCACTGGTCCGCATCGTTCACGAGCGACTGCGCCATGTCGCTGGTCTCCTGCGGAAACAGCGTGGCCTTGAGCGGTATCAGCGAACGGTAGATGTCCCAGCCCGAAAAGCTGGTGTACTGCGCAGCATGCCCCGCGCTCACCTGATGGACCTTCTGGTCGAAGCCGATATATTGGCCGTTGACATCGCTGAAGACGCTCGGTGCCCACGACGCGTGGTAGAACGCCGTATAGAACTTGGTCAGCGCAGTGGCATCGCGGCTACTCACCTGAATGGTGTTGAGGCGCTGATTCCATATTGCATCGGCCAATGCTCTCACACCATTGAAATCCCATGATGGATTTTCTTTCTCGAGATTCGCTTTGGCATTGGCGACACTCACGTATGAAATACCGATTTTCATAAGGACTGTCTTTCCTTTACCGAAATTCAGTACGGCAACGCCATTGCTAATGGAAGAAGTCGACGCAAATGGCTGGCTAAATTGCGCATAAAAATAGACCGGAACGTTGGTGCCATTGCCGCAGAAATGGCCGCCGGTGGTACTGCCTGAAAGCGTCTGGGCATCCACCTGGGTGACCGTGCCGGTCACGCTCGATTCCGTGTTGGTATAGGTCGTATTGAGGACCAGCGACGACGGTTGCTGATCCGGATAGATGAAGCGGCCAAAGCCGGTGCGCAGGGTCGCGGTCAACTCGACCTTGATCTGGTTGTCGAGCAGCACCGAATAGGCGCCCGCTACCGACTTCTCGTTGGCATGGTTAAACGTTTGCGCGAGCGGCTTAGTAGCATCCAGCGTCGGCATCACAGGGAATTCGCCGTCGTTGCCGCCGCAGCCTGCGCCGCTCATGTGCGTCAGGCTGAAGCTCTGGATCGAACCGATGTCGTAGTAGTAGCCAGCCGGCGAACCGGGTTCCGCGCTGTTCGACGGGGCGGGCGTGGTGTTGGTATCAGGCGCCCATTGCACCATGCCGTTCGGCAGGCCGGCTGCGGGCACGACGCTACCGGCCTGGCCTGCGGGCACCGGGTTCGGCGAGTTGCTGGCCAAGGTGCCGATCAGCGGATTGACGTACTGGGTCAAGCGGGTGGCGAACTGCTCGGCGGGTATCTGCGCGGCGGCATTCATAGCGGTTGAGCTTGAATCGCCAGCACTGCCGCCGGCGCCACTCTGACCCGCCCCACCAAGCTGTTTGGCCGCGACTGCGGCACTTCCGGCGTCAGCGGAGCCTGGACTGTCTCCTCCGCAACCCGTCAAAGCACCTATGAAGATCAGAGCGACCGAAAGACGGCGTAAAGCTACCATGGCTGTCTCCTGAATTTTTGTTTAGTCATCCGAATCATCAATCCGGGATTGACGAAATGACTGGAAGCCATGCTATACGACGGGTTCAAATGGCGTCAACAGATATCCATTTACCATTTCTGTTTATCCGGATTTACTAAACAAGCTAATATCCTTTCAAATTCATTCACCAATCAATTCAATTGAATAATGCGGCGTGACTGGGGTCAATCAGCCATGCGAAATACAATACATTTAGCGAATGTCTGGAAGTGATGCCAATGATCGCGTGAGCGGAATTGATGAAAATCGGCATGTATGGCCGGCTTTTGCTGCGGCTGCGGAAAAGCGGAGATTAATTCAGGTAATTAAGGCGGTCTGCGCCGTCAAGCGGTGATGGTGCGCACCGCCCATCGACCGTGTCCATTCACTGCGCGCACGGCGATGTCAGCGAATCGACGTGCGCGGCGGGCCCTCACCGATGCACCTGACCCGGGTGGTCCCGCGGCGCAACAAATGACGTATCGCCGCGACCGTCAGCTACGCGGTTTTGCTGCTGCCGCTGCTGCCGCCGCGTCCGGCTCGACGATATCGCCACCGAGCAGATGCACGCCCTCACGCAGCTTCACGAATGCTGCGGCGACCGCCTCCGGCTCACCCTTCACACCCAGATCGATGTGCCGACGCGCATAAATGCCGCCGCGCTCCGCATCGCCGACGCTCGGCAAGCTGAACACGCGCACGCCGGGGAAGTCGCGCTCGATCTTCTCCATCAGCGGCGTCAGCGTCGATTCCGGCAGTTCGAACACCAGTAACGACTTTTCCGCGTGCGGCATGGCGTGGTGCAGATGGGCGTATTTCGTGTCCAGCACCCATTCGATCATCGGCCATGCCATCACCGGAAAGCCCGGCACGAAATGGTGGTCGCCCACTGAAAAGCCCGGGATCTTGTTGTAGCCGTTCGGAATGATCGAGGCGCCCTGCGGGTACGTCCCCATGTTGAGACGGTGACGATTGTCCGGCGAGTCGAGATCCACGGGGTTGGGTGAATTGGCCGGATGCGTTTCGCGAATCCGCTCGCGGATCAGCTCCGCCGCTTCCGGATGCAACGCGAGCGGCACGCCGAGCGCGGCGGCCGCGCATTGACGCGTGTGATCGTCCGGCGTGGCGCCGATGCCGCCCGTCGAAAAGACGATATCGCCCGAAGCAAAGGTGCGGCGCAGCGTGGCCGTGATGCGGTCCGGCTCGTCGCCGATGTACTCGGCCCACCCGAGCGACAGGCCGCGTGCGGTCAACAGTTCGATTACCTTCGGCAGGTGCTTGTCGACCCGCCTGCCCGACAGGATTTCGTCGCCTATGATGATGACGCCAAATGCCATTGCGGCCTCTCAAATGAATTCAGTAGGGAACCACCGGCGCCGCGTGACGCGCGCCCTGTTCTTCCGCACGCATGCGCTGCAACGCGCGCAGACAGTAATTGCCGAACCATAGCGCCGAAAACACGAGGATGAACGCATAGATCCAGATCGTCACCGCCGTCATGACGGGGAACAGCACAATCAGCCAGACCGACGTCGCCCACAGCAACGTCGGCAGCGAACCCAGCAAACCACTCGCGACGCCGATCAGCAGCAACGGCAAGCGGTAACGCCGCACCAGCGCGCGCCGCTCGTCGCGGCTGGCATGCAAGGCGAGCGCGTCGTACGTCATCACGCGGTAGGTGAGCCAGCCCCACAGCAGCGGCGGAATCAGCGCGAAGAACGGCGGAATCAGCCACAGCGGCAACGTGACGATCAGCATGACGAGGCAGACGAGCGTGGTCCAGAGCGCCTGCGCGAGACTACCGTACCACGTTCCGCCGCGACGCATCTCGAGGCTAGCGAATTGGCGCGTGGACAGATGGCGGATCACACCTGGCATCGAAAGCGTGGCGATCAGCAGCAGGATCGTCACGACGATCAGCGGAATCGCCACGGCGATCACAATGAACGGCGCGAGCACGGTATGCAGCGCAGCAAAGCCGAGCCAGTCGAACAGATGATAGAGCGTGTGGGTGAACGGAGCGCTTTCAAGCCAGACGCGCGTGGTGCCGATCAGTGTTTGCCACGAAAACCAGAGAATCACGCCCCAGACGACCGTTGCCGCAAAGAACGGCAGAAAGGTCAGCCAGAGCATGCGCGGGTGGAGCGCGCTTGCGAGCGCGCGGCCGAACGAGCGCAACAGATCATTCATGCGAGCCAGTGCGAGTGAGCGAAACGATGGGACAAAAAGGAAGCCGGGCAACCATCCCGCACGGGAAGGTAACGCCCGGAGTCTGCACAGGATAAACCACGCGGCCAGGCGCCGGTAGTGCCGCAGCACTGCGAAGCGATTACGATCGGCTAGCGGGGGCCGCCGTGCGTGTCTTGGTTGTGATCCAGCAGATGCAAATGCGGGAGCGATCGCATTGGCTGCGCCGCGTCGGCCTGCGAGGCGGTCTGCACCGCGCGGACCCGGCGGCCGCGCGCCGCAACGATCAGATGAAACGAACCGTATGTCTCGTTCCCGCCGTCACGTGTGGCGCGCCAATCGCCTGCTGCGCTCAGGCGCCGTTGGGCGCCGTGACTGGCGCGCGGTCGTAGAAATAGATGCCGTGTGGCGAGCGGCCCACCGCGATGGTCTGGATCAGCTTGCGCGTGCTCAGATCGATGATGCCGACGTGTTTGGCAAAACGGAACGTGACCCACAGATAACGCTTGTCGGCCGATAGCTCCATATCGTCCGGGCCGGGCATCAGGCCGGTGATGTCGCCCACGTTGGTGAGGCTGTCTTCGTCGATGATGCTGATGGTGCTCGCGACACGGTTCGACACCGCGACGTGTTTGCCGTCCGCCAGCGAGCGGAAATTGTGCGCGCCGTTGCCGGTCTGGATCGTCTTGACGATCTTCTGGTTGCGCCAGTCGACGACCGCGACGTAGTCCGCCCCGGTCATGCCGATCAGCAGGTATTTGTCGCCGGGCGTCATCCACAGGCCGGCCGGCACCTTGCCGACTTTCATCTTCCACTTGACCTGCTGCGTGGCGAGATCGACCGCGGCCAGCTCGCCCGAAACCTGCAGCGTGACGAACACGGTCTTGCTGTCGTTCGAGAACGCCATGTGGCTCGGCATCACGGCGAGCGGCAGGCGCACGGCGAGCGTCATGTCGTGCCCGTCGTAGTGGTAGATGTCGAGCCGGTCGACGCGCAGCCCCGTCGTCACGACCCACTTCTGGTCAGGCGAAAAGCCGATCTGGTACGGATCTTCGATGTTCTCCACCCAACGCTGCACCTTGCCGGTTTTCGGGTCGACGAACATCAGGTTGTTGGACACCGAGTTGGCGACGATCAGCGAACGGTTGTCCGGCGTCGCCATCAGGTGATGCGGCTCCTTGCCGGTGGGCACCGTGCCGGTCACCTGATGGGTGGCTTCGTCGATCAGGCTGAGGGTGGCCTCGCCGGAGTTGAGCACGATGACGCTGCTGGCGTGGGCCGCGGGCGCACTCAGGGCGGTGGCGATAGCCAAAGCCGCGCTGAAGGCTAGCCCGGCCGACAGGCGCAGGCCGCGAAAAGAAAGATTACGCATGAAAGCTCGCTTCAGGGAACAGCGGGCATTGTAGACGGTTTGTAAGGGCCGCCGGTTGACGTGGATCGGGGTGACGGTGCACGTCGGGGCTTCAGGAGATGGGGCAGTCGGGCCGTGGTGATGGCGGGTCGGTTATCCCGCCGCGAAAACTGAACCGATCTTTAACTGGATTCAGTGATGGCTGAATGTCGCGCAAGGTTGAATTCTTGTTATCGCCACGTATCAATAAGAATCATCAAGAGTATTCTTTATTAATCATGTTTTAAAACATTTATTGACAATTTTATAAAACATTTTAAATCAACAAATTGATTTTAAGAATTAACTTATATCGAGCCCCGCCCCGCCCACCGGACAATCGCGACGATCATCGCACTTACATTTAAAACCTTGTGGCCCCGAACGCAGAACGCCTCCAATCTGAACGCGTGGGAAATTTCTGACTGACATGGAGAACGAAATAATCTCGATCAATATGTCAAATTTCATACGTGATATATAAGAGCGATGACGTCTTTCCAGAAGAAGATGCATTTGCATATTGGCCACGCCCGTCATACCGCGGAGTTATTTTTAAAAAATGAACAAAATCTATAAATCAGTCAGGAACGACACCACGGGAACCTGGGTCGCCACGTCCGAAACCGCTCGTGCGAAGACCTCGCGCGGTGTATCGCGCAAGCTCGCGGTGGCGCAGGTCGTGCTGGCTGGGGCAGCGTGGACGGCTAGCGGCGCCGCTCATGCGGACGCGGCTTCGGCGGCCACCTATTTCACCGTAAGCGGA
Organism: Paraburkholderia sp. GAS41; assembly: GCF_050436545.1. Taxonomy (NCBI): domain Bacteria; kingdom Pseudomonadati; phylum Pseudomonadota; class Betaproteobacteria; order Burkholderiales; family Burkholderiaceae; genus Paraburkholderia; species Paraburkholderia sp. GAS41. The sequence continues at coordinate 24,092 of NZ_JBNDMK010000018.1, forward strand.
ACCGGCCTCGCCGCACTCGTCGGCCCCAGTGCGACTGGGGCCATCGCCGTTGGCGACGGATCATTCGCTGGCGGTCAGAATGCTATCGCCGTAGGCAGCAATTCGTCGGCATCCACACCTGCCGCTCTCGCGATCGGCGCCAATACGTTCTCCACAGGATACGGCTCGTTCGCCGGCGGTACGAACGCCAGAGCAATGGCCGACTCGGCGACCGCTACCGGTTACCAGTCTGTCGCCACGAATGTCGGCGGGACAGCACTCGGTGCCAATGCCACCGCGAGCGCGGCGCATGCCACGGCAGTCGGCCTGCAGTCGAGAGCGAGCGGCGATGGTTCGTTAGCGGTCGGCATGGGCGCCGCAGCGGCTGACGACGGCTCGATGGCATTGGGCGGAGGTTCGATCGCAACCGGTGCGACAAGCACGGCCGTCGGCTGGTTTGCAAAGACGGGCGCTCAATCCGCAACTGCGCTTGGCGTCGCTGCAACGGCCAATGGAGCATCAAGCGTGGCGATCGGCAACAGCGCCATCGCCGAGACGGACAACAGCCTCGCCTTGGGTAACGCCGCCACGGCGACGGACATCAACGCCATCGCCGCAGGCACGCAAGCCAGCGCTTCGGGCGAAAACGCCATTGCAATAGGCAGTACCGCGTCGGCGAGCAGCAAGAGCAGCATCGCCATCGGCGACGCTGCGATTGCCAGCGGCATCAACAGCACGGCAATCGGCGCGAACGCAGCCGTAGCGAATGCAGACGACGGTGTCGCCCTCGGCGCCAATACGAAGGTCACGGCCGCCAGCAGCGTCGCGCTCGGCACCAACTCGACCGCGTTCGTCGGCGCCTCCACACCGGGCGAGCAATTCGGCACCAGCGGCACGGTCAAGGCGCTGACCGGCGTGGGCGAAGTGTCGCTCGGCTCGGCCGGCAACGAACGCCGTCTCACCAACGTCGCGGCGGGCGCAGCCGATACCGACGCGGTCAACCTCAGTCAGTTGAAGGCCGTCGACAGCAAGATCGCCGATCTCGCCGGCCAGACGGTCAAGCTCGACGGCGCGGTGATGTACGACACGCAGGCCGACGGCACCGTCAACAAAAACAGCGTGACGCTAGGCGGTGATCCGGCAGCAGGCGGCACGGCGATCCACAACCTCGCCGACGGCGTGGCCGCAACCGATGCGGTCAACCTGGGCCAGATGCAGGCCGCGATCAGCGGTGCGATCCAGAACATCGCACCGAGCGGCACCGGCGCGCTCGCCAGCCCGCTCTTCAGCGCCGCGGGCGACATCAACAGCGAAGCTGCGCAAGCGTCCGGTACGCACGCGGTGGCGTCCGGTGCGAATGCCCTGGCAAGCGGCACCAATGCGGTTGCGATGGGTGCCAACTCGGCGGCGAGCGGCAACAATGCAACGGCGCTTGGCGCAGCGGCCAACGCCAGCGCCGCTAACTCGGTGGCACTGGGTCAAGGCTCGATCGCCGATCGGGCGAATACGGTATCGGTCGGCGCCGCCGGCAGCGAACGTCAGATCGTCAACGTCGCACCGGGCGTGCAGGGCACGGATGCCGTCAACGTCAACCAGTTGAACACGACCATGAGCGGCGCCGTCGGCCAGGCCAACAGCTACACCGACGACAAGATCCGCTCCGCTCGCCGCGATTCGTACGGCGGCACAGCCTCGGCGCTGGCGGCGGCCGGCCTGCCTCAGGCGGTTCTGCCGGGTCACGGCATGGTGGCGATCGGAGGCGGCACTTATGCGGGTCAATCGGCGGTGGCACTGGGCGTGTCGCAACTGTCGGAGACCGGCAAGTGGGTCTACAAGGTACAGGGCACCAGCGATTCGCGCGGCGAGTTCGGCGCGTCGATCGGCGCCGGCATGCACTGGTAAAAAACGAGTAGAAAACCGTTCGAGCTAGAACCGTAACGGATCCTGGCGAGTAGATGCAGGTCCGCCTGGACCTGCACTTTGCGCGACATCGGCTACGCCAGCCGATGTCGCTTTTTTTATGCTCACCGCTGCATCGATTCCCACACCTTGTGCAGCCGCTTCACCGACACCGGCATCGGCGTGCGGAGTTCCTGCGCGAACAGCGAAATGCGCAATTCCTCCAGTAACCAGCGGAATTCCGCGAGCCGCACATCCATCACCCCGCCGCGCATTGCGAGCGCGCGCTGATAGTTCTGCAGCAACGGTTGAAACTCCGCGAACTGCCGCGCGTCGCGTAACGAGTCGGCCTTGAGCTTGTCGACGCGCAACGCGATGCCCTTCAGATAGCGCGGAAAGTGCGCGAGCTGCGCATACGGCGTGTCGATCACAAAGCGCTTGCCGATCAACGCGTCGAGCTGGTTCTGCATGTCGGCATAGGCCGCCGCAAACGACTTCGCCTGGACGAGCTTCTTCGTCACACTCGTGTATTCCGTGAGAATCTGCCCGATCAGCCGCGCGATTTCCTGCGCCAGCAAGGTCAGACGGCTGCGTCCTTCGTCACGCCGCGTGTGGAATGTCACGTCGTCGGCCGGCAACGGGTCCTGCAGGCAGGCACGATCGAGCGCGGTATCGATCAACTGGTCGCGCAACTCTTCCTGCGTGCCGCGCGGCATGAACTGCATCGCCATCTCGCGCAGACCCGGAAGGTTCTTCTCCAGATACTTGATCGGCTCCTTCAACTGCAGCGCAAACAGGCGCCGCAGTCCCGCACGATGAATCCGCGCGGCTTCGTCCGGTGAATCGAACACTTCGACGTCGCAATGCGTGCCGCGATCCACCAGCGCGGGATAGCCGAAGAGCGTCTGGCCGCCACGGCGGATCTCCAGCAACTCCGGCAGCTTGCCGAAATTCCACGTCGTCAGCTTCTCGTAGAGCGCGGTGGTGGTCGAGCCATCCTGCGACGCGGTTTGTGGCACAGCCACACCACCCGCTCCGCGCGCTGCGCGTGACGACTCGCCCGAACCCGTCGCGCCGGCTTGCCCTTGCGCGCCAGCGCCGGAAGCCGCCCTGCCTGGCCCACCCGGCCCGCCGCCGACACCCGCCAGCGCCACGCCCGCCGCCCCGGACGCGATCTTCTGAAAATGCTGCTGCGCCTGGCCGCCCAGTTCCGCGCGCAGTTGCGCAAGATTGCGCCCCATCGCGAGTTGCCGGCCATGCTCGTCCACGACCTTGAAGTTCATGAACAGGTGTCCGGCCAGGGTTTCGAGCTTGAAGTCGGATTGCTTCATCGCGACCTGCGTCTGTTCGCGCACATCGGCAATCAGCGACTCCAGCAGCCCACCCGCACCGAAGCGCGGACCACCCGCGCGGTCCACGAAACCCGCCGCATACTCCGGCAACGGCACGCAATGCCGGCGCAGTTTTTGCGGCAACGACTTGAGCAGCAGTTGCGCCTTTTCTTTCAACATGCCCGGCACGAGCCACTCGCAGCGCCGCGAATCCACCTGGTTGAGCGCATAGAGCGGCACGGCGAGCGTCACGCCGTCGCGCGGCGAACCGGGCTCGAAGTGATAGGTCAGCGCCATTTCGACGCCGGACATCGTCATGCGCTTCGGAAACAGGTCCGTCGTGACGCCAGCGGCCTCGTGCCGCATCAGATCGTCACGCGACAGATACAGCAGGCGCAGCTTGTCTTCCGGCTGGCCGCTCTTTTTCACTTCGTCGCGATACCAGCGTTCGAACGCGGCACCCGTGTACATGCCTTGCGGCAGCGCCTGATCGTAGAAGCCGTAGATCAGTTCGTCGTCGACCAGCACGTCCTGGCGGCGCGATTTGTGTTCGAGCTGCTCGATATCCGCGAGCAGCTTGCGGTTGTGCGCGAAGAAAGCGAGTTTGGTGTCGAACTCGCCCTCCACCAGCGCGCCGCGAATGAACAGTTCGCGCGCCCGCGCCGGGTCCTGCTTGCCGAAACTCACGCGCCGCCGGTGATAGATCGGCAGACCGTACAGCACGGCGCGCTCGTACGCCGACACTTGCGCCGCGCGCTTTTCCCAATGCGGCTCGGAAAGCGACTTCTTCAGCAAATGCGCGCCGATCTGCTCAATCCACTCCGGCTCGATCTTCGCAATGCAGCGCGCGTACAACCGGCTCGTTTCGACCAGCTCAGCCGCCATCACCCAGCGCCCGGCTTTCTTCACCAGCGCCGAACCGGGCCACAGATAAAACTTGATGGTGCGTGCGCCGAGGTAATACGGCTCGTCGTCGGCTTTCAGGCCGATATTGCCGAGCAGCCCGGTGAGCAGCGCGAGGTGGATCTGCTCGAAGGTCGCCTCGGCTTCGTTGATCCGCCAGCCGTGTTCGCGCACCACCGTCAGCAATTGCGAATGCACATCGCGCCATTCGCGCAGGCGCAGTTGCGAAAGAAAATTGGCGCGGCATTCGTCCTGCAGTTGCCGGTTCGACTTCTTGTGCGCAATCGCCTCTTCGAACCAGTTCCAGATCTTGAGCCATTGCAGGAACTCGGAACGCTCGTCGGCAAAGCGGCGGTGCGCCTGGTCGGCCTGCTCCTGCGCTTCGATCGGCCGGTCGCGCGGATCCTGCACCGACAGCGCACTGGCGATGATCAGCACTTCGCGCAGCGCCTGCTGATCGCGGGCGGCGAGAATCATCCGGCCGACGCGCGGGTCGAGCGGCAAGCGCGCGAGCTCACGGCCGAGCGGCGTGAGTTCGTTGTCGTCGTCGACCGCGCCCAGTTCGTTGAGCAGCTGATAGCCATCGGCAATCGCACGGCCCGGCGGCGGTTCGATGAACGGAAAGGTTTCGATCGCCGTCAGGTGCAGCGACTTCATCCGCAGAATCACGGAGGCGAGCGACGAGCGCAGAATCTCCGGATCGGTGAAGCGAACCCGCCCCTGAAAATCGCTTTCCTCGTACAGGCGGATGCAGATGCCGTCGGCGACCCGTCCGCAACGACCGGCGCGCTGGTTGGCTGCGGCCTGCGAGATCGACTCCACCTGCAACTGCTCGACCTTGTTGCGATACGAGTAGCGTTTCACGCGCGCCATGCCCGTATCGACGACGTAGCGAATTCCCGGCACCGTCAGCGAGGTTTCCGCGACGTTGGTGGCGAGCACGATGCGCCGCGCGTTGGAAGAACGGAACACACGCTCCTGCTCCGCTGCCGAGAGACGCGCGAACAGCGGCAGAATCTCCGTATGCGGTGGATGATGTTTGCGCAGCGCCTCGGCGGCATCGCGGATCTCGCGCTCGCCCGGCAGAAACACCAGCACATCGCCGGGACCTTCGCGGCACAGTTCATCGACCGCGTCGACAATCGCATCCATCAGGTCACGGTCCGTCTCGCGCTGGCTCTTGGGCCGCTCGCGCGTGGCGGATGGCGACGCGCCCTCCGCAGACTTGACCGCCGGACTGTCTTCCGCCACCGGGCGATAACGCACCTCCACCGGGTACAGGCGGCCGCTCACTTCGATCACCGGTGCGGGTTTCTCGTCGGTGCCGAAGTGACGCGCGAAACGGTCCGCGTCGATGGTCGCCGAGGTCACGATCAGCTTCAGATCGGGGCGCTTCGGCAAGATTTCGCGCAGATAGCCGAGCAGGAAATCGATGTTCAGGCTGCGTTCGTGCGCCTCGTCGATGATGAGCGTGTCGTACGCCTTGAGCAGCGGGTCGGTTTGCGTTTCGGCGAGCAGGATACCGTCGGTCATCAGCTTGACCGACGCACCCGGCGACAGATTGTCGGTGAAACGCACCTTGTAGCCGACCACCTCGCCAAACGGCGTGCCGAGTTCTTCGGCAATGCGCCGGCCGGTTGCCGATGCCGCAATCCGGCGCGGCTGCGTATGGCCGATCAGACCCGAGCCGCCCGCACCGAGTCCGCGTCCGAGCTCAAGACAGATTTTTGGCAACTGGGTGGTTTTGCCTGAGCCCGTCTCGCCGCAGACGATCACCACCTGATTGGCCGCAATCGCGCGCGCGATTTCCTCGCGGCGGCCCGATACCGGCAGCGCTTCGGGGAACGTGATGGGTGGAATCGGATTCGGCTGGGCCGTGCGCACCGGGCGTGGAGCGCGCGGTGGACGCGCTTCGGCTGCGGCATCGCCGCCACCCGCAGGCTTGGCTACGTTTTGCGGATCCTGAGAGGTATTGCGCCCGCGCTGATCCGTCCCCTGCCCTGCGCTCGCCGGGCGGCGCGCGTCGTCGCGAGAACGTGGTGGTTGAGCCGGCTTTTGTGACGTTTTCGGGTCAGCGTTCGGCTCACGACGCGCGTCGCGCGCCGGCTGCCCGGCTTGCGGCTTCTGCTGCCCGCCGCCAGCGGCGCGCGCGCGCCGCTGGGCCTCGCCGTGCGACTCGCGCGATGGGTCTGATGAGGCGTCTCGCGCCGTTTTCTCGTTCGCCGGAGCGGGACTTTTGGGTACATTCGACATGGGGGCGCATTATAATCCCGGGCATGAATTCCCAAACCGACCTCGTCCCCACGCCCGCGAGCGCTCCGGCCACGTCCGGCGCTACGGAATCCGACTCGCAACACGCGCAATTCGTCGACTGGATGCGTTCGGTTGCCCCCTATATTCACGCATTCCGCAACAAGACCTTTGTCGTCGGCTTCGGCGGCGAAGTGGTGCATCAGGGTCTCCTGAATGCGCTCGTCTCCGACATCGCGCTGCTGCAGGCCATGGGCATCCAGATCGTGCTCGTGCACGGCTCGCGTCCGCAGGTCGAAGAGCAGATGAGTCTGCACGGCGTGGAGTCCGAGTTTTCGCACGGCATGCGCATTACCGATGCACGCGCGCTCGAATCCGCGAAAGAAGCCGCCGGCGAAGTGCGTCTGGACATCGAGGCGGCAATTAGCCAGGGCCTGCCGAACACGCCGATGGCGCACGCGCACATCAGCGTGGTGTCCGGCAACTTCGTGACGGCGCGGCCGGTCGGCATCCTGGACGGGGTCGACTTCGCGCACACTGGCGTGGTGCGCAAGATCGACGCGGATTCGATCCGCCATTCGCTCGCGAGCCGCAAGCTCGTGCTGCTCTCGCCGCTCGGCTTCTCGCCCACCGGCGAGGCCTTCAATCTGGCCATGGAAGACGTCGCCTCGGCAGCGGCCATTGCGCTGCGCGCCGACAAGATCGTGTTTCTGACCGAAACGCCGGGCCTGATGGAAAACGGCGAAGACGGTCCCGAACTGATGCGCGAACTGTCGCTCGACGACGCGTACAAGCTGCACGAAAGCGGTGAAGTCACCGGCGACGCGGGTTTCTATCTGAAGCATTCGATCCGCGCCTGCCGCGGCGGCGTGGCGCGGGCGCACATCATCCCCTACGCGCTCGACGGCAGCCTGCTGCTCGAACTGTTCCTGCACGATGGCGTGGGCACGATGATCTCGTACGAGAACCTCGAAAGCCTGCGCGAAGCAACACCGGACGACGTCGGCGGTATTCTGGCGCTGATCGAGCCGCTCGAATCGGACGGCACGCTGGTGCGGCGCGGGCGCCACCAGATCGAGCGCGACATCGATCATTTCTCGGTGATCGAGCACGATGGCGTGCTGTTCGGCTGCGCGGCGCTGTATCCGTACACGCAGGAACGCATCGGCGAAATGGCCTGCCTGACGGTCGCCCCCGAAGCGCAAGGCACCGGCGACGGCGAGCGGCTCCTGAAACGCATCGAGCAGCGCGCGCGGGCGCGCGGCCTCACGCGCATCTTCGTCCTGACGACGCGCACCGAACACTGGTTCCTGAAACGCGGCTTTGTGAAGGCAACGGTCGACGACCTGCCGGAAGATCGCCGCCGCCTCTATAACTGGCAGCGCAAGTCGCTCGTGCTGATGAAACAGCTCTGAGCGTCCCCATCTAAAGCGACTGTCCTATAACGCGAAAGCACCCCACCGATTACAGGAGAAGCACAGCATGACTCGTATGGTTCAATGCGCGAAGCTCGGCAAGGAAGCCGAAGCCCTCGATTTCCCGCCGCTGCCGGGCGAACTCGGCAAGCGGATCTACGAAAGCATTTCGAAAGAAGCGTGGCAGGCATGGCTCAAGCAGCAAACCATGCTGATCAACGAAAATCGTCTGAACATGGCCGATCCGCGCGCGCGCCAGTATCTGATGAAGCAGACCGAGAAGTTCTTCTTCGGCGAAGGCGCCGACCAGGCGTCGGGTTACGTGCCGCCGTCGCAGAGCTGACAGGCAGCCGCCGGGGGCGTCCGAATCGTTGAATGCGGCCCCTGCATCAGACACGACGTACGAAAAATCCGCGCCACGTGCGCGGATTTTTTTTGCCCCGCCGAAGTCTCGCGGGCGGCCTCGCAGCCCCTTGTTAAGTCTTCGTTTCAAATTCTCACACTCGTCCGCATCCCCCGCCCCGCAAGGGATTCCGGCGTCTCCCAGCGCCCTCGGCGGGCCGCCCCGTTTGCACGATCCTCCGTCATCGTGCTAATATGTGCATCGTTCCAACAGCAATTCACCATCATTCGCGTTCAATTTACTGTGCGGCGCCGTGCGCGACTCACCGCGGATTGAACTGTTTTTATACAAGAAGGCTAGTCGGTTGGTTTGCGACATTCTCGCGCTCATCACCGGCCTTTTTCGTTCCAGCCTTTCAGCGGCGCCCGGGCGGTTTCAGGCTTCCCCAGCGTCCTCATGCTTCTGCCCCCCTTCCACGGCCACGCAGAGGCAAACAATCAGCAGCACCTAAAGCACTTTCCCCAGCACCCGTGGCGGAACGTTCATGCGCGTTTTCATGCGTTTCGTCGCAGTCATTGGAGTTTTCACCTTGACCGCTTCCAGCAACGGCTTCTGGCGACACAAAAAACAAGAACAACGCCTCACACTCGACGACATCACGGTCGTCGATCAATCCCTTCTCAAACGCGCAGTCGGCGCCATGGCGCTCGGCAACGCGATGGAATGGTTCGACTTCGGCGTGTATAGCTACATCGCCGTCACGCTCGGGCGGGTGTTCTTCCCGTCGAGCAGTCCCTCGGCGCAGTTGATCGCCACTTTCGGCACCTTCGCGGCAGCCTTCCTCGTGCGTCCGGTCGGCGGCATGGTGTTCGGTCCGCTCGGCGACCGCATCGGCCGGCAACGCGTGCTCGCGATGACCATGATCATGATGGCGGCCGGCACCTTCGCGATCGGCCTGATTCCGAGCTATGGCTCGATCGGTATTCTCGCGCCGGCGCTGCTGCTCGTCGCGCGCCTCGTGCAAGGCTTTTCCACCGGCGGCGAATACGGCGGCGCCGCGACCTTCATCGCCGAATTCTCGACCGACAAGCGCCGCGGCTTCATGGGCAGCTTCCTCGAATTCGGCACCTTGATCGGTTATGTGCTCGGCGCGGGCACCGTCGCCGTGCTGACCGCCACGCTGTCACATGAGGCGTTGTTGTCGTGGGGCTGGCGTGTGCCGTTCCTGATCGCCGGGCCGCTGGGACTGGTGGGCCTCTACATCCGGATGAAGCTGGAAGAAACGCCCGCCTTCAAGAAGCAGGCCGAAGCGCGTGAAGCGGAAGACAAGGCGTTGCCGAGGCAAAGCCTGCGCGACCTCGTGGCGAGGCAATGGAAGCCGTTGCTGCTGTGCGTCGGCCTCGTGTTGATCTTCAACGTGACCGACTACATGGCGCTGTCGTATCTGCCGAGCTACCTGTCGTCCACGCTGCATTTCGACGAAACGCATGGCCTCTTTCTGGTGCTGCTCGTGATGGTGCTGATGATGCCCATGACGCTCTTCGCCGGCCGCCTGTCCGATACGATCGGCCGCAAGCCGGTGATGCTGTTCGGCTGCGTGGGCCTGTTCGCCCTGTCGATCCCGGCCCTGCTGCTGATCCGCACGGGTACGACGCTGCCGGTGTTCGGCGGCCTGATGATTCTTGGCGTGCTGCTGTCGTGCTTTACCGGCGTGATGCCGTCGGCGCTGCCGGCGCTGTTCCCGACCCGTATCCGCTATGGCGCGCTGGCTATCGGCTTCAATATCTCCGTATCGTTGTTCGGCGGCACTACGCCGCTCGTCAGCGCGTGGCTGGTCGAACACACCGGCAATCTGATGATGCCCGCGTACTATCTGATGGGCGCCTCGCTGATCGGTATCGTTTCCGTGCTGGCCTTGCGCGAAACGGCACGCCAGCCGCTGCTCGGCTCGGGACCGTGCGTGGCCACCCGTGCCGAAGCGCACGCGGTGCTGCGCGGCGAACGCGAGGCTGAAGAGATGGATGAGCGCTATGCGTCGGGAGCGACGGCGCGGGCCTGATCGCTGCGTCTCGCTGCCGCTGCCTGATTGCGCAGCCCGCAGCCCAAGGCTCACGGCCCACCCATGCTGACGCATGGGTGGCCTGTTTGTTTATGCCGGCAAGGTATGCAGCGTGGCCGTCGCCCGCGCGCCCTCCACGATCAGCAATCCCGCCGACACCGGCAACCTGAAGCGCCGCGGCCCGGCACTTCCGGGATTCACGAACAGCACGCCGTCACGCTCGTCGATCAGCGGCTTGTGCGAATGCCCGGTTACGACGACGCCGATCCCCTTGCTGCGCGGATCGGCCTCCACGTCGGCCATATCGTGCACCACCAGAATCGTCACCTGCTGTGCCGTCAGCGTTGCGTGTGTGGGCAGTGCGCGGGCCCAATTGCCCGTGTCGTTGTTGCCGCGTACGGCCGTGACGGGCGCGATGCGCGCGAGCGCATCGAGTACCGCCTGCTCGCAGATATCGCCCGCATGAATGATCGCATCGCACCCCGCGAGATGCTGCAACGCTTCCGGGCGCATGAGATTGTGCGTGTCGGAAATCAGGCCAATCCGGGTGATCGTGGAACCGGCGGTCATGGTTGCACGCTCGCGTCATAGTGAACCGCGAGCCAGACGGTCGGCTCGGTCTCGTGCGTGCAGGCCACGCGGTGCCGGCAATGCGCCTCGATCAGCACATGGTCGCCCGGCTGCATCACGTGCAATTGCGGGTCGCCGGCGAATTCCAGACTCGCTGAACCCGTCAGGAGCACGACCCATTCGTCGCGCGGGCTGTCGTACCAGAAGCCCGGCGCGCTCGCCTGTCCGGTCGGAACGATCCGCTCGATCGTCACGCCGCCGCGCTCCACGAGCGTATCGAAGCGCTCGTCAGTGCCTCGCGTTAAACCGCTTCGAAACAGATTGCCGCTGACAGGCATGGCGATTCCCAGAGTGATCCGCTGATACGCGCCGGCGCTCGAGCCTGCTCTTTACTTCATCGGCTCCAGACGGTCGAGCAGGGTCGGCACCAGTTCGCTGATGGTCGGATGGATATGCATTGCGTACTGCAGCGTCGGATACGGCGCGCCGGCCGTCATGATATCGATGAAGGTGTGAATCGCCTCGTCGCCCTCGATGCCGAGAATCGCCGCGCCGAGGATCTGTTTCGTCTCCGCGTCGACCAGCGCCTTCATGAAGCCATCGGTCTCGCCGCGTTCGCGGGCGCGACCGACCCGCGACATGGGCATGGTCGCAATCAGCGCGGCTCGGCCGGACGCGCGCACCTCGGCTTCGGACAAGCCCACCCGGGCCAGCGGCGGATCGACGAATACCGCGTACGCCATGATCCGCGTGTCGGCGCTGCGGGTGCCACCGTCGAACAGATTCGCCGCCACGATCTGGTAATCGTCATAGGACGTATGGGTGAATGCGCCGCGGCCGTTGACATCGCCGATCGCCCACACGCCAGGCATGCGGGTGCGCAAGCCGCCGTCGACCGGGATCATGCCCAGCGGGTCGGTTTCGAGACCGGCTGCCGCGAGGCCGAGATCGTCGGTATTCGGCTTGCGGCCGATGGCGAACAGCAGATGCGACGCGTCGACAGGCGGCTCCGAACCGCCGGGCATGATCCGCACGTGCTCGCCATCCAGCGGTTCGACACGCTGCAGCGGCGCGCCAAAACGGAATTCGATACCTTCGCGTGCCAGCACTTTCTGCACGGCTAGCGCGAAGTCGGCGTCCTCACGGGCGAGAATGCGCTCGCCGCGCACGAGCACCGTCACGCGGCTGCCGAAGCGGCGGAAGATCTGGGCGAATTCGAGCGCGATATAGCTGCCGCCCACGATCACCAGATGCTCGGGCAAGGTGGTCAGTTCAAGCAGCGTGGAATTGGTGTAGTAGCGAATCCGCTCGATGCCTTCGAGCTGCGGCACGACCGCACGCGTGCCGGTGTTGATGAAGATTTCGTCCGCTTCGAGTTCGTCGACGATCCGGCCATCGGCCCCGCTGATGCTCAGCGTGTGGGCCCCGGTAAAGCGCGCATGTCCCTGGAACACGGTGACATTAGGCGTACCGCGTAGCCATTTTTCGACGCCGCTGCGCGACTCGCCGATGATCCGGTCTTTGCGCGCCTTCACCTGCGCCAGATCGACCGTGATCTCGCCCGCCACCTGCACGCCGTAGCCGGCCGCACGACGCGCCACGTGCGCCACCCGCGCGCTCGCAACATAACTTTTGGTGGGAGTACAACCGACGTTCACACAGGTGCCGCCAAACGCGCCGCGCTCGATCACGGCCGTCTTGCGGCCGCTTGCGCCGAGCCGAACCGCGAGCGGCGAGCCGCCTTGACCGGTACCGATCACGACTGCATCGAAGTGCTGTGGCATGACATGTCTCCCGAGGCCTGGTGGCAGTGTTGTGCCATCTTACGCTAGCGCTCGCGGGGAGATGCCGGTGAGGTCCTGACGGGTGATGAGCGAGCCTGAGGCCCGTTATTCAAGCGGTGTTACGTGTGACGAATCTGCTTGCGATGGACTCAGCCGTGGCAATGCGCCGCGCAGATGAAGTCGCGCGAACGTTGCAGTGCCGCCTGGGCACCTTTGGTGGCCACCATCAGGCCCACCTGGCTCAGGTTGAAGTCCTGTGCCACCATCATTTGCATCAAGGCCACCATCGGTAGGACCACCGACGGGTGATAAAGCTGTCTTTCGATTAATGCTCGCATTGCCGCTCCCGACGCGTCCTACCGCTTCGGCAAGACGTTACTTTCGTTTCGATGGTGGGATTCTAGGCATCCAGCGGCCGCGGATAAATAGTCGGAAAGCGAAGGGACTTGTCTAGGATCGCGAACAATCCGCGGTGATGCGCGGCTCCGGCCGCACAGGCCCGGCCGGCGGGGCTTGCCACAACGGTGGCGCATGCGGATGAGCAGCGCAGGACGCCGCCAGGCCTTACGGCCCGACAGCCTCCACGCGCACCAATGGGTTATTCGAGCGGGATTATTCGAGTGGCGCGCCGATAAACACCGGCAGCGCCTCGGCGCGTTCGGAGAACGCCGCGAGGGCCGGATAGCGCGTCGCGTCGAGCACGCCCGGCAACATGAACTGCGTGAAGCGCCACGCCACGGCCACCGTAATGTCCGGCTGCATCAGACGCTCGCCGAACAGCCAGCCGTCGTGGCCAGCAAGACGCGTCTCGAGTTCGCCAAACGCGGCGTGCATCTGCTTCTGCACCCGCTCCACCCACGGTTCGAACTGGAATGCCTGCGGCCGTAGATTGCGCTCATAGACCGTCTGCATGGCCTTTTCGGTGGCGGCGAGCGCGAGACCGATCACGCTCAGCGCCTGCAGCCGCGCACCGGGCGCCTCTGGCAGCAGACGGCGGCCGGCTTCGACCTTGTGGTCGAGATGATCGAGGATCAGGCTGGAATCGATCAGCAAGGTTCCGTCGTCCTCGATGAAGGTGGGGGCCTTGACCACCGGATGGATCTGCGCGAACGCGTCGAACTGGCGAAACACCGAAATGCTGCGATGCTCGAAGGGCAGGCCGAGCTCGGCCAGTGAAATCGCCACGCGGCGCACATAGGGAGAATCCAGCATGCCGATCAGTTGCATTCATTGCCTTGCGGGTCGAGTTGGAAGGATTGCAGGTTGCGCGCGTAGGCGCTTGCCGCCACCGGGCGGCTGAAAAGATAGCCTTGCTGCTTGTCGCAGTCTATCGAGCGCAGGAACGCAGCCTGCGCCGGTGTCTCGACCCCTTCGGCCGTGACATTCATGCCGAGCGAATGCGCCATCGCCACCACCGCCTGGGTGATCGCGATCGAATCGCGATGATCCGGCAACCCGGCGACGAACGAGCGATCGATCTTCAGGTTATGCAAGGGAAAGCGTTTCAGATACGACAGCGAGGAATAGCCGGTGCCGAAATCGTCGACCGAAATCCGCACGCCCATCGTGCTGAGCGCGCTCAGGATCGGCAGCACGGTTTCGCTGTCGCTCATCAGGAGACGCTCGGTAATCTCCAGTTCGAGCGCCTCGGGGCCCAGTCCGCAGCGCGCCAGACACTCCTCGATCTGCTCGACCAGCCCCTCGCTCACCTGACGCGGCGAGAGATTCACCGCCATCACGAGATCCGGCCCGAGGGTGCGCCGCCATTCGGCCAGTTGCTCGCAAGCGTGCTCCAGCACCCAGGTGCCGATCGCCACGATCAGGCCGGTGTCCTCCGCGACCGGGATGAACTCCACCGGCGAGACATCGCCCAGTTCGCTGTTGTACCAGCGTATCAACGCCTCGGCGCCGACCGTGCGGCCGCACCGGCTGTCGATGATCGGCTGGTAGACGAGACTCAGCTCTCCCGCCGCCAGCGCGCGGCGCAGAAACTGCTCGATCGCGAAGCGCCGCTGCAGATGCTGGTTCAGCTCCGCGGTGAAGAACTGGAAGTTGTTGCGGCCGCGCTGCTTGGCCGAGTACATGGCCGAGTCGGCGTTGCGCATCAGGGTCTGCACATCGAGGCCGTCTTCGGGAAAGAGGCTGATGCCGATCGACGCACCCAGATAGTATTCGTTATCCGCCACGGCGAACGGCACGCCGACCGTCTCCAGGATACGGCGGCCCAAGGCGATCAGGTCGTCGGTGTCGTTATAACCGTTGACCACGATGACGAACTCGTCGCCGCCCACCCGCGCCAGCGTGTTCTCCGCCTCGACGCACGAAGCCAGCCGGCGCGCCACGCTACACAGGAGCGCATCGCCGGCTTCGTGGCCGGCCGTGTCGTTGACCTTCTTGAAGCCGTCCAGATCGACGAACAGCACCGCGACGCGCGCCAGTTCGTTGTCGAGCGCCGAGGGCTCGAACAGGTCGCGCATCCGCTCGGTGAGGTAGGCGCGGTTATAGAGGCCGGTGAGCGAATCGCGGGTGGCCAGGTACTTGAGCTGCTGCTGAGCCAGACGCACCGGGCCGATATCGGTAAATGAGATCAGCATCGAACCCGGTTCGCGCTCGCCGGGCTTCAGGATCGGCACCACGTTCAGGGTGGTCCAGATCACGTCGCCGTCGGTGAGTTCAAGCCCGATGGTCTGACCGAGCACCGCTTTGTTGGAGGCAAGCGCGCGCACCGTGGGCCGGTCGGCGTGGGCGATCGGCGTGCCGTCTTCATGAAAGGCCCGCACCATGACGGTCAGAATATCGTGGCCGATCAGCTCGGAGCCGGTATGCAGCATGCGCAGCGCACTCGGATTGCACGCCAGCACCACGCCGTCGCGCGACTGCACCACGATGCCTTCGTTGAGATGGTCGACCACCAGACGGTGATGCTCTTCACTTTGCGCGAGCCGTTGCGCGATGGCGTCCTGATGGACGGCGAGCCCGACGCTGCGGCCAATATTGCGCAGCATCGCCTCCTCTTCGAGACCCGGCCGGCGCGGCGTGCGATGATAGACCGCGAACGCGCCGAGTACCCGGCCCTCGTCGTTTTCGAACGGAATCGACCAGCAGGCGCGCAAACCGAACGGCAACGCGAGCCCCTTGAAGTCCGTCCACAGCGGATCCGTTTCGATGTCCTCCACCACCACCATGCGGCGCAGGTACATCGCGGTGCCGCACGAACCCACGCGCGGGCCGATCTCGGCGCCGTCGAGCGCGGCGGTGTACGACTGCGGCAAGGACGGCGCGCCGCCGGCACGCACATGCACGCCGTCTTCGTCGAGCAGCAGGATCGAGCAACTGGCGCCCTCACCGAGCAGGGCCTCGGCATAGCGGCAGACTTCGTCAAGCAGTTCCGGCAGCGGCGTGTTGCGCGTGATGAGCCGCAAGACGCTGCGCTCGGAGGCCAGCAATTGCTCCGCTAGCCCCGACGGATAGCGGGTGCCGTCAGACGCTGCTGCAACCGCGTCACCTCGTGTCACCTGGCAAGTCATATCTGAGCCCCCCATCCCGACATCGGCAGGTTTGGAACGGCACCGTACTGGAGTTTACGCCTAGACGAGTGAATCGATCCATTGCGCATCGCAGAGCCGTCCCGGCTACCTAGTTGTGCTTGTGCAAATCCGGATTCAGTTGCCCCCATGTTTTATTGCGCGAAATGGCCTCGACCGCGCCGCTCTGCGAATTGCGCCGGAACAGCCAGCCGGGTTGCCCCGACACCGTGGCGGCCTTGACGACCGAGCCATCCGGCAGGCTCACCCGCGTACCGGCTGTGATATAGCAGCCGGCTTCCACGACGCAGTCGTCGCCGAGCGAAATGCCGATGCCCGCGTTCGCGCCGAGCAGGCAGCGCTTGCCCACCGACACCACCTGCGTGCCGCCGCCCGACAGCGTGCCCATGATCGACGCGCCGCCGCCGATATCGCTGTGATCGTCGACCACCACGCCCGAGCTGATGCGTCCTTCGACCATCGAGACGCCGAGCGTGCCCGCGTTGAAATTGCAGAAGCCCTCGTGCATGACCGTAGTGCCCGGCGCGAGGTAGGCGCCCAGCCGGACCCGATCCACATTGGCGATGCGCACGCCCGCTGGCACCACGTAGTCGGTCATGCGCGGGAATTTGTCGATGCTCGTGACTTCGAACGGCGTGCGCGCGGCGCGCGCCTTCAGCCTCGCCTGCGAGACCGCCTCGACGGTGCAGGGGCCAAACGACGTCCACGCCACGTTGGCCAGCAAGCCGAACAGTCCGCTCAGATTGGCGCCGTGCGGCTTGATCAGGCGGTGGCTGAGCAGTTGCAGGCGCAGGTAGACGTCGTGCGCGTCGAGCGGCGGCCCGGCGAGCGATGCGATCGTCGTGCGTACGCCGACCACCTCGACGCCCCTGCGCTCGTCGGGGCCGAGGCAGTGTGCCGCCGCGTCGCCGAGCGCGCGCGACAGTTCGTCGTGCGATAGGCGGACGGTGCCGGCCTTGACGACCGACTCCGTGCCCGGCTCGCCGGTCAGTTCGGGTTCGGGGAACCAGCTATCGAGAATGGTGCCGTCGGCGGCCACGGTCGCGAGGCCGACTGCCGTCGCGCCGCCCGTCTGGTGTTCACCCAATGCCATCGCAGCTGTCTCCAGTGACACTCAGTTATTACGCGGCGGCGGTTTGCCCTGGTTGCCGTTGCCGCCTCCTCCGCCTCCTCCGCCTCCTCCGCCTCCTCCGCCTCCTCCGCCTCCTCCGCCCGGTGGACGCCCGCCCGAACCGGGTGGCTGACCGCCTGGGGGCCGTGCGCCACCGTTGCCTGGGGGTTGACCGCCCGGAGGACGGCCACCGCCATTCCCCGGAGGTTGACCGCCCGGAGGACGGCCACCGCCGTGACCTGGAGGCGGGCCGCCCGGAGGCCGCCCACCGCCGTGACCCGGCGGGTGCCCACCTGGCGGCGGTCCGGGCGGACGTCCGCCGCCCGGCCGCGGTGGCGGTGGCGGCGGCCGATGCGCCCAGCGCGACTGGTCGTGGTACCACGGCCGGCCACGGTAATAGTTGCCCCAGTACGTGCCAATCGAGAAAGAGACGATAGGCAGCCCGATCACCGTGCCGTAGTTCAGCACCGGTACGGGGCTGCCTTGATAAGGGTAGCTAATACGGCCAGCGTAAACCCAGCCGCGCAGATTTGGCAGTGCGACATCGCACCATGTGTAACCGGCCACACATCCCATCACCGTGACCGGCACGCCGCCGGGCAATTGCGACACCACGGGATAGTCCTGTCCCGGCCCGGCGCGAAGGTTCACCGGACCACTGGTGGCGGCCGGGGTCTGCGCGAACGCGGCTGCGGACACAACTAACAGACTGGTCAATCCGGCATGACAGCACTGCACGAACTGCCTTCGCATGGCGGGCTCCTCGGCGCGGGGCGGTTTCGGGTTATCGCTGCGTATTCTGGGCTGTAACTGCGCTGGGCTGTAACTGCGCTAGGCTGTAACTGCGCTAGGCTGTAACTGCGTGAGCTAGCGTACCGCATCCCGGTGAAGGCCGCAGGTCATTTGGCTCGGCGAGGGAAACTTTTGGCAGGCGGGTTGCAAACCGGGCCGTTCTTGCGGTTTGCGCGATTCCCGTTCGGCAGGTCATGGATCGTGCACTGGAAGCCCGCTTCGATTGCATCAGGCGGGCGCCGGCTCAGCCAGACTCGAGGGACGAGCGGAAAGTGCGGTATGTACGGGCAGTGCAGGACAAGCAAGCCAGATTGCCGCCCTGCGCCCACTCCCCCCCTTGTTCGAGCAACGTGACGTCAAACCGCCGACTCGACCGCAACCCGCTCGCACAGCGTAGCCAGGTCGATCAGCATCAGCGTGCCGCGTCCCGGCAACTCCACCGCCTCGGTCATGCCATTGCCCCAACCGTTGCCGAGCTGACGCGTCAGCATGGCCGGCACCGGAATCCGGCTGGCGGATTCGATGGTGACGATGTTGTCGACCGCGTCGACCACCAACCCGTACTTTTCGCCACGGTGTTCGACGATCAGGATTTTCGCGTCCTCCAGGTCTTCGTACGCCGGCATGCCGTACATGGCGCGCACGTCGATCACCGTCAGCAGTTCGCGGCGCAGATGCAGCACGCCGCGCACGAAGCCAGGTGCGCCGGGCGTCA
Source organism: Paraburkholderia sp. GAS41 (assembly GCF_050436545.1). Classification (NCBI taxonomy): domain Bacteria; kingdom Pseudomonadati; phylum Pseudomonadota; class Betaproteobacteria; order Burkholderiales; family Burkholderiaceae; genus Paraburkholderia; species Paraburkholderia sp. GAS41. The sequence continues at coordinate 42,788 of NZ_JBNDMK010000018.1, forward strand.
CGACGATCTCGTTCGAGTAGTCGATCACCTCGCGCAACTGGCCGATACGCACGCCCAGCAGATGGCCGAGACGGAAGGTCACGTAGGTCTCGCGGGTGCCGCCACCGCGCTTGTTCGTGGCCGCCGCCGGGGTCCTGTCGCGATACAGGTCGCGGTGCCCCTGGGCCACGGTGGTGATCTGCGGGTGCGTGCAGAGCGCCTCCGGACTCAGCAGGATGATGCTGTCGCGGCCCTCGTTGCCCAGACAGCCGGCGAACAACGCCACGTGCCGGCGACTATAGGCGGGCATGACCATCAGTTCGTCGTCGCGATAACCGACAATGCTGCGCACTTCGTCGACCAGCAGCCCGACATGCACGTCGTGCTGGTTGAGCACGACAATGCGGCGTTCGTCCGCGCCCGCCGCCTGGCCCGCAGGCAACGCCGCGTCCTCACGCGCAAACCCCATGAAGCGCGCGAAGTCGATCACCGGAACCGTCGTGCCGCGCAGATTCAGCATGCCGATGCAGACCTCGTCGGCAAGCGGCGAAGGATGCATGGCCGGCACGCGGATGATCTCCTGAATGGCGGCCATCGGCAGCGCGAGATGCGCCCCGGCGACGCGAAACGAGACCGTCTGGCGCCGCTGGGCCTGCTGCGCGCGCCGCTGCGTCGCCGCGGCACGATGATGCAGTTGCGGAACGTCAGGCAGGCCCAGCAACGCCGCCGCCGAAAGGATCTGCAGAATGCGCTCGCCGCCGTCGAGCTTCAACGCGCCGCAGATGACTGCGGGCGCGTGGTCCGCGCGCTCGAAAGCGATTTTCTGCGCGACCGGCACGCGCAGAATTTCGCCCGTCGTATCGAACTGCAGGCCTACGCGCACGTCACCCAGTTCGACGATCGCGATCTTGCTGCTCGCGCCAGCCGCAGCGGCCGGCAGATGCAGCAATTGACGCAGGTCGACGATGGGAATGAGCGTGCCGCGCAGGTTGAACAGTCCGAGCAGATGGCTCGGTGCGAGGGGCACCGGCGTGACCGCCGCGGGATAGTTGACCACCTCCTGCAAAGCGGCAACCGGCAGCGCCAGTTCAGTCTCGCCGAGGTGGAACGAGCCGAACAGTTCGACCGCGCGCTCGGCTGCGGAATCGTCGGCGGGCGTGGCGTTGATATCCATGATGGAGACCCGTTCAGAGAGTGCGCGAAATCTTCTTCACAACGAACGAATGCCGATGGCAATCGATCAGCAATTGCCTGCCGCAGTCCCCGCCGGCATCCACGTGCACCACGCGCACGCCGAGCGTTTCGAGCAACTGCTGCGCGGTGCGCACGTTCTGTTCACCGATGGGCGCGTGAGTCGGCCGGCGCGCGTAGTGCACCATATTCGCACCGCCCGCGAGCACCGCCTCCAGCGCATCATGCGAGGCGCGCTGGACCTGCATCAGACGCAGCAATGACGGAACGGCCTGGGTAACATATTTGGCGCCGATCCCTTCAGGCCGGTTGGCGCCATCCGGCAGCAGACAATGCGCGAGGCCGTAAATCGCCCGCTCGCGCCACAGCAGGCCAATGCCCACGCACGATCCGAGCGTGGCGCGCAATACGTCATGCCCCGTGCCGATGCCGATCGCGCACATGTGAACCTGAATCTCGCGGGCGTCGGTCATGGGCGGCCTTCATTGCGGTAGATCAGCGGTTGTTCGAACGCGAAACCCATATCGAAGCGGCTCAACGATTCGGACTCCCCAACGATCAGCACGCCTTCAGGCGTCATCGCACGACGCACGTTTTCGAGCACCGCCTGCTGGCCTTCCGTGTCGAAGTAGATCAGGACGTTGCGCAACAGCGTGACGTCCATCGAACCGATGTCGCGCACCGCTTCATGCAGATTGTGCTTGCGAAAGCTCACGTTCGCGCGCAACGCCGGACCCGCGGCGAAACCGCCGTCCTGCGCGACGAAATACTTCGCCAGCCACTCGGGATGACTCTGCTTCAGGCCGTCGATGCTACGTCCCTGGTACTGTGCGGCAGCCGCCTTGCGCAGGATCGCATCGCCGATGTCCGTGGCGAGAATGCGGTAACGGAACCCCGGATGACGGCTGCGGAATTCCTCGCAGAGCATCGCCACCGTATAGGCCTCCTCACCGCTCGAAGCCGCCGCCGACCACACCCGCAGCGGCGTATCGGCGTGCGCCGCAAACCAGCGCGGCAGAAATTCCCCGGCGAAATAGTCCCAGATGCGCGGCGTGCGAAAGAACGAGGTCTCGTTGGTGGTGACCAGATCGATGAAATCGCGCACTTCGTCGGGCTTCGCCTCCAGCACGTGCAGGTAGTCCCGGTAGCCGGTGAGCGCCAGTTCGCGCAGACGCCGCCGCAAGCGGCCTTCCAGCAGCGTCCACTTGCGCTCGCTCATGGCAATGCCGGTGTGCCGCCGCACCTGGTCGAAAAACGCACGACGGGTCGCCGGATCGACTTCACGTTCCATATCCATAGTGCCTCCCGCGTCAGACGACGAAGCGGGTCACGGTCTGATCGAGCGTCTCCGCGCCCTGCATCAGCGTGGCGCTGGCGCGCGCGATCGTGTCGCAGGCACCGGCCGATTTCTCGGTTTCCTCGGCGACCTGCTGAATGGCCGCGCTCACCTCGCGAGCCGCGATCAGTTGCTCGTCGGCGCCGCAGGAAATCTCCGAGATCGCGTGCGTGGTACGGCTCACGCCGCTGACGATCTTGTCGAACGCCTCGCCTGCCTGCTTCGAGATCTCGCTGCCCTGGGTCACCCGCTTGACCGATTCGTTGATCAGCTTCGAGATTTCCTTGGTCGCCTGCGAGGAACGCTCGGCGAGCTTGCGCACCTCGTCGGCCACCACCGAGAAGCCGAGTCCATGCTCACCCGCCCGCGCGGCCTCGATCGCCGCATTGAACGCCAGCAGGTTGGTCTGGCTGGCAATCTCGCCGATCACCTTGATGATCTCGCTGATATCTTCGGACGACTTATTGATCAGCTCCATGGCCTCGATCGAGCGGGCCACCGCCTTGGCGCCGCGTTCGGCTTCCTGCTGGGTGTCCTTGGCGAGGTTGTCGGCGCTGCGCGAATTGTCGGCAATCGAATTGATCGAGGCGGTCAGCTCCTCGATCGACGCGTTCATTTCTTCGACCGTCGCGCCGAGCAGCTGCGCGCCGCTCGCCACCGTGTTGGCGCGTCCGGCGATATCCTGCGACGACACGCTGAAGCCGCCCGACGATTCGATCACCTTGCCGATCACGCCGCGCAGATCGTCCATCATCCGCTTGATGCCGGCCGCGAGCTGATCGATCGGCTCGTTGCCGGCGACGTTGACGGAACCGGTCAGGTCACCCGCAGCGGCCTTGCTGACCACGTTCAGGAGTGCTGCGACCTTGCGTTGATCGTCTTCCGCGCGGCGCCGTACACGCTCCTCCAGTTCAACCTGGGCGGTGACGTCGATCGCGAACTTGATCACCTTGTGCAGCTTGCCGCCGCCATCGAAGATCGGGTTGTAGGTGGCCTGGATCCACACCGCGCGGCCGCCCTTGGCGACGCGCTTGTAGCGGCCTGCATCGAATTCGCCGCGGTTGAGCTTGGCCCAGAAATCGCGATATTCGGCGCTGGCCGTGTAGGTATCCTCACAGAACAGGCGGTGATGCTTGCCCTGGATTTCGTCGAGCCGGTATCCGAGCGTGTCGAGGAAGTTCTGGTTGGCGAACAGCACGCAGCCGGACAGATCGAATTCGATGACGGCCTGGGCGCGGTCGAGCGCGCGCACCTTTCCCTCGTATTCGGCGTTTTGCTGGCGGCTTGCCGTGATGTCGGTGGCGAACTTGATGACCTTGTAGGGCTTGCCGTCCGCATCGAACACCGGGTTATACGAGGCGTTGATCCAGATCTCACGACCGCCACGGCCCACGCGCTGGTATTCGCCGTGATCGAATTCGCCCCGGGCGAGCTTCTCCCAGAACTGCCGGTACGCGGCAGTCTCGGCGTACGCGGAATCGCAAAACATGCGGTGATGCTGGCCGCGAACTTCGTCGAGGCTGTAGCCGAGGGTCTTGAGGAAGTTGTCGTTGGCGTGCAGGACGATGCCATGCAGATCGAACTCGATGACCGCCTGAACACGATTTAGCGCGCTATTGATCGCGCTGAGTTCGTTCATTTCCAGGTGCCGTTCGGGCGTTGAATGTTCCAATTCGTTCTCCTCGTTGAACGCGCGCGAAAAACCAAAACACGCCGGCACCTCTCTCTGCGAGTGGGCCGGGCCGTGCTTTTCTCTCAGGTTATGTAGTGTGTCCTGCTGTTTTTGCAGCGTTAGAGAAGCGCCTCCCTGCGACGATCTTGGGGTCGGCGCCCTTGCGCTTCACTAGCACTGCATCAGGTATATCGGCCGGCAAACATAAAATCTTTATATCTGGGTAACCCTGATTTTGCAGCGCGGTTATTTTTGCTTATTGATTTTTCAGCAATCGTTTATGAATATTTATTTGTCGAGTATTGATTCGGAACGAATGGCTTTTAAAAGGACGATCTGTTAGTGCCGCTCATCCGGCGGGCGCAATCAGCGCCCCCTGAATGCCATGCCGCGCCAGCGCCGCCGCGACGAATCCGGACGACTTCATCTCCTCGATGAATTCCCGCAAATAGTGCGCGGCCGCCTCACCCCGGCTGACAGGCGTGCCCATTGCCTGCTGGATGACCATGAAGCGTTCGTCCAGCAGGCGTAATCCGGGGTTGAGCGCCGCGGCCGCCTCGAGTTGCTGTTTCACGCCGGCCGCCACCTCCAGTTGCTGCTCAAGAAACGTTTGAACGACCGCCGGCGAACTCCGTGCACGCACGATTTGCGCGTGACGCAGTTCGCGGGTGAGAAACAGGTCGTAGGCGCTGCCCTTGCCCACCGCCACACGGTGAGCCGCTGTGTCGACCTGCGCGTTGTGCCGGATCGCCGATTCGTCATGCACCAGGTAATAGCCTTCGATCAGCACATAGGGCGCAGTAAATGCGATGTTCGCGCCGCGAGCGGGATCGACTGCGAAGAAGCCGATATCGGCCCGCCCGTCAGCGACCGCCTCGACCGATTGGCCCGCCGTGTCGAACACGACCTGTTCGACTTCGACGCCCAGGCGCCGGGCGAATTCGTTGGCAAGGTCGACCGAGACACCGAACGGCTGTCCCGTTGCAGCGTCTCTTTTGACGAGGATCGGATTGCCGAGGTTGAGCGACGCCCTTAACTTGCCGGTAGGCAGGAAGGCCGTGCGAACAGAAGGCGCGAGGGTCATCGGCGAGGCTCCAGCAGCGTTTCGGGGGACCTGTTTTTCACACAACAGTATTGTGCGAAAGACACGTTTTCAAATGCTTTGTGACCCATTACTCTGCCACGCCTTACGCACTGCCACCACGAAAAAATATCCGCCTGTGCAGCGGCCGAGACCTGCCAAATTGAAAGCTCACCTCGACCCCCGTGAACCTGGATCCGCACGGATAGCGCCGTCAAATGCGCCTCGTGGCGCGACGCTTCGGACATTCATTGGCATTCCTATACTTACAGATGACGCCCACGCCATCATTGCGACACGTCCTCGACCGGCTCTCGCAGTCGCCAGACGGCGAGGGCCGACACGCTGTGAAAGCCCCATGACGACCTTGCCGCGCGTGGGGTTTTGTTTTCCCGTCAGCAGCAATTTCGGGCTTTGTGTACATTCTGCCTTGGCTCAGGAAAGAGACTTTTTCCACGCCTGCACCACGCGCAACAACGTCTTTCCCCAAGCCCTGGAACCCACATGCTCGGCCTAGTCCGTATCGCCTTGCGGCGACCCTATACCTTCGTCGTACTGGCGATCTTCATTCTCATCGTCGGACCGTTGTCCGCAATGAGGACGCCTACCGATATTTTCCCGGACATCCGGATTCCGGTCATCAGCGTGGTGTGGCAGTACACCGGCCTGCCGCCGGACCAGATGGTCGGCCGCATCACCTCGCCGTTCGAACGCACGCTCACCACCACCGTCAACGACGTCGAACATATCGAGGCGCAATCGGTGTCCGGCTTCGGGATCATCAAGATCTTCTTCCAGCCGGGCGTGAATATCAGCACGGCGAACGCCCAGGTGACCGCGGTCGCGCAGACCCAGTTGCGGCAGTTGCCGCCCGGCACGACGCCGCCGCTGATCCTGAACTACAACGCCTCGACGGTGCCGATCATCCAGCTCGCGCTCTCCGGTAAAGGCTTGTCAGAACAGAACCTCGGCGACCTGGGCCTGAACGCCGTGCGGCCGGTTCTCGTGACGGTCGCCGGTGCGGCGATTCCCTACCCGTTCGGCGGCAAGACCCGCCAGGTGCAGATCGACGTCGACCCGGTTGCCATGCAGGCGCGCGGCTTGTCCGCCCAGGACGTCGCCAATGCGCTGGCGGGCCAGAATCTGATCACGCCGGTGGGCACGGAAAAGATCGGCGACTATGAATACACGCTGCAACTGAACGATGCGCCCTCGCAGATCAAGGCTCTCGGCGATCTGCCGATCAAGGCGGCCAACGGCACCACCGTCTATATCCGCGACGTGGCCAGCGTACGCGACGGCAGTCCGCCGCAGACCAACATCGTGCACGTCAACGGCAAGCGTTCCGTGCTGATGTCGGTGCTCAAGAACGGGTCCGTTTCGACGCTGGGGATCATCTCCGGCATCAAGGCGCAGGTTACCGCCGGGAAAGCCTCGTGGCCCGACAATCTGCAGATCGATCCGATCGGCGACCAGTCGCTGTTCGTGCGCGCCGCCATCACCGGCGTGGCGCGCGAGGGCGTGATCGCAGCGGTGCTGACGAGCCTGATGATCCTGCTGTTCCTCGGTAGCTGGCGCTCGACCATCATCATCGCCACTTCGATCCCGCTCGCCATTCTCGGCTCCATTGCCACGCTCTCCGCACTCGGCGAGACGCTGAACATCATGACCTTAGGCGGTCTCGCGCTCGCGGTGGGGATCCTGGTCGACGACGCGACCGTGACGATCGAAAACATCAACTGGCACCTCGAACACGGCAAGGAAGTGGAAACCGCGATTCTCGACGGCGCCGCGCAGATCGTCACACCCGCGTTCGTCTCGCTGCTGTGTATCTGCATCGTGTTCGTGCCGATGTTCTTCCTGAATGGTGTCGCGCGCTTCCTGTTCGTGCCGATGGCCGAAGCGGTGATCTTCGCGATGATCGCCTCGTTCATCCTGTCGCGAACGCTGGTGCCGACCATGGCCAAGTACCTGCTCAAACCGCACGTGCAAGGCGAGCATGAGCACGAGTCGAAGCGCCCGGGACCGCTCGGCCGCTTTCAGCGCGGCTTCGAAGCGCGTTTCGAGAAAGTCCGCACGCGCTACCACGGTTTGCTCGAACTGGCCCTGACGCATCGGCGCCCGTTCGTAATCGGCTTCCTCAGTTTTGTCGTCATCTCGTTCGCGCTGGTGCCGTTCCTCGGCCGCAACTTCTTTCCTGCGGTCGACTCCGGGCAGATCCTGATGCATGTGCGCGCGCCGGTTGGCGTGCGCGTCGAGAAGACCGCGCAGATCTTCGCCAATGTCGAAGGAGCGATCCGCGAAATCATTCCGGCGTCCGAACTAGGCACCGTGGTCGACAACATGGGCCTGCCGGTGAGCGGCATCAACACCGCCTACAACAACACCGGCACGGTGGGCTCGCAGGACGGCGATATCCAGATCGCACTGAACGAAGGCCATCGTCCGACCGACGAGTATGTGCGCGAGATGCGCGAAAAATTGCCGCGCGAGTTTCCGGGCGTCACGTTCTCGTTCCCGCCTGCGGACATCATCAGTCAGATCCTGAACTTCGGTTCGCCTGCGCCGATCGACCTGCAGATCCGTGGCAACAACCTCAATGCCAATTACGCTTACGCCGACCGTCTCCTGCGCGAGATTCGCGACGTGCCGGGCGTGGTCGATGCCCGCATCGCGCAGTCGCACGCCAATCCGACCTTCAATGTCGACGTCGACCGGACCCGCGCGCAATTGCTCGGGATTACTGAGCGCGACGTGACCAATAGCATGGTGGTCAATCTTGCGGGTTCGAGCCAGGTCGCGCCCACGTTCTGGTTGAACAACGCGAACGGCGTGTCGTATCCGATCGTGATGCAGACGCCGCAGTACAGCCTCGACTCGCTTGCGGCCCTGCAAAACCTGCCCGTCACCGCGAGCGGCGGCGGCACCTCGCAGATTCTCGGCGGTCTGGCCACACTTCAGCGCACCAGCACCAACGAGGTGGTCAGCCAGTACAACATCCAGCCCATGGTCGAGATCTTCGCGACCACCCAGGACCGCGACCTCGGCGCGGTGGCCTCGGATATCCAGCGCATCGTGCGCGAAAACGCCCAGACCTTGCCGAAGGGCTCGACCGTCGCGCTGCTGGGTCAGGTGCAGACCATGAACAGTGCCTTCTCCGGCATGTTGTTCGGACTGCTTGGCGCGGTGGTGCTGATCTATCTGCTGATCGTGGTCAATTTCCAGTCGTGGGCCGATCCGTTCGTCATCGTGACCGCGCTGCCGGCCGCACTCGCGGGCATCGTCTGGATGCTGTTCGCCACCCACACCACCCTCTCGGTCCCGGCCCTGACGGGGGCCATCATGTGTATGGGGGTGGCCACCGCCAACTCGATTCTGGTGGTCAGCTTCTGCCGCGAGCGTCTCGCGGAACACGGCGACCCGTTCAAGGCTGCGCTGGAAGCGGGCTTTACGCGCTTCCGTCCGGTCCTGATGACCGCGCTTTCGATGATTATCGGCATGGCGCCGATGGCACTCGCGCTCGGCGAAGGCGGCGAGCAGAACGCGCCGCTTGGCCGTGCCGTGATCGGCGGTCTGCTGTTTGCCACCACCGCTTCGCTGTTCCTCGTCCCCGTCATTTTCTGTATCGTCCATGCGCGCCCAGGGCGCGCAGCTACCCCGGCAGCCGTCTCGGGAGGTCCTGCACATGTCGTCTGATTCCGTTTTCCCCGTCGATGCGCCGTCACGCCGTCCCCTCAAGCTGGCGGGCGTGATCGGCCTCTTGATCGTCCTCGGTATCGTTGCAGCGGGCCTCACGCTGCGCGTCGTCGACGCTCGCAAGCTGAAAACCTGGACCGATGCACAAGCGGTGCAGACCGTCACGCTGATCCAGCCGATCCACGACGCCAACGGTCCATCGTTGCAACTGCCTGGACGCCTCGAAGCCTATACACGGGCGCCGATTTTCGCGCAGGTCGGCGGCTATCTGAAGTCGTGGAATGTCGACATCGGCACGCGCGTCAAAGCGGGCCAGCCGCTCGCTGAGATCGACACGCCCGAGCTCGACCAGCAACTCGTGCAGGCACGCGCCGATCTCCAGAGTGCAGAGGCGAACGCACTCGTCGCCGGCACCACGGCGAAGCGCTGGGAAGCGTTGCGCGGCACCGATTCCGTCGCCCAGCAGGATGTCGACCAGCGCACCGCCGACTACACGGCACGCGCCGCGCTTGCGGCAGCGGCCAAAGCCAACGTCGATCGTCTCGTTGCCACCAAGGCGTTTGCACGCATCGTGGCACCCTTCGATGGCGTGGTGACCGCGCGCGACATCGACGTCGGCGCGCTGGTGAGCGCGGGCAGCGGAGGCACCGGCCGCGAGCTGTTCGAAGTGTCCGAGGTCAAGCAGTTGCGCGTGTACGTGCAGGTGCCGCAGAACTACGCGCCGGCGATTCACGACGGCACCACCGCGTCACTGAGCGTGCCCGAGTATCCGGACCAGCAGTTCACCGCGCGGGTCGTCGCCGCGGCGGATTCGGTCAACTCGAATTCGGGCACGACACTCGTGCAATTGCTGGTCGACAATGCCAACGGCAAGCTGCTGCCCGGCGGTTTTGCCAGCCTGAAATTCACCCTGCCCGTTGCCGCGAACGCGATCCGCGTGCCGGCCAGCGCGCTCGTTATCGATAGCCGCGGCGTCCTCGTTGCCACCTTGGGCGCGAACGGCCAGGTACAGTTCAAGCACGTGAAGATCGATCGCGACCTTGGCGATTCGGTGGAAATCGGCGCGGGCCTTGCCGCAACCGATCGTGTGATCGACACGCCGCCTGACGGTCTGGTGGACGGCGATCGCGTGCAGGTCGCCACGGCGGCTGACAGGAAGGCGGCGGCCCATGGTTAAGTACGGACTTCCGGCGCTGCTGTCGGGCGTCGTTGCGCTCTCGGCCTGCTCGCTTGCCCCGGACTATCAGGTGCCCGCAACGCCCGTCGCCGCGCAATACAAAACACCTGGCCCATGGGCCAGCGCGCAGCCTGCCGACCAGATCGACCGCAACGGTTGGTGGAAGATGTATGGCGACGCGCAACTCGACGAGCTCGAAACGCGTCTGCTCGCCAACAACACCGATCTGCGCGCGGCGTACGCGCATTATCAGCAGGCCCAGGCATTCGTGGCCCAGGTGCAGTCGGGGCTCTATCCGAGCATCAGCGCGAGCGCCGTGCCGCTGCGCGAGCGTCAGTCCGACACCGCGCCGTTACGCGGCAACGGACCGGCCGACTACAGCTCTTACACGCTCGGCGCCTCCGTCAAATACGATCTCGACCTGTGGGGCCGCGTGCGCGACTCCGTAGTGGCCGGCAAGGACGAGGCGCAGGCGAGCAAGGCCGATCTGGCTTCTGTGCGCCTGAGCCTGCAGGTCGAACTCGCGGACAGTGACATTCAATTGCGCGGTCTCGATCAGCAAACGGCGCTGTTGAACGACACGGTCGTGGCGTACACGAAAGCCTTGCAACTCACGCAGACCCTGCACAACGGCGGGATCGTTTCCGGTCTCGACGTGTCGCGCGCGCAAACGCAGCTCTCCGCGGCGAAGTCGCAACTGTCGCAGAATCTCGCGCAACGCGCGTTGCTCGAACACGCCATCGCGTTACTGGTGGGCGCGTCCGCCGCGGAATTCAGTTTGCCGCAGCAAACCGCGGCCATCACGTTGCCGGCTATTCCCACTGGTGTGCCTTCGACGCTGCTGCAGCGTCGGCCGGACGTCGCGGCCGCCGAGCGCCGGGTCGCGGAGGCCAATGCACAGATTGGCGTAGCCCGCGCTGCTTACTTCCCGGACATCACGCTGGGCCTGCAAGGCGGTGTGCAAAGCGCGGCCTATGCGGGGCTCGTCAGCGCGCCGAACGCGTTCTGGGCGATCGGTCCGCAACTCGTGCAATACCTCTTCGACGGCGGCTACCGCCGCGCACGACTCGATGCCGCCAAGGCGGCCACCGACGAAGCGGGCGAGCGCTATCGCGGCGTGGTGTTGTCCGCGTTCCAGCAGGTCGAAGACAATCTCGCCCTGCTGTCGTACCTTGGCAGCGCGCTTGACGAACAACGCAACGCGGCTGCGTCGGCGCAAACCACCGTGGATCTCGCGGTGCGTCAATACAAGCAGGGCACCGTGGGTTACCTCGATGTGGTCGACGCGCAGACCGCCCAGCTCGAAGCGCAACGCGGCGTGCTCGAGGTCCAGACCCGCCAGCTCAGCGCCGATGTGCAACTCCTGCATGCATTGGGCGGCGGATGGTCGAGCGACGAACTCGCCAGCGTGGCGGCGACGCCGGTGCTCGTCGCGAACAGCAACGCGCAGGCCGCGAACTGAAACGTGGAGGGTGAACCGCGTGGCTGATGGGCCACGCGGTGTCGTGATTGAAGCGTGACAAACCGGAGAGCTGGAGTATTCTGGAGCACCCCCATGCCTCCACCGGACGACATCATGTCTCACGACGCTTCTTCCCACAACCACCCGAACAGCGGCGCCGATATGAGCGGACGACGTCTGCGCAGCCGTCGCTGGTTCGACGATCCCGCGGATCCCGGCATGACCGCGCTCTATCTCGAGCGCTATATGAACTACGGCATCACGCGCGAGGAATTGCAATCGGGCAAGCCGATCATCGGTATCGCCCAGACCGGTTCCGATCTCGCGCCGTGCAACCGTCACCATCTGCAACTGGCGCAGCGCGTTCGCGACGGCATTCGCGATGCGGGCGGCATTCCGCTGGAATTTCCGGTGCATCCGATCCAGGAAACCGGCAAGCGCCCCACCGCCGCGCTCGATCGCAATCTCGCGTATCTCGGTCTGGTCGAAATTCTGCACGGCTATCCGATTGACGGGGTGGTGCTGACCACCGGTTGCGACAAGACCACGCCCGCCTGTCTGATGGCGGCCGCCACCGTCAATATTCCGGCTATCGTGCTGTCCGGCGGCCCCATGCTCGACGGCTGGTGGAAAGGCAAGCTCGCGGGTTCCGGCACGGTCATCTGGGACGCGCGCAAGCGTCTGTCGGCGGGTGAAATCGGCTACGAGCAGTTTATTGAAGAGGTGTCCTCTTCAGCGCCCTCGGCGGGACACTGCAACACCATGGGGACCGCGCTGTCGATGAACTCGCTTGCCGAAGCGCTGGGCATGTCTCTGCCTGGCTGCGCCGCGATTCCGGCGCCTCATCGCGAACGCGGCTGGATGGCGTATCAGACCGGCAAGCGCATTGTCGACATGGTTGCCGAGAATCTACGGCCGTCCGACATCATGACCCAGGGCGCATTTGAAAACGCCGTCGTGGCGGCAGCGGCGCTCGGTGCATCGTCGAACTGTCCGATTCACATGATCGCGATCGCGCGTCATATGGGCGTCGAGCACACGCTCGACGACTGGCAGCGCCTCGGTCCCGACATCCCCCTTCTGGTGGACTGCCAGCCTGCGGGGCGTTTCCTAGGTGAGGCATTCCATCGTGCCGGCGGTGTGCCTGCCGTGATGCGCGAACTGCTGGCAGCCGGCAAGCTGGACGGCAGCGTGCGCACCGTCACGGGCCGTACGCTGAAGGAAGATCTGGCCGCCCTGCAGGAGCCCGACCGCGAAGTGATCCGGGCCTACGACAAGCCCCTGCGGGAAGCCGCCGGTTACGTCGTGCTGTCGGGCAATCTGTTCGACAGCGCCGTGATGAAGATCAGCGTGATCGATCAGGCCTTCCGCAAACGCTTCCTGTCGGACCCGGCTCATCCCGACGTGTTCGAAGGCAAGGCGATCGTGTTCGAAGGGCCCGAGGATTATCACGCGCGGCTCGACGATCCGGAACTGGGCGTGGATGACCGCTCCGTGCTGGTGATTCGCAATTGCGGACCGGTGGGTTATCCGGGCGGCGCGGAGGTGGTCAATATGCAACCGCCCGCGGCGCTGCTCAAACGGGGCATCGACACGCTGCCCACGCTGGGCGATGGCCGCCAGAGCGGCACGTCCGCGAGTCCATCGATCCTCAACGTTTCACCGGAAGCCGCCGTGGGCGGCAACCTGGCACTGCTGAGAACCGGCGACCGTTTGCGCATCGATCTGCACGCACGCAAGGTCGACGTTCTGATTCCGGATGAAGAGATGGCGCAGCGCCGCGCGGCGTACCAGCCGCCGAAGCTCGACAACAAGACGCCGTGGGAAGAGATTTACCGCAGCATGGTCGGGCAACAAGGCACGGGCGCGTGCCTCGAACCCGCCACGCTGTATCTGAACATCATCGAGACCCGCGGGGAGTCACGACACAATCATTGACGCGAGCGGCGTCCGGCTTACTGCGTTTTGGCTGCGGCGGCCAGCTTGTCCGCTGCATCCTGGGCGGTCTCGTTGTCGTCGTTCCAGTAGTTGCCGAGCACATCGTAGAAGGCGCCTTCGACCGCCGGCGTATCGACCATGTCATGCGCCCACGACGGCACGAGCGTGCCCTTCGCCTGCGAGCTCGTGAAATCGGCCGCCGAGCGATGCGCGCAGGCGTCGAACTTCGACAGATCCATGCCCTGGCGTACCGGAATCGAACCCTTGTTGAGGTTGAAGATTTCCTGGAACTTCGGACTCAGAAGCAAGCTCGCGAGATCCTTCTGGCCTTTCTCGACATCCGGGCTCTTGACCTTGAAGAACGCAAAGCTGTCGACATTGAACGTATAGGCGTTTTGCGAGCCCGGACCCGGCACGCACAGATAGTCTTTACCCGGCACCTTGTTGGCCACGCTGAATTCGCCCTTGGCCCAGTCGCCCATGAACTGCATGGCCGCCTTGCCGGAGATCACCATGCCGGTTGCCATGTTCCAGTCGCGACCCGTCTGGCCCTTGTCGGTATAGGCCTTGATCTTCTTGAAGGTTTCCAGCGCCTTGACCATGGTCGGGCCTTTAAGCGTTGCCTGATCGAGTTGGACGAAGGCCTTCTTGTAGAACGCCGCGCCACCCACGCCAAGCGCGACCGTCTCGAAGGTTTCGGCCTGCTGCCACGACTGGCCGCCAATCGCGACCGGCGTGATGCCTGCTTTCTGCAACGCGTCGGCGGTCTTGAAGAACTCGTCCCACGTCGCCGGAGGCTGCGCGTTGACCTTCTTCAGCGCATCGGCGTTGATCCACAGCCAGTTGACACGGTGCACGTTGACCGGCGCCGCCACATATTGGCCCTTGTATTTCATGATGCTCGAAATCTGCGGCGGGATCAGCTTGTCCCAGCCTTCGCTCTTCGCCACATCGTCAATGGATAGCAGTACACCTTCGTCGCCCCATTCCTGAATGGCCGGGCCCTTGATCTGCGCTGCCGCAGGCGGATTGCCGGCGATCACGCGCGTCTTGAGCGCGGTCATGGCGTTGCCGCCGCCACCGCCCGCAACGGCGAAGTCCTTCCACGTGTCGCCCTTCTCTTCGAGCATCTGCTTGAGGACCTGGGCGGATTTCGCCTCGCCGCCCGAGGTCCAGTAATGCAGCACTTCAACCTCCGCGGAGTGCGCGCCACCGGCGGCAACCAGCGCCGCGACGCCGAGCGCGCAGGCAGTGAACTTCGCGGTCCGGCTGGTTGACTTCGACAGGTGGCGTGATTGGGTTCGCATGCGGCAGTCTCCTTGTTGGGTCGTGGTTCGTCGTATTCTGGATGATGCGCATGGTAGCGCTACCATTCTGACCGCCCTATCCGGGTGAACCCTGCCTCATGCCGCGCTTTCTCGCGCTTCCTTTCCGGCGTCGGCGAGGCGATACTCGCACGATGAACAGAAAACCGACCGGCGCAACCCGCGCCATTCGCGAAGTCGAAGCACCCACGCGTCAGCCTGCGCGGCGCCGGCCGAGCGGCCGCGCCACGATTGCCGATGTCGCAGAGCGCGCCCAGGTCAGTCCCATGACCGTATCGCGCGCCCTCAAGAATCCGGCGCAAGTGCTGCCCGAGGCGCGCGCACGGGTCGAGGCCGCCGTCGCGGCGCTCGGCTATGTGCCGAACCATGCGGCGCGCACGCTCGCCTCCTCGCGTTCGCGTGTGGTGGGAGTGCTGGTGCCGTCGTTATCGAACGCGGTGTTCGTCGATACGCTCGCCGGTATTCAGGATTGCCTGGGACCCGCGGGATATCAATTCCTGATTGGCAATACGAACTATTCTGCCGACAAGCAGGCTGAGCTCGTCACGACCTACCTCGCGCACGCACCAGACGGCTTTCTCGTCACGGGCATCGACGGTTCCGCAGCCATCCGTCAGCGTCTTGCTGCGGCCCGCGTGCCGGTGGTTCATATGTACGATCTGAGCCGCGCACCCGGCGAATGGTCGGTCGGATTTTCGCAGCAGAGCGCGGGCTTCACGCTCACGCGATATCTGCTGGAGCGCGGTTACCGGCGGCCGGGATTCGTGGCTGCGCAACTGGACCCCCGCACCATGCAGCGCCGCGCCGGATTTCGCCGCGCGCTGCGCGAGGCCGGACTCGACCCCGATGTTGAGATTCTGACCGGCGAGCCATCGAGCGTCGGCCTTGGCTCGAAACTGCTCGCACGGATGCTCGAACATGCGCCCACGTGCGACGCCATTTTCTGCTGCAACGACGACCTCGCGCTTGGCGCGTTGTTCGAATGCCAGCGGCGCGGCATCGCCGTGCCGGGACAGATTGCGATTGCGGGATTCAACGACCTGCCGCCCTCCGCCTGGGCGACACCGTCGCTCACGACAATCACGACGCCGCGCTACCAGATAGGCTTCGAGGCCGCGCGCCTGCTGTTGCAGATACTGGATGGAACGCCGCCCGAACGGAATCACGTGGATCTGTGCTTTACGCTGACGCCGCGCGAAAGTGCCTAGGATGAGCGCTGCTTGTCCGAACGATGGGCAAGCGCGATGGCGTCGAGTCCTGCCATCACGAAGCGTACGAAGTCCTCCGCTAGCGCCTCTTTGTCTTTGACGACGGCGGGCAACAGCGCAGCCTGCATCTGCCTTGGCGCGACCATCATCGCGACGCAAGGGAGCACGGTGAACATCACGGCTCGCTGGACGGCCGCAGTCCTGGGGTTGAGCCCCAGCACCGGGCCTGACATGGACGAGTCAACCGCTGACCGAGGATCTCGATGTCGTCGGGGACATCGAACTGCAACTCGACGCGCAAAGTACCGCGCCGGATACGGCGTGGATTGCGATTCTGCAGCATGTCGATGCCTCGGGTGCGGTGACGGAAGTCACCGCCGGCTATCTGCGAGCCAGCCTGCGCGCGGTCGAAGAAACTGACAGCCGCCCCGGCGCGCCCGTCCTTCCTTGCAGGACATTCGACGCCGTGCCCGTCGGCAAACTGGTGCAATACCGCATCCCCATGGTTGCCAATGCACGACGATTCCCGGCGGGTCATCGCATCCAGCTTTTCCTGACCAGTGACGACCAGAATCCGGAGACGCCCGCGTTGCTGAGCTTTCGCCATGCCAGTGTTGGCACCATCAGCCTCAACACGATCAGTTCGTCGTCCCGCTTGATGCTGCCGGTGTTGGCAAAGACGCACTGAAGTGCGCGGAGGTTACGCGGCGCCCGCTTCTCATTCGATCCGGGCATTGATATCGCAGACGGGCAATCGGCCGGTCGGCACTCAAGTGCTGACCGGCCGCAGAAGGCTACGGCTTAGTGTGCGATGGGTTGCGTGACGTCGGTGCCGAACCAGTGCACCGAGATTTTCTTCATCGTGCCGTCCTGCGTCAGCGACGTGAGCGCGTCATTGATCGCCTTGGCAAACTTGGGATTGCCCTTGCGGAAAGGGATGCCCATTTCCTGGTCGGCGCCCCTGAGCACTTCGCCCGGACGAAGCGGCAACTGCGATGCCTTGATGACGTACGGCAGCATCAGCCGGTCGTCGATCGTCGCGTCGATGCGGCCCGACGCCAGATCACGGAGCTTTTCGGGTGCGCCGGGATAAGTCTGCACGTTGATGCCCGATACGGCCCGCGCCATCTGATCGTAGTTCGTGCCGAGCGTCACGCCCAGCTTCTTGTCGCCCTTGAATTCATCGAGCGACTTGAGGTCGCGCTTGTCGTCCGAACGCTGGATCAGCTGCGCAGCGGAATACGTGTAGGGCTGGCTGAAATCCAGCGCCTCCTTGCGTTGCGGCGTGATGGTCACCTGGTTGACGATGACGTCGAATTTCCCGGCCTGCAGGCCCGCGATGATACCGCTCCACTCGGTGGGAACGAACTCCGGCTTGACGCCCAGTTTGGCTGCGACCGCCTTCGCCACGTCCACGTCGAAGCCTTCGAGTTCGCCCTGGCTGTTACGGGAATCGAAGGGAGGATATGTGCCTTCCAGACCGATCTTGAGTACCCCGGCCTGCTTGACGGAGTCGAGCAGATCTTCCGCGTGCGCGGCGACCGCGGTAAAGCCCAGCATGGATATCGCCACCACACTCGAACACAGCGCCTTCGAAAACTTCATGACATGTCTCCTGTTTATTTGAATGTTGGACTGCGCGACGACTTTACCATCGAGCATCGCAAAGCGGCCAACCATGTCATGGTAACAAAGGACGCATCAGCGCTTGCGCGCGCTGCCCGCGCAAGCCAGCAGCTCAAACCACCGTTTCACGCTCGGGGGTGGCGCTGATGCTGTGAATCGACAGGTCCGCGCCCTGGTATTCCTCCTCCTGATCGAGCCGCAGACCGATGGTCGCGCGGATCACGCCGTACACGACGAGCCCCCCGGCCGTCGCGATGACGATGCCGCCAAGCGTGCCGATCACCTGCGATACGAACGACACGCCGCCGATCCCGCCCAGCGCTTTCAGGCCGAAGATACCGGCGGCGATGCCGCCCCACGCGCCGCACAGTCCATGCAGCGGCCAGACCCCCAGCACGTCGTCGATCTTCCAGCGATTCTGCGCATGCGTGAACATGAAGACGAACAACACGCCGGCGATCGCGCCCGTGACGAGCGCGCCGAACGGATGCATCAGATCCGAGCCGGCACAGACCGCGACGAGGCCAGCAAGCGGCCCGTTGTACGTGAAGCCCGGATCGTTGCGTCCGGCGAGCCACGCGCTCAAGGTGCCGCCGACCATCGCCATCAACGAATTGACCGCGACGAGCCCGCTGATCTTGTCGACCGTTTGCGCGCTCATCACATTGAAGCCGAACCAGCCGACCGTCAGAACCCATGCACCCAGCGCGAGAAACGGAATATTCGACGGCGGATGCGCGGAAATCCGCCCGTCACGGTGATAACGGCCATGACGCGCGCCGACCAGCAGCACCGCCGGCAAGGCCACCCAGCCGCCGAACGCATGCACGACCACCGAGCCGGCGAAATCGTGAAATGGCGCACTCGTCATGTGAGCGAGCCAATCCTGAATGCCGAAGCGGTTATTCCACACGATGCCTTCGAAAAACGGATACACGAAACCGACCAGCACGGCCGTCGCGCACAGTTGCGGATTGAACCGGGTGCGCTCGGCGATACCGCCCGAGACGATGGCGGGGATGGCCGCCGCGAAAGTCAGCAGGAAGAAGAAGCGTACGAGGCTGTAGCCGTTGTCTTGGGCCAGCGACGTCGCATCGCCGAAGAACTGCACGCCGTAGGCGATCCAGTAGCCGATCACGAAGTAAGCGATGGTCGACACCGCAAAGTCGACCAGTATTTTGACCAGCGCGTTGACCTGATTCTTCTTGCGCACGGTTCCGAGTTCGAGAAACGCGAAACCCGCGTGCATCGCCAGAACCATGCCGGCGCCAAGCAGCAGAAAGAGGGTATCGGTTCCCGATTTCAACGTGTTCATATGTTCCAGATTGGGGCACGGGAGGATAGAAGGCGGCGATGTATGCAAATGTTGGGCCACGATGGGTTGGAGATGGCCCTGTTGCGGTGCTTGCGGGTGGAGAGTGGCGCTTCGATGGTGCGTTCGGGAGAACGCGAGCGCCAACCGGGTGCGTAGGGGGTCGCTTTTGAATGCACGTCTTTGGGGCGTGCTTGCACGTAAATTGCGCTCTGCGCACGGCCGTGGTGCCGATTCAGGAATCAGTTCGAGCGGTAGAAGCGGATCAAAACCAGTACGACCAATGCACCCGCGGTCGACACCACGATGTCGAGAAAAAGGCTGTTCGGAACCGTCAGCGCCAACGCATGCGCAATTCCAGACGCCATGCAGGCGCCCAGAATGCCCAGCACGATATCCTTGAGAATGCCGTAGGGCCTGCCTCGCCAGACAAAGCTGGCAAGTCCGCCCGCAATCGCGCCGCTCAAGATCCAGATGAGCAGGCTGTGGGAAGTATCACTCATTCGTTGTCCTCGATGAAGTGAACGGACCTGGCCGCCATCAGTGATGGTCGAAGAGTGCGATCTTGTTGGCTTTGATCATGGATCTGACTTTCGACATGAAGGGAGCATGCGGGTCCCGCTTGCACTCTTCCGCCACCGTCTCGCCCACCGGGTGGGCGGTATCGATGACCATGGTGTCGGTGCCTCTCACGCCAAGCTTATCGACGCCTGCGACCCAGTAAACCAGCGCGGGACGATAGACCTCGTCAACGGAGACGAAGTCCTCACAGGTCATTTTCGCCGGGCTCAACGGCTTCTCTTGCGCGCTGGCCGTATGAGCGACGAACAAACAGGCCACGATGGCCAGAACTTTCACGGATTTCATCAGGTACTCCAGGTGTCGATTAATGGGGTTTTGCAGCGGGGCTGCGGCATGACGTCAACAAGTCGTAGTGGACATACCGTCCGTCATGGAAATACATCGTAAGGACCTGGAATTAGCCCAGAATTACATCAACGTACGATGCTTTTCGCCTCAGGAGGCGTGCAACGTCCTGACGTTAGTGGACCTGCCCTTCATCCCCGCTCGTGATGACAGGGTGTACATTAAGGCCTCGTTGTTAGCCGATCTTCGTTGAATCCCGGATACCAGGGTGCCGCCATGAAAAGAATACTGATGGGCGTCGGGTGTAGCTTGATTCTCGGTGCTTGCAGCACGGGTAGTCCGTCGCGCCTACAGGTCCAGTCTGCGACCAACCTGCTGGTCTCTTCCGCGGGCGTCTACAGCGGCACGTCCTCGACGCGCGCCCCCGTCACCCTCCTCTCGCTTTTCGATGGGTCCGCCTATCTTTTCTATCAGGAGCCGGTGGCCGGCGTCATTATCGTGACCAACGGCCAGCAGACGGATGGTGGCCAGTTCAATGGCAGATCGGGCACCCAGTACAGTTTCGCGCCGGCAGCAGCGGCTTCGCCGGTGAGGGTGCAGATCGACTTCTCGCAATCGCCGAATGTGAGCGGCACGGTCGTCGCATCGAACCAGCCAGCCGTGCCCATGACCTTCTCCGCGACCTCCGAACCTTCGTTGGGACAAGGGCCCGGTCTTGGCGCGATTGCCGGCGAATACAGCGGGCCGATGCGCTCGTTACAGGGTAATGGGGCAGCGCAAATGCTCATCGCGCGTGACGGATTGCTGGCGGGCAGCACTTCCAGCGGGTGCGAGTTTCGCGGCAGCGTTTCACCCGATAGTGGCGTCAATGCCTACAGTGCATCCATCACGTTCAACGCTGCCCCGTGTGCGGTGCCGAACGCCACGATCACGGGGCATGCCTTGCTCCATGAAGGCCGTCTGCTGATTGCCTTGCCGAAGCAGGATCGCTCCGACATCGTCCTGTTCGACGGCACGAGATGATGACTGGTTCGTGGATCTAATCGGCTTTGACTTTGAATTGAGGTGAATAGGCGTGCACCACCCGGCGCACGCTCATGGCGCGCCAATAGGTGATAAACCGGCCACCGAACACGCCCGCGATCAAGCCCGACACAGCGGCCCCGATCAGCATATACATTCCAAGCGACGATACGTCGGTCGCCGTCGCCATCTGGAACCCGAGCCAGAATTTGCTGACGAATATGGCAACGATAAGAAGCAACGGCACCACTGAACCCGGCACCATCACGGTATTGGCAATCGGATTGACAATGAAGCGCGTCCGGCTCGCCATGAAAACACCGGCACCGATGCCGACCACTGCGCCAGTCGCCCATGCGATCGCGTCCGACCATCCGGCGAGCGGACTCGAAACCAGATGGGCGATGCCCCAGCCCGCAAAGATGAGCGGGACGATGGCCAGCCTCGAGAGTGGCGCCGTCCTGCTGTGCAACGCCTTAACACCCCGCGACAAAAGGACGGCGAGTAACACCCAGACCCAGATCGGTGTGCCGTGAATGATTGCTGCCGCTGACATGATGACCTCCATCAGAGATGATGATTTCGCGAAACGCGACGAACATCGGGATTGCCGAATGATCAGGATCGTAGCGGCGCTGAATTAGCTAAGAATGAGAGAGGTAAGCGGTTTCAGTCGACCCGTAACCGGCCATGCGATTGACGGAGTCGCCGCCTTGGGCGTATTTCTCTTCACAAGAGGCGCGGCGTATGACGTGCGTTGACGCGACGGTCGAATGGCAATGCGGGAGCGTCTGGTTATGGAAATAAGCTGTCTCTGGCGATTTCGGTGTGGCGGCACGTGCGTGCCGCGTCGCGCGCCATCCAAGGCCACTCAAGGCCGCTCAAGAACAGAGATGCTTGGCGCCGACGATCTTTTGTTCGTCCAGATGCCGCAGGATCACATTGCTGATCACGTTTGACGCCGCGTGAGCTGCCGGCGATAAAGGCCTTTCAGCCGACCTTATCTGACTCGCCGTCATATAGACTGGCGGCTCGAGAGGCACCGCTTTCATGTCCTCCCCGCCTCGGGTATGGGACAAGTCGCCGATTGCCAGAAGCGCAGAGCCGAGACCGGCCTGAACCGCTGAAATCTGCGCCCAGAAATCGTTCTCGACAATGATGGCTACCGCATGCGGACCTTCGTTGAAGACCGGATCCAGCAGCGTTTTCACAATGTGTTTGTGCGGAAGCTCGGGCAGGATGAGCGGCAGATGCCGCAGCGCGCTCCACGTAACGGAGTCCTGCTTGCCGAGCGTCGTGCGTTGCGCAATCAGAAAAAGTTGCTGCTTGAAAAGCGCCTGGCTGGCGACACCCACTGCGAATTCGCCGTCGAAAATCAGCGCGATATCGAGGCTGTGTTCGCGAACGCGGTTGCTCAGGAGTTCGCTTGCGGCGCGGACCAGATGCAGTGTGACATTGGGCAAAGCCGCTTTGCAGGCGCCCGTCACCGCGTTTGCCATGAACTCGGCCAACACTTCCGACATGCCAAGCCGAACGACGCCATTGACCTCTTCGCCGCAGGAGCGAACGAGGTCCGGTAGATGCTCGATACGGTCGATGATCGCCGTGGCTTCCGCATACAGCAGCTTTCCGGCGGCCGTGACTTGCACGCCCCGCGCGCTGCGGTGCAACACGGGGACACCCAACGTCTCTTCGAGCTCGCTCATCTGCTGGCTGAGAGCGGGTTGCGCGACATGAATCAGGGTTGCCGCACGCGAGAAGCTACCCGCGTCGACGATCTTGATGAAGTAAAGCAGATGCCTCAGTTGTATTCGCGATCGTCTCATGCCCGCTCCACGAAACCAGACTCGCCTACGGCCTGTGCGTCAGCTTACGAAAATGTCGTGATTCGTTAACGATTCAGTAATGTATACCATTCAGCCGTTTCGTTCCGGCAGGCGGCGATTCTGGCTTGAGGCCAGCGCACGGTTGACTGAAGGGCACAATTGAATTGCCACTCACCATTTTGTTTTCGCGGCGAAATTCGCCCACAATCCGCTACTTCGAGCGCATGTGATCAGCGAGCCGCTGCAGGTGTAGCAGGTTGATCTCGCCCTCACCCCATCCGAACCTTTCGAGCTCTTCGCATGAACCAGATACAGACCTGCACGCTGGACCAGCACAACCGCGCCACCCACCTCGCTCATGAAAACGAACGCCTGCGTGAGGCGATGCACGTGATTGCCGTCATTGCGGCCGGAGCGATTAGTCCGCAGCAGAATAAACTCAAGGCATCATCGTAGGTAAGTTGTTGCCACGCCTTCTCGCCCGCAACTCTGTCGCGCCCAATGTGCTCGTGAGACGTCCTGTGCGGGTCGACTTTCTTCCGGCCGTTCTGCAATACATCGAGTTGATACACTCGGCGTCGAGCACGGTACTCCTGCCGATAAATCGTGAACAGAAAGTGCACAGACGGCGGTCTCTGACCGTACTTTATAAGCAGGTCGGCGCTGACACCCTGGATACGCTTACCGTCTTCGTCAGTCACACCGAAAGCACAGTTGGCGACGCCAACCACTTCCGGCGCCCAGTCCCAACCATCGGAAGGGTCCCCGTATTTTATGAGTTCCAGAATTTTCTTGGCTTCGTCTGATGGCAGGTCGTCAATCATCGTTGGTCAATTTACCGCTATCTAGCTGATCAGACGTGTGACCCCGACGGTCGCCCACCAATTCGTATGATGTTACAACATCATACCCGCGCAGCGATCTGCTCCGACGCCTCACGGTAGTAGTCCTCCGGGAGGATACTCAGATCCTTCTGGCCACCGATCCTGACTAGCGTCATCACGCCGACCTTGCGTGAGAAGCGGGTCAGCGCTTCTGCCCGGCTGTCATCAAAGTGGCTATCTTCGATCTTGAGCGACGCCCTTGCCTTTCTGAACAGGAAGGTCAGCGAATGTGACGTTGTAGTGAAGCAATGTGCGCGGTCGACTACGGACGCCAACAGTCTAATAGCCGCGCGTGAGAGTGGAACCTGTCGAGGGCGCCGACCGTGGTGACGGGGAGAACTTCTGGTGCCGGGGACCGGACTCGAACCGGCAAGCTGTTAAGCGGCGGATTTTCGTCACACCACGTCTTTCGACGCCGACGGACACCGGGCGGCATCCTCGTTCGTGCGCTGGACTATGCCTTCGCCATCGCGGCTACGCTGTGCGGTAAAAATCCGCCAGCACAAACCACCTTAGGCGCCCCCCGTCTAGTCTCTACACCTTCCGCAACGGCGCATGTTTGCGACGGTGGGCTTGGCTCGGCGTTGCCTCAGTCCCGCGTGCAGCGGAAAACCAGGGGTTTCACCGAATTTGAGGGGTTCTGCACCGGCCGTTTCCGGACGGGCACTCAATATTTTAAGTCCGCTATGTTTACCAATTTCATCACCCCGGCAGGGCGGACGCGATTCTACCATTGCGTCGCGGCCGCACCAAACCCGCGCGTTCCGAGTCATCGCAGAGTCATAAAGCGTCCTGATAATGCCTTCGACGAAAACGTTTACAACCCGAGTGGAAACGACAGCGATGACCCCCACCATCAAGGATGTCGCGGCACACGCAGGCTTCTCGATTGCCACGGTATCGCGCGCCATCAACGCGCCCCATACCGTGAATCCGGTCACGCTCGACAAGGTGCGCCAGTCAATCGACGCCCTCAACTTCCGTCCCAGCCCGCTCGGCCGCCAGCTACGCGGCGAGCGTACCCGCCTGATCGGCGTGATCCTGCCCACGCTCGCCAATCCGGTGTTCGCGGAATGCCTGCAAGGCATCGACGAACTGGCCTGCGCGCACGGCTATCGCCTGATGCTGATGACCACCCAGTACGATGCCGATCGCGAGCGACACGCCATCGAAACGCTGCGCCAGCAGCGCGTCGAAGGTCTGATCCTGACGGTGGCCGACGCCGACACCCATCCGCTGCTCGACGAACTCGACCGCGACGGTCTGCTCTACGTGCTGATGCACAACGATACGGTGCGCCGTCCATCGGTCTCGGTCGATAACCGCCTCGCCGCATATGACGGCGTGCGCATGCTGATCGCCCACGGCCATCGCCGCATCCTGATGCTGGCCGGCACGCTCGCCGCTTCGGATCGCGCGCGGCTGCGCCATCTCGGCTACGCGCAGGCCATGCAGCAGGCCGGGCTCACCCCCGCCCCGGCGCTCGAAATCGATTTCAATGCCGACGAGCTCGCGCCCTCGGTCCTCGCGCATCTGACCAACGGCCCGAACCGCCCCACCGCCCTCTTCTGCAGCAACGATCTGCTGGCGATGGTCGTGATGCGCGGCCTGCGTCGCGCGCGTCTGCAGATTCCCACGGATATGTCGATCCTCGGCTTCGACGGTCTCGCTATGGGCGAATTGCTGCAACCGCCGCTCGCCAGCATCGGCGCGCCGAATCGCGAGATCGGCTGCGCGGCCTCGCGACGGCTGCTGGCGCGCATCGACGGCAGCTACGCGGACACCTCGCTCGCGCTCACGCTGCCGCACACCTTGCGCGAAGGCGCGACGATCGCGGCGATCTCGAACACGAGCGACGCGCCCCGCATGCGCCCGCTGCAACCCCTCGTGTAAGCGCGCCCGCAAGCGCTGATGCCGCGCTCTGATAACAACGCGCCGGGCCGCGCGACACCATGCAGCACCGTATCGCCGGCCCATCCCGCCCCGACTCTCGCCTCATTCCTTCCAAGGAGACCCGCTGTGACCCGCCGTTCCCTCTGCTCTGGTCTGCTCTTGCGCAACCTGACCGCCACGCTCAGGCGCGCGAGCGCCGCTGTGCTGTGTGCGTCGGCTGTCGTCGCCACCGCGTTGACGACCCTCGTCGCTCCGGCCACGGCCCATGCCGACGAAACCGCCATCTGCTACAACTGCCCGCCCGAATGGGCCGACTGGGCGAGCCAGATCAAGGCGATTCAGGCGAGCACCGGCATCCGCGTCCCGTTCGACAACAAGAACTCCGGCCAGGCGATCGCGCAGATGATGGCCGAGCAGAAAAGCCCGGTCGCGGACGTGGTCTATCTGGGCGTGTCGTCGGCCTTTCAGGCGAAAGACAAAGGCGTGATCCAGCCGTACAAGCCGGCTCACGGGGACGACATTCCCGCCAGCCTGAAGGACCCGCAAGGTTACTGGTTCGCGATCCATTCGGGCACGCTGGGCTTTTTCGTCAACAAGGACGCGCTCGAGGGCAAGCCGGTGCCGCGTTCGTGGGCGGATCTGCTGAAGCCCGAGTACAAGGGAATGATCGGCTACCTCGATCCGTCCAGCGCGTT
Organism: Paraburkholderia sp. GAS41; assembly: GCF_050436545.1. NCBI lineage: Bacteria > Pseudomonadati > Pseudomonadota > Betaproteobacteria > Burkholderiales > Burkholderiaceae > Paraburkholderia > Paraburkholderia sp. GAS41. The sequence goes on from NZ_JBNDMK010000018.1 coordinate 68,979, forward strand.
CGTCGGTTACGCGGGCGCGGTGGCCGTGAATCAGGCACTCGGCGGCAGTTTCGACAACTTCCAGCCGGGTCTCGACTGGTTCCGCAAGCTCAAGGCCAACGCGCCGATCGTGCCGAAGCAGACCGCCTACGCACGCGTGCTCTCCGGCGAGATTCCAATCCTGCTCGACTACGACTTCGACGCCTACCGCGCAAAGTACAAGGATCAGGCCAACGTCGAATTCGTGATTCCTCAGGAAGGCACGATCTCTGTGCCGTACGTGATGAGCCTCGTCAAGGGTGCGCCGCATGAAGCGAACGGCAAGAAGGTGCTCGATTTCGTGCTGTCCGATGAAGGCCAGAAGCTGTGGGCCAGCGCCTATCTGCGCCCGGTGCGTGCCAGCGCCATGAGCCCCGAGGCTGCCGCGAAGTTTCTGCCCGCCGGCGACTACGCCCGCGCGAAGCCGGTCGATTTCGGCAAGATGGCCGCCAAGCAGCAAAGCTTCGGCGAACAGTATCTTCAGGTGATGCATTGAACGACGTCACGTTTCCGCTACGCTGGCGCATCGCGTTGATCGCGCCGGCGCTGGCGGTTTTCATCGCTTTCTGGCTGCTGCCGATGGGCGCGCTCGCGCAGTTGAGCGGCAACGGCCACGCGTTCGACACTTACCGCGCGCTGCTCACCAACGCCCGTTACATGACCAGCCTCGGCGCAACGGTGCTGCTCTCCGCAGCCGTGACGGCAACCACGCTGGTGCTCTCCGTGATCTCGGGCCTGCTGCTCGCGCGGCGCGAATTTCCCGGCAAACGTCTATTGCTGGCACTCCTGACCTTTCCGCTGGCGTTTCCCGGCGTGGTGGTCGGCTTCATGGTCATCATGCTGGCCGGACGTCAGGGTTTGCTCGGCGCCTTGTCGCTGAAGCTGACCGGCGACCGCTGGGTCTTCGCGTATTCGATGAGCGGACTTTTTCTCGGCTATCTGTACTTCTCGATTCCACGCGTGATCGTCACCGTGATGGCCTCGGCGAGCAAGCTCGATGCGTCGCTGGAGGAAGCCGCCCGCTCGCTGGGCGCCTCGCCGTGGCAGATCATGCGCGACATCGTGTTGCCCGCGCTGGCACCGGGCCTGATTGCTGCCGGCGCCGTGTGTTTCGCCACCGCAATGGGCGCGTTCGGCACGGCCTTCACGCTCGCGACCGACATCGACGTGCTGCCCATGACCATTTACACCGAGTTCACGCTGAACGCGAACATGGTGACGGCCGCGGGCCTGTCCATCGTGCTCGGCCTCGTCACCTGGCTGGTGCTGGCGTTGGCGCGCAGCGTCACCGGCGCGGCAGTCGCAGCAAGCGCCTGAGTGAGCGACTAGTCCTTTCCGAATGAAAATCCGCCAATGAATTCCGTCACCGATACCGCCAGGCCACCCGCAGCGCCGCCCTCTGCGCCCGTTACGCGGCGCCGCGCCCTGCCGCGCCTGTCGTCGCGCACGCTGCTGGCCGCCGGTCAATGGCTCGTCACCCTGCTGCTGTGCGCGTTTCTGATCGTACCGGTCGTGATGTCGATCATGGCCGGTCTCACCGTCAACTACTTCAAGGGCGTCTCGAGCGGTCTCACACTGCGCTGGCTGATCGAGGTGTGGACGCAATATCACGCGTCGGTTTTCCTGTCGCTCGAAGTGGCGGCGGCCACGCTCGTCATCACGCTCCTGACCGGCGTGCCGGCGGGCTATACGCTCGCCCGCAGCAAGACCCGCCTCGCGCGCGTCATCGAAGAATTTCTGGTGCTGCCCATCGCCCTGCCCGGTCTCGCGTCCGCCCTCGCCTTGCTGGTGGTGTACGGCGGCTTCACGATGTTTCGCATGAGCGTTGGGTTCATCGTGGTCGGCCACGTGGTGTTCACGCTGCCGTTCATGGTGCGCGCGGTCGCCGCTGTCTGCGCGAGCGCCGATCTGCGCACGCTCGAAGAAGGCGCCGCGAGCCTCGGCGCGAGCTTCGTGCAGCGCTTCCTGACCATCGTGCTGCCGAATGTGCGGCCGGGTATCGTCGCAGGCGCGCTGGCCGTGCTGACGCTGTCCATCGGCGAATTCAACCTCACGTGGATGCTGCATACGCCCGACACCAAGACCTTGCCCGTGGGTCTTGCGGACACCTATGCATCGCTACGCATCGAAATCGGCAGCGCTTACACCATTCTGTTTTTCATCATGACCATGCCACTCTTGGTGGCGATGCAATGGCTCGGCGTCGATGCCACCGGGCAGCGCAATACCTCGGCCAAACGCCAGCGTCCGGCACGCGCGCCAGGTGCCTCGAATGCGTCGGGTCAGCCCGCTTCAACCCGCTCCAACGACACGCCATGAAACTCGCTCCCGTTCCCATCACGCTCACGCAATGTGCCAAGACGTTTCGCGGCGCGCGCGTGCTCGAGCCATTGAACCTGCAGATCGGTGCCGGTGAAACGCTGGTGCTGCTCGGACCCTCCGGATGCGGTAAAACCACCACTCTGCGCATGATCGCGGGCCTCGAAACGCCCGACGTGGGCGGGCGAATCGCCTTTGGCGATGACGACGTCACCGCACTGCCCATCGAAAAGCGTCAGGTGGGCATGGTGTTCCAGAGTTACGCGCTGTTTCCGAACCTGACCGTGCGCGGCAACATCGGCTATGGCCTGAAAATCAAACGGGTCGCGACGGAGCTGGCGCGCCAACGCGTCGATGAACTGCTGGCGATGATGCGGCTCACCGGGCATGCCGACAAACCGGTCGACCAGCTCTCCGGCGGCCAGCGTCAGCGGGTCGCGCTCGCGCGTGCGCTGGCCATGCAACCGCGCGTGCTGCTGCTCGACGAGCCGCTCACCGCCCTCGATGCCCGGCTGCGCGACGCCTTGCGCAGTGAAATGAACGCGCTGCTGCGCGAGCTCGGCATCACCACCGTCTACGTCACGCACGACCAGGCCGAGGCGATGGAACTGGGCGACCGCATCGTCGTAATGAGCGCCGGACGTATCGAGCAGATCGGCACGCCACGCGACATCTACTATCGTCCCGCGAACCGCACGGTCGCGCAGTTCGTCGGCACGATCAACCGTCTCGCCGGCGAGCGGCGCGACGGCATGCTGACGACCACCGGCGGCGCCGTTCCGCTTCCCGCGCGGACCGTGGCGACAGGTCCATCGCCGCAGCTGGCGCACTCAGCGGCTACGGGGCACAACGAACTGTTTTTCCGGCCCGAAGACGCGTGGCTCGCCGATCCCGCCAGCGCGCACTTGCGCGGCACGATCGAAGCCGCAGCGTTTCTCGGCGAGCGGACCCGCCTGACGATTGGCGGAGCGGCACCCGATACGCTGATCGTCGATGTCGCCGGCCGGGTCGAACTGGCACGCGGCACGCCGGTAGGCATTTCGATCGCCCCCGAAGCGCTGATTGCGCTATCGTGAGTTTGGCGCGCCTGCCGCGAATCCTTGCGACGAATTCTTGCAAACCCCTGCGCATCTTTAAGGACATTTCCCCATGTTGCTAGCCCAGATCAGCGACCTGCATATCAAACGGCGCGGCGCGCTGGCTTACCGGCGGGTCGATACGGGCGCCGCGCTCGCGCGCTGCGTCGCCGCGCTCAATGCGCTCGAGCCACGTCCCGACGTGGTCGTCATGACGGGCGACCTCGTCGACCAGGGCGACCCCGAACAATACGCCCACCTCAAGGCGCTGCTCACGCCGCTCGAGATTCCGTACTATCTGCTGGTCGGCAATCACGACGACCGCGCCGCCCTGCGCGAAGTGTTCAGCGAGCGTGCCGAGTTACACACGGGGGGCGACTTCGTGCACTACGCAGCCGATATCGAACCGCTGCGCCTGATCGCGCTCGACTCGATGGTGCCGGGCCAAAGCGCGGGCACGCTCTGCGACGCCCGCCTCGCCTGGCTCGAAGCGCAACTCGACGCTTCGCGTGACAAGCCCGTGATCGTCGCCTTGCATCATCCCCCGTTCGAATGCGGCATCGGACATATGGACGAACTGCGCCTCGACCCACAAGCGGCCGACCGCCTGGCGGCGCTGATCGCGCGTCATCCGAATGTCGAGCGAGTGATTTGCGGCCATGTGCATCGGCCGATGTTCGTGCGCTTTGGCGGCACGATCGCCTCAGCGGTGCCGGCGCCCGCGCACCAGGTGGCGCTCGATCTGCGCGAGGACGCGCCGTCCGCCTTCGTGCTGGAGCCGCCCGCGTTCGCCCTGCACCGCTACGACGCGGCGAGCGGCCTCGTCACGCATCACGCGTATGTCGAGGCCGGCGAAGGTCCGTACCCGTTCTACGAGCCGGAAGGCGCCTTGATTGACTGAAGATCGTGCAGGGAATGGCGAACGTGCATTGACGCTGGCGGGCGTCAATGCACGACGAAGGTATGGCGCACGCGCAGCGAACATCTGAAGTAGGGAATCGCGAGGGTCGCGGCGGCGAGCGCCTGAATGAAGCCGTCGAACGGCACGGTGATGGCGATCGCAATGGCGTGAGTCATGTAATCGCCGAGCAGATACGCGATGCCGCGCATGACGACGATGCTCAGCAACCATGCCTGAAGATGCGCCGGAAAGCGCGCCGAGCGCCGCCAGCCGAGCATCAGCAACCAGCCCGCGCCCGCCACGATGAACGCGCCGATGGCCACGTCCATGCCGACCATCGCCAGCACCGTCCGATACCAGCCATGCGTTTCGGGCCGCACGAATACCGCGAGCAGTTCCCATTCGAGCATGGTCTCGAGCGGCTCGCGCATGTCGATGGCCGTGGTGGCCACCACCCACGCCAGTCCGAGCAGGACCAGCAGCAGCCAGCCGCCGAAGCCCTTCGGTTCTAATCCCTTTCGTTCAAATCCCGCTGCTGTATCCATGATGTGCTGCGCCTGAAGTCGCTGATCGCATGTCGCCGGTGGACGTTTGCCGGTCGCCCCGAAGCGGGGCCGCGCGATTTTACGGACATAAAGCGAACGACCATCTCATTTTTGTCATGACGGTATGCGCACCGCGAAACGCGAACTACGCAGCGCGAGCCAGCCCCAGGGTCCGTCAGCACGATCCGGCCCGCTCCGGTATCATCGGCACGCTTGGAGACCGTCCATTCAGGCGGTCCGAAACGCCTGCGCACATGTCCACTTCCGATTCCGCCTCCCCCGCCTCTGAACGCTCGCTGCGCAGCCTGTTGCTGCTGCTCGCCACCATCGCGGGTGTGTCCGTCGCGAACATCTATTACAACCAGCCGCTACTCGACAACTTCCGCGAGTCGTTCCCGCAGAGCGCGTCGTGGGTCGGCGCGGTGCCGGCCGTCACGCAACTGGGCTACGCCGCCGGCATGCTGCTGCTCGCACCGCTTGGCGACCGTTTCGACCGGCGCGGACTGATCCTGCTGCAGATCGCCGGCATGTGTGTCGCGCTGGTGGTCGCCACCCTGGCGCCGAACCTGACGGTCCTGATCGGCGCGAGCCTCGCGATCGGTGTGCTCGCAACCATCGCACAGCAAGCCGTACCGTTCGCCGCCGAAATCGCCTCCCCCTCCGGCCGGGGTCATGCGGTCGGCACGGTCATGAGCGGACTGCTGCTGGGGATTCTTCTGGCGCGGACCGCTGCGGGCTTCATCGCCCAATACTTCGGCTGGCGCGCGGTGTTCGGCGCCTCGGTGATCGCGCTGCTGGTGCTTGCGGTGGTGATCTGGCTGCGCCTGCCCAAAAGCAAGCCCACCTCGACCTTGCCGTACGGCAAGCTGCTCGTTTCGATGTGGCATCTGATCGTCGAACATCGCGGCCTGCGCGAGGCTTCGCTCACCGGTGCTTGCCTGTTCGCCGGTTTCAGCATTTTCTGGTCGGTGCTGGCGCTGCTGCTGGCGGGCGCGCCATTCCACCTCGGACCTCAGGCCACGGGGCTGTTCGGCATCGTCGGCGCCGCCGGCGCGATGGCCGCGCCGTTCGCCGGCAAGTTCGCCGACCGTCGCGGACCGCGCTCGATCATTACACTCGCGATCGCGCTGGTGGCCGTGTCGTTCGTGATTTTCGGCGTGTCGGCTACTAGCATCGTCGGGCTGGTGGTGGGCGTGATCGTTCTCGATGTCGGTGTGCAGGCCGCGCAGATCTCCAATCAATCGCGCATCTACGCGCTCTCGCCGCACGCGCGCAGCCGTGTGAATACCGTGTACATGGTCGCGTATTTCATCGGCGGCGCGGTGGGGTCGGCGATCGGCGCGATGGTCTGGCCGGCGTTTGGGTGGATTGGCGTGAGCATCGCCGGTTTGGTGTTTACGGGACTTGGCGCCTGGAATCATCTGCGCAAGGCGTCCCAGTCTGTCGCGACCTCCTGAGCGGAGCGCGGGTGGCCGAGTCGGGCGCGTGCGGCCTTCCGGCGCTTGCGTCTCAGGCCTCCGGCGGTCGTCTCTCGTTGCGTGTGTGAGCGTAGTCGTGCAATGCTTCGATAACCCGATCGAATTCAAACGACTTGTCGTAGAAATGGCGTACGCCGTATTGCAGGCAGCGTTCGCGGTACGCCGGTAACGCATGATTGGTCAACACCGCGGCGAAGGTGCGTTCGATCAACCCCTCCCGCTGCAGGTAGGCGAGCACTGGCACGCCTGAGCCATGCTTGAGTTGCAGGTCGATGATGACCGCATCGAAGCGCTCGTCCGCCAGCAGCGCGATCGCCTCGTCCGATGTATCGGCGTAAGCCGCCACATGCAGCACGCCCGAGGCGTCGATCGCTTCGACGAGACTGCGCCGGATCAACGCCGAATCCTCGATCAGCAGCACCCGCAAAGGCGGCTGGCCGGCGTTGGAAAGAGTGGTCGATTCGCTGCTCATTGCACTGGTCCGCGCGTCGCCGCGCGCCTGGCTCCTTTGCCCCGCGTTATTCGCCCGGCTAACCGCCCGGTTTCCGGAATGGTTGCGTGCCCGGTCACCTGTGCAGCCAGCGGGTCAATGCCCCGCCCATTCACCTGCTCATTCACCTGCGCATGGCAACGGCTCATGTCACCCGCTCGGGTCACCCACTCATTCACCCCCGCATGCCACCCGCACATATCACTCAATCAACCCGTTCTTGATCGCGTAATACGTCAGATCGGCGTTGTTGGTCAGGCGCATTTTCTCCAGCACGCGCGCCCGATAGGTACTCACCGTCTTCACCGATAAATGCAGCTCCTCTGCAATATCCGTTGGAATTTGCCCACCGGCGAGCTTGCAGAAAATCTGGAACTCCCGCTCCGACAACGCCTCGTGCGGACGCCCCGCGGCGGGCTTGTCGAGATTGTCGGCGAGAGTGTCGGCCACCGCCTCCGACAGATAACGGTGCCCCCGCGCCACCGCGCGGATCGCCCGCACGATTTCGTCCGGCTCGCAGTCCTTGTTCAGATACCCGTTGGCGCCCGCCCGCAACAGGTTGATGGCGTACTGGCTCTCCGGATAGCCGGACAGGATCAGCACGCCCTGGTCCGGGCGCACCTGCTTGACGATGCGCAAGGTGTCGATGCCATTCTTGTCCGGCATGGCGATATCCAGCAGCACCACGTCGAAAGCCTGCTCGCGCACGAGGCGGATGGTTTCGTCGCCGGTCGCGGCTTCCGCCGCCACGCACATATCCGGCTCGTCGGCGACGAACTGTCTGAACCCGCCTCGGACGATCGCGTGATCGTCGGCTATCAACACTCGGATCATCGGCTCCCCGCAGGTGCTGTGAAGATCGCGCCAGAGCAGACATTGTAATGACGTCCCGTCTCGCCGTGAGGCGAAACGTGCATGCGCTGCCCATGGGTTCGGTAGACGCTCACTCGCGGCCTTCGAGCAGGTCCGCCATGTCGTCGGCGTGCTCTTCCTCGACCGCCAGCACATCCTCGAAAATGCGCCGCGTGGTGATGTCGTTATCGCCCAGGTAGCGGATAATTTCGCGGTACGTATCAATGGCGATCCGCTCGGCGATCAGGTTCTCGCGGATCATGTCGGTCAGATTACCGCCTTCCTTGTACTCCGAATGCGAGCGGGTTTTCAGGCTGTCAGGTGCGAAGTCCGGCGCACCGCCCAACTGCACGATGCGTTCGGCAAAGCGGTCGGCGTGTTCCTGCTCCTCGGCGGCATGCTCGGCGAACTCGGTCGCAACGGCTTCCGAGTTGATGCCCTTGGCCATGAAATGATGGCGTTTGTAGCGCAGCGTGCAGACAATTTCCGTTGCCAACGCATCGTTCAACAACTTGAGCACCGTCTCCTTGTCGGCGCTGTAACTCTGCGTGACCGAGCCGTCGGACATATGCTTGCGGGCCTGTTCGCGGATCTTCTGCACATCCATCACGAACGAACCCTGGGGCTGGCTAGCTGGCTTGTTTGACATGGTGTTACTCCTTCATCCGGTATGGGGAACTGCACTTTCCGCACGAATCGCGCCTGACGCGCCAGTTGGCGCGAAGCGGCGTCTACGTTCGAAACACACCGAGCAGCAACGTGACGACAAACACAACCAGAAAGATATAAAACAGGATCTTGGCGATTTCAGCCGCGCCTGCCGCGATGCCGGTAAAACCGAACACGGCGGCAATGATGGCGATCACAAAAAATACGATGGCGTAGTGAAGCATGGTGACTCTCCTTCCTGAATGTTGAATGTGATGGATCGCCGGACCCGCGGCGCGGCCGTTCGAGGCGGGCTTCAGAAAAAGCGCCCGCCGCCGTACGCCGCGCCGCTAATCCACGATCTTTTTCGTGACCACAAAGCCCAGCACGAGGAACAGCACGCAGAGGATCAGGAAGACCACGAACAGGAACTTCGCGATCGCGGCGGCACCGGCTGCAATGCCGGTAAAGCCGAACAGGCCGGCAATCAGGGCGATCACTGCGAAGATCAAGGCCCATTTCAGCATGATGGATTCCTCCAGAAACACAGATGGTGGGTTGACACAGTCATCCTAACGATCGATCCAACGCGCCGCATTCGGGCTCTCGCCGTTTTTCGTGTGGGAATCCGCCGACATCGCATTACAGACGCATTACGATGACGCAACGCCGCACGGCATCGCGACCGCTCAGTCGCCGCGACGGCTACACTGATACCTCCGCGAAAAAGCAAGCCGTGCGAAAGGTGCGAGACCCGACCGTGACAACCCGACTCAACGAATGGATGCGCCACCGGAGCTGGGCGATTGCGATGACGGTCGCCATCGTCATCACGGTGGGCGGCCTCGTGATTCTCGAAACGGCCCGCGAGCGCATTGCCGCCGAGTACGAGAGCGCCCTCGAAGCGCGCGACGTCACCGTGCAGCTCAGCACCCTGGAAAGCCAGCTGGCGCGATTGCGCGCCTACCAGAGCGACTTTCTCCTGACGAAGCAGACCGCCAGCGCGCAGGCCTATTGCACGACGGCGGCACGTCTGCGCCAGACCGCCCAGCAATTGAGCCTCTACTACCGGCGCCGCGAAGCGGGCAGCGCCGAGCTAGCCAGCTTCACGCAAGTGAGCGGGCTGATCGACGCGCGCATCGGCGCAGGCGTCGCTGCGTTGCAGCAGGCCGCGCCGCAACCGCTCGGACTGGCCGCCTGCGGCACCGCGAGCGGCGAACGCGCGGTGGACACGGCGCTGGTCGACAACACCTTGTCGCTGCTGCGCGATAACGAAGCGAACCGCGCCCAGCATGCCCTCGACGCAAGCCGTGCAGACCAGCGCATTTCGACGCTGTGCGCCGCGGCACTCGCGGCGCTGAATATCGTCCTGTTCATCCTGCTGTTTCGCAATCTCGGCATTCAGCTCAACCGGCAGGCGCGCGTCCAGCGGCAACTGATCACCCAGCAGGAAGAACTCGACCAGCTCGTCATCGAGCGCACGCGCCAGCTCGAAGCGCTGGGCTGGCATCTGCAGGCCGTCAGTGAAAATGAGAAGACCCAGCTCGCGCGCGAACTGCACGACGAACTCGGCGCCATCCTGACCGCGAGCAAGATGGATGTGGCCTGGGCCAATCGCAAACTGAAGGACAGCGAACCGGCGGTCTCCGAGAAACTCGCCCGCGCGCTCGCCAATCTCGACCAGGGCATCGCGCTCAAGCGCCGCATCATCGAAGACATGCGGCCTACCGTGCTGGCGAATTTCGGCCTCGTCACCGCCCTGCGCACGCTCGCCGATGAAGCCGCGCAGCGCAACAACTGGACACTCGACCTGCAACTGCCCGCCGACGACATCCAGCTCGACGAGCAAACCGAAATCGCCCTGTTTCGCGTCGCACAGGAATCGCTGACGAATGCAGCGAAATACGCCCGAGCGTCGCGCGTCTCGATTGGCTTGCAGGTCGAGGATGCCCAGGTGGCGCTGTCGATCGCGGATAACGGCGTCGGCATCATGCAGGCGGATCTCAAGCGCACGCATACGCACGGCCTGCTCGGTATGCGCCAGCGCGTCGCGGCGCACGGCGGGCGCTTCGATATCCGGCGCGGCGTGCCGAACGGCACCGATATTCACGTCGTCATGCCCTGCGTCAGTTCGGCCGCGCCCTCGCTCGACGCTCCGCCGGCGAATACCGCGCTGTAGGACAACTCCCACGCGAACAACGGATCACGCCTACACCAAAATCGCAATCAGGCTGACAGCGCCGAAGCACCCCATTTCTTAAGATGCAATCAGACCGGATCGGCTGGCGTGATGCCCGGTCGGACGACAGCAAGCGCGTGCCGGTCGTCGGGCACGTCAACCGAATGCATTCTTGAAAGGGGAACTCTCATGACTCGACTCATCGCTTTGCTTCTCATTGCAGGCACTGCGGCACTCGCCGGTTGCAATACCATGGCTGGCGCCGGACAGGATATTTCCAACGGCGGTCACGATCTGACCCACTCCGCCGAGCAAGCCAAGTAACTTCAAAAAGACGGCGCCCGCGCGGCGCCGTCTCGTCGCTTCAAGTTGATCGGCAACACGGGCCCGGCGCATTCATCGATGCGCCGGGTTTTTTTGCGCCGCATCCCGTTCGCCATGTTGTTTGCCATGACGTTCCCCATAAACAAAACGGCGATCCACCGCGGGTGGATCGCCGCCCTGCTCCTCCCTGCCTCCCTGCCTGATCAAACCCTATACGGTCCTCGCGGCCCGATGCGACCGCTCGTATTCCATGCCGGATCGCCGCTTACTGGTTCGTGAGCGTGTTGTTCAACTCGATCGCCGGGGTACCGGTGTTGCCGCCCTGTGCCACCAGCAGATGGATCTGCCCCGGCAGCAACTGGCTCAACGTGCCGGCGATCGGTACCGTCGTCACCAGCCAGTCGGCGTTGTTGGCGAGACTGAAGCCCGGGGACTGGTAGATCGGCGTCTTGCTGCCCGCCGTCGTGGCGATCGCAACGTAGGTGCCACCCGACAGATACAGCGAATCCTGGCCCGTCGCCGGTACGGCATTGCTGAACTGGACGCCGGACATCGTCGGGCTCACCGTGTTGATGTTGGTGCCCGCGGGAACGATATACAGATCGAGGTTGGTCGCATTCGCCGATGCATTGAAAGCGCGTACGCGGGCGTCGCTCGACAGCAGCCCCTTGTCGAACGGATCGTCGATCAGGCCAATGCTGGGCGCGGTCAGCCCAGGCAAGGCAAGCACGGTGTACTCGTGGCCATTGGCGGCATCCGGAAAGCTGCCGCTCGCGAGCGCCGTGGTCGTGCCCGTGGCCGCATACGCCACTGTGGTGTTACCCGTGCCGATGTTGGTGAAATTGGTCACGCCGAGATAGTTGATGTCGGTTTGTCCGCCGGGTGCCTTGCCGTTCACGAGGAAATCGACGGCTGGGCCGCCTGGAATAGCGTGGATGAAATGGATTTCCGGATCAGTGATCCCGAGCGTTTTCGCTGCGTCACTGCCGCTGCCACCACACGCCGTCAAAACGGCCGCAACGCCAGCCAGCAACGCCATGGTTCGGATGAGCTTCATGTATTCACCTGTATCGATATCGGGTCTTGACCCATTAATTATGTGAGCGCCCGACCCGCCAGCCGCCGTGTGGGTGAGTGACCCGAACGGCGGCTGGCGGGATCGTTTTCGCGACGCCCCCTCCCTATCCCTACTGCACATCGCGCGTCTGGGATAACGCCGCGCGGCTCCAGCCTGTTGTCCTTGAGCCCGCCGGCGCAGTGCCGCCAGGCTCAAGAACGGTCGATATGAGATGTGCTGTTAGTGACGCTCGCTTTCAGCAATCGCCGTGCCGCGTGCACCAGACTGGCGCTGGAAGGGGCGAAAGCCGCGTGGTGGTCAACGAAGCGGGCGGTTTAGAATTTTTCCTCGGCAGACGCGCGCGAGGCGCGGTGTATCGTTCGTGCGCACCCCACTTTTACAAGGCCCGTTGCATGCCTTACCGACTCTTGCTCTCCGAACTGGACCTCGGCTTCACGACCTTGCGCAACCGCGTCGTCATGGGTTCGATGCACACGGGCATGGAAGACCGCTTCTGGAATTACCCTAAGCTCGCCGCCTATTTCCGCGAGCGCGCCAAAGGCGGCGCGGGACTGATCATCACAGGCGGTATCTCACCGAACCGGCGAGGCTGGCTGCTGCCGTTCGGCGGCACGCTGAATTCGGTGTTCGATTTGCGCAATCACCGTCTGCTGACCGGCGCCGTGCATGCGGAAGGCGGCAAGATCGCGCTGCAGATCCTGCACGCGGGGCGCTACGGCTATCAGCCGTTCGTGGTGTCGGCGTCGGCGCTCAAGTCGCCGATATCGAAGTTCAAGCCGCGCGCCTTGAGCCTGGCGGGCGTCGCGCAGACGGTGCGCGACTATGCCCGTTGTGCGCGCCTCGCGCAGCGCGCCGGCTACGACGGCGTCGAAATCATGGGCAGCGAGGGCTATCTGCTCAACCAGTTTCTCTGTCCGCGCACCAATCAGCGCACCGATCGTTACGGCGGCAGCCTCAAAAACCGGCTGCGGCTCGCGCGGGAGATCGTCGAAAGCGTGCGCGCGGCATGTGGCGCGAACTTCATCGTCGTGTATCGGCTCTCGCTGATCGATCTGGTCGAAGGTGGCAACACGTGGGACGAAACCGTGCAGGTCGCGCAGGCGCTCGAAACGGCCGGCGTGACGATGTTCAATACCGGCATTGGCTGGCACGAAGCACGCGTACCGACCATCGTGACCTCGGTGCCGCGCGCCGCCTTCGCGCCGCTCAGCGCGCGCCTGAAGGCCGCCGTCAAGGTGCCGGTGATCGTGTCGAACCGCATCAATACGCCGGAGGTGGCCGAAGATCTGCTCGCGCAAGGGGCAGGCGATCTGGTGTCGCTTGCGCGGCCGTGGCTCGCCGATCCGGAATTCGTCGTCAAGACCGCCGAGGGACGCACACACGAAATCAACACCTGTATCGCCTGCAATCAGGCCTGCCTCGATCACACGTTCCAGAACCGGCGTGCCACCTGTCTCGTCAATCCGCGCGCGGGACGTGAGACGGAACTGGTGTACCGGCCGCTTGGCGGGCACGCAACAGCGCGCGCGATCGCCGTGGTGGGAGCGGGTCCGGCAGGGCTCTCGGCGGCGACGGTGGCGGCCTCGCGCGGTCATCGCGTGACGCTGTTCGATGCGGGCGCAACCATCGGCGGACAGTTCAATCTCGCGATGCGTGTGCCGGGCAAGGAGGAGTTCAGCGAAACCCTCCGCTATTTCCAGAGCCAGTTGCGGCGGCATCGTGTCGAGGTGCGGCTCGCTACCCGCGTCGATGCGGCGCTGCTCGGCGCCGGCGGCTATGACGACGTGATCCTCGCCACCGGCATCGTGCCGCGGCGGCCGGCGATTGCCGGCATCGACGGGCCGAATGTGCTGACCTATGTCGACGTACTGCGCGGCGCGCCGGTGGGCCGCAGCGTGGCGGTGATCGGCGCGGGCGGTATTGGTTTCGATGTCAGCGAGTTCCTGCTGCATCGTCCCGGAGAGCCGCTGCCGCAACCGTGCGATGCGTGGCTCGACGAATGGGGTGTCGACCTGACGGTGCGCGGGCGCGGCGGTCTCAAGGCGGCCGCGCCCGCGCAACCGGTGCGCGACATCTGGCTCTTGCAGCGCAAGGCGGGCAAGCTCGGCGCGGGGCTCGGCAAAACTTCCGGCTGGGTGCATCGGGCCACGCTGGTTCGCAACGGCGTGCGCATGCTCGACAGGGTGTCGTATCGGGAGATCAGCGCGCGCGGGCTGAAAATCGCGCGCGACGGCGCCGAACAGTGGCTCGAAGTGGAAACGATCGTGATCTGTGCCGGGCAGGATTCGTTGCGCGATCTTCAGCCTGCCACGCCCGCCGCTGACGGTCCGCGCTTTCACGTGATCGGCGGCGCAGCGCTCGCGACCGAACTGGATGCGAAGCGGGCGATTCGCGAAGGTGCGGAACTGGCGGCACGGTTGTAGCAGCGCGGGTTATGACGCGCTTGCGCGCCGTGTTTGCGCGCTGCGTTTGCGTGCCCGCGCGAAGCTGACGGGCAACGCCCGCGCCGTGACGAGATGCGCCAGCCGTCAGGCCAGCGTGCGACGCCGGTAGTCGAACCAGAACGACAAACCGACGCTCGTGAGAATCACCGCCGTCGCGATCACCGTCGCGCTCGTCACCGCCTCGCCGAGCAGCAGCGCGCCGAGCGCGACGGCCACCACCGGATTCACGTACATGCAACTGCTGGCGATGATCGGGCTGGTATGCCGGATCAGATAGCCATACGCGACATACGCGGCCATGGTACCCACCAGCATCAGGTAGAAAAACGCCAGCACCGGCAGAAAATGCACCTCGCCCATGCGCTCGCCCGAGACCAAAGCGACGATCGTCGACATGGCCCCGCCGAGTCCGATCTGCAACGAGGTAGATAGAAACAGGTCCGAAGGCAGTTTCAGGCGGCTGGCGAGATGCGCGCCACCGGCCCAGAAAAGCGCGCCGCACAGGATCGCAAGGCTGCCGCCGGCCGACCCGGCTGCGCCGCCGCCATGACTCAGAATCGCAATCCCGACGAGGCCCAGACCGACCGCGAACCATTCGCCCGGCCCGATCTTGCGCCCTGCCACGACCGCGATGACAGTGGCAAACAGCGGCACGGTGGCGACCATCACGGCAGCCGTGCCGGTGCCGACCGTGCGCATCCCATAGGCGAGCATGCCGCTCGACAGCCCGACCAGCATAGTGCCCACGAGCCCCGCATTGCGGATTTCAGCGGCACTCGGCCAGACCGGCTCGCGCCGTGCGGCAAACACGAAGAGGCCCACTCCGGCGCACAGGTTGCGCAAGCCGGACAGCAACAACGGCGGGAACGAGCCGAGCGCCACATGGATGGCGAGGTAGGTGGAGCCCCACACGAGGTAGACCACACCGAGCGAAAGCGCGATCCGTCCGCTACGGGACTGGGGCAGACGAAGTGGAAAGCGGCTGGGAAATGGCAGCGACATGCGTTCAACCCGCCTCGACCGTTCGAGGCCTTGCGCCGCCGCTGGTGACCCTAAGGCCGGATGGCGGGTGCCGCAAGATGAATGCGGCCTGGCGGGCAAGGCTGAAAGACATGGCGGTAGAACAGGGAGAATGGCGAGGGACGGCAAATACAGGTCTATCAAGGCACCCGGGCCGTCACGATGATGCATCGCGCAACCTCAGCCGCCTGACAGCAGCGGGCACGCGCTTAAAGCCGGCGAGCCCCATGCGCCAACCGTTCAGCGCACCGCAGCATTATGCAGGAACGCCGTCGAACATCCATGAAAGAATCGTAAATTCTGTATCCGCGAAAAAGTCAGGCCGGGAACTCGCCCCGGCCTGCCCTTGCCGCACGCTCGACCGTTCAAGCGTGCCCGGTGCGCATCCCGGTCAATTGGCCATCGCACCCGAGGCTTCGTGCTTCATGCCCATTGCATCGTTGCCCTTCTTCATCGTGTCTTTCGACATGCCGTCCTTCTTCATGGCGTCCTTCTTCATGGCGTCCTTCTTCATGCCGTCCTTCTTCATGCCGTCCTTCTTCATGGTGTCTTTCGACATACTGTCCTGCTTCATGGTGTCTTTCGACATTGCGTCGTTCGACATGGCTCCGCTTGCCTGCGCGAAGGCGGCCGTGCCGCTCGTCAGAAACGCCACGGCCAGTGCTGCGATTGCGAACTTCTTCATGGGATGACTCCGTTTGTTGTGGATAAAGAGCGCCGGTCATGCCAGCGTGTTTCCGAAGCTTCTGCCGCTCGCGGGTCGGGCCCAACCCGCGCGCGTCAGGAGCCTCCGAACCAGTTGTAGCCCTGATCGACCCAATAGCCGCCAGGGTAGGTATTCGTGACGAACATCTCGACGATGTGCTTCGGATTCTTGTAGCCGAGCTTGGTCGGCATGCGCAGTTTCATGGGGAATCCGTATTTCGCGGGCAGGCGCTCGCCGTCGTATTCAAACGTGAGGAGCGTCTGCGGATGGAGCGCGGTGGCCATGTCGATGCTTTCGTAGTAGTCGTCGGCGCATTTGAAGCCGACGTACTTCGCGCTGGTATCCGCGCCGACGCGCCGCAGAAAACCAGCGAATGGCGTGCCGCCCCAGCGTCCGATCGCACTCCAGCCTTCCACGCAGATGTGCCGCGTGATCTGCTCGGCGTGCGGCAGCGCGTATAGCTCGGGCAAGGTCCAGCTCCGTTGACCGGTGATGAGACCGCTTACGTTCAGGCGGTAGTCCGCGGCGTCGACATCGGGCACGGCGTCGATGTCGTAGAACGCGTTGAAGGGGAACGGCCGGGTGAGCTGCGCTTCGGTATAGGTCGGCGCAAGTTGCTGCGGATCGAAGATGAAGGCCTGGGCGCGATCGTTCAGCCGCGAGACGGCGGTGAGAAACGCGTTGACCGATTTGTCGTCGCTGAGCGAGCAGCCGGTCAGCATCGAGAGGCCGCCGAGCGTGAGCACCTGTTTGCCGAACAGTCGCCGCGACGGCATGCTGAGTTCGCGGCGCGCGTCGATGAGGATCGACTCGCGGTCGAGCTTGCCCGGGACGATCCGCCGGGCCGGTTTCTTGTCTTGCATGGTCATGGTAAGGGATCCTTAGCGGCCGCGCAGCATGGCCAGTAACGAGCGCGGCACGAGTGCCACCATCGCCAGATGCACGGCGATGAACGCGGCCATCAGCGACATCGCACAGAAGTGCACGATGCGTGCGTTGTCGTAGCCGCCCATCAGTTCACGTAGCAGCGGAAATTGCACCGACTTCCAGATTGCCAGTCCCGACAGCACCAGCACGATCAGGTCGCACACCACGAACAGGTAGGCGAATTTCTGCACTGCGTTGTAGACGCGCAGATCGGCATGCGCGAGCTTGCCGGTCAGCGCGGCGATGAAATCGCGCAGGATGGCGCGCGGCGAAAGCGGCAAGAACTTGCGGAAAAAGCGCCGGCTCACGAGGTTGAGCGCGAGATAAACCAGGCCGTTGAAAAACAGCAGCCACATGGCCGCAAAGTGCCATTGCAACGCGCCCCCGAGCCATCCGCCCAAGGTGAGCGAAGGCGGGAACGTGAAGCTTTTGAAGATCGGCGATGCGTCGTAAATGCGCCAGCCGGAGAGCATCATCGTGAGCGCCGCGAGCGCATTGAGCCAATGCGTGACGCGTACCCAGAGCGGGTGTATCGGACCGCTGCGCGGCGGCGCGGCGCGCGGTGTCGTGTCAGCGAGAGCGTGAGGCGTTGCCATGTGAATCTCCTTGAATCAAGGGCGTGAGGTGCGGCGCGTGGCGCGTGCATAGCGGTGCATGTGGATCACGAACTTCAGCGAAGCTGGCCGCATCCACCGATCCTGAACCTATGTCGGGGCGTGTCAATGACACGTGGCCAGTTCAGCCACTTGCAATACCTCGCCCGTGGCGGCGTTTTCAACGAAACCCACCACGCCGAACTTGCCGGGCTGCGCGGCGTTGTCCGCAGCGTCGGCAGGATCGAAGGTGATCTCGCGGCGAATCTGCGCGTTGCCGGCCTCGAGCGGCACCGGGCCGATCCATTGCCGCACGACACGTTCGTGATGCAGCGTCACGCCGCTGTTTTCACCCGCGCGCACCTGCGAAGTCAGTGCGTTTTCGTAGACGGCGAGGTAGGCGTTCAAGGGATCGTGAAGGCTGGCATTGGACGCGAAGCGCGCGTCCACGCTGAAGCCCTTCGCGCCTTGCGCGGGCGGCGCGAGTTCGAGCGCGACAGTGGCCTGTGCAGGCTCGGCGATCACTTTATGGATGCGTTCGTCGAAGCTCGCGGGCTGCGACCAGCCGCGCAATTCACGACCCGACACGAAGATTTCCGGCGTGTAGATCGTGTGGCCGCCGGCGAGATCGGTCAGGCTCTGCTGGCGCTCCGTGAAGCGATGCTGGGAGAAGCGGTCCGTCCAGCCGGGGCTGTTCCAGTAGTCCACATGCAGGGCGAGCGGCACGATGCCTTGCGCCGCGCCGCTATCCTTCCATTGGCCGAGCCAATGATCCGCCGGCGGGCAGCTATTGCAGCCCTCGCTGCTGTACAACTCCACCAGCGCGACACGGTGCGCCGGACTGTGCGCCGTACACATCGAACCGGCGGCTTGAGCGACACCGCTGGTCGCGAGCGCGGCGAGCAGCGCGACGGCACGCACGAACGGCGAAGAGCCAAAGCGACGGCTCACTGAAGTCATGCGCGAAGGCAACAGCGAATGTACGCGCGGAGGCACAAGGAAACGCACGAGGGAATGCATGGCAGGCTCCATCAGGAAATCTGCACGTTTGTCGGCGCGCGTCGGCCGTTATGACAGCAAATCTGAAAATTTCTTGTGAGACCGAGAAAGGACCCCGCAAGCGCCCACAGCATCGGCGTTTCGCGAGCGCCGCTGACTGCTGCGGCAAAACGTGTCAGCCGGAACCCAAAAGGGCCGAATCGCCAGCGTGCTACCATCGACCTACCGTGTGCCGCCTCGTTCGGCACCTTGTCCCAAACACCGCTTCTCAAACACCTTTTCACCCAATCCGCCGGCTCCCCATGCGCACTCCGTTCAACCGTGTCCTGTCCCGTCTGCGTCTGCGCAGGGCGGCTGGCTGCGCGCGCGCCGGAGACTTGCGCCACGCCTCCCGTCAACGAACGCTGCCGCTTTCCGCGGCCCGGCGTCTGACCTGAACGCACCTCCTGACCGGAGCCGCGTGGGTCGGGCTCCGGGCCGATCCCGTACGCATGCCGTTCGCGCGCTTTCGCCGCGCGGCCCTCTTACACCGATCGAATGGAAGTCCCGTCATGAAGACGACCCAAACCTGCTATCTCACCGAACTCGACGTCGCCCGTCTGGAAAAACACGCCGCCATGCCCGGTGCCAACGCGCGGCTGCAAGACATGCTCGATGCGCTGTTGCTGCGCGCCGTCATCGTGGATGCGCACGACATCCCCGCTAACGTCGTCACGATGAACTCGCGCGCCACGCTCGCCGATCAGGCCAGCGGCGAACAGATGACCTGGACTGTGGTGTACCCTTCGAACGCCGATTTCGGCAGTGGCCGGTTGAACGTGTTTTCGCCGGCGGGCCTCGCCCTGCTAGGCGCAAAACGCGGCGCAACGATCCGCTTCACGCCGCCCAGCGGCGCGCAACAGAGGCTCAAGATCGAGCAAATCCTGTTTCAACCCGAAGCCGCCGACGATTTCACGCTGTAGGTCTACCTTTCAAAAGCCGCCGACGATTTCATGCTGTAGGCGCACCTTTCATCTTGCGACGCGCCCCGCCGCGCAGCCCAAACGAGACAAGCGTCCACGGCTGTAAGGCGTCCCCGGATCGGCCGGCGGCAATTTCGAG
Organism: Paraburkholderia sp. GAS41; assembly: GCF_050436545.1. NCBI lineage: Bacteria > Pseudomonadati > Pseudomonadota > Betaproteobacteria > Burkholderiales > Burkholderiaceae > Paraburkholderia > Paraburkholderia sp. GAS41. The sequence continues at coordinate 88,677 of NZ_JBNDMK010000018.1, forward strand.
AGCGGTTGCCAAGCACCGCACAGCCGGTGTATCGTGTGCGCTGCTAACGCGGGGGTCCTGCGTCGCACAGGGGTTGGAGGTCTGTGCTGCGTGGGTGAGAAATACCCTTTGAACCTGATCTGGATAATGCCAGCGCAGGGAAGCGTACGGAATTCGCATCGCAGCACCGCCTCATCTTCCGGCGAATTCCCACAACTTCCGTCTCGTCTCCTGCTTAGCGGCCCCCCATATTGTTTTGCATGGAGATCCGCATGAACGCCAATCCGAAGTTCCTTTCCGCCGACGCTCACGTCGATGCGGCCGCTGTTGCCCCGCTGCCGAACTCCCGCAAGATCTACGTCACCGGCTCGCGCCCCGATATCCGCGTGCCGATGCGCGAAATCACCCAGTCGGATACGCCCGACAGCTTCGGCGGCGAAAAGAATCCGCCCGTGTTTGTCTACGATACGTCGGGCCCGTACTCCGATCCGGACGCCACCATCGACATCCGCGCCGGTCTGCCGGCGCTGCGTCAGCGCTGGATCGAAGAGCGCGGCGACACCGAAGCGCTGAGCGGACTGACGAGCGACTACGGTCGCGAGCGCGCCGCCGATCCCGCCACCACCGAATTACGCTTCCAGGGCCTGCACCGTACGCCGCGCCGCGCCAAAGCGGGCGCCAACGTCTCGCAGATGCACTACGCGAGGAAAGGCATCGTGACGCCGGAGATGGAATACATCGCGATCCGCGAAAACCAGCAGCGCGCCGCGTATCTGGAAACGCTGAAGACGAGCGGCCCGAACGGCGAAAAGCTCGCTGCCATGATGGGCCGCCAGCATCCGGGCCAGGCGTTCGGCGCGAGCGCCTTCGGTCCGAACGGCCTCACGGAAATCACCGCTGAATTCGTGCGCGACGAAGTGGCGCGCGGCCGCGCCATCATCCCGAACAACATCAATCACCCGGAAAGCGAACCGATGATCATCGGCCGCAACTTCCTCGTGAAGGTGAATGCGAATATCGGCAACTCGGCGGTGACCTCGTCGATCGGCGAAGAAGTCGACAAGATGACGTGGGCGATCCGCTGGGGCGGCGACACGGTGATGGATCTCTCCACCGGCAAGCACATTCACGAAACCCGCGAATGGATCATCCGCAATTCGCCGGTGCCGATCGGCACGGTGCCGATTTATCAGGCACTCGAAAAGGTCAACGGCAAGGCCGAAGACCTGACATGGGAAATCTTTCGCGACACGCTGATCGAACAGGCCGAGCAAGGCGTCGACTACTTCACGATCCATGCCGGCGTGCGCCTGCAATACGTGCCGCTGACGGCCAAACGCATGACGGGTATCGTCTCGCGCGGCGGCTCGATCATGGCGAAGTGGTGTCTCGCGCACCACAAGGAAAGCTTCCTGTACGAGCACTTCGAAGACATCTGCGAAATCATGAAGGCCTACGACGTGGCGTTTTCGCTCGGCGACGGCCTGCGCCCTGGCTCGATCTACGACGCCAACGACGAGGCGCAACTCGGCGAACTGAAGACGCTCGGCGAGCTGACGCAGATTGCGTGGAAGCATGACGTGCAGACAATGATCGAAGGTCCGGGTCACGTGCCGATGCAGCTCATCAAGGAAAACATGGACCTGCAACTGGAATGGTGCGACGAAGCGCCGTTCTACACGCTGGGACCGCTGACCACCGACATCGCGCCGGGCTACGACCACATCACCTCGGGGATCGGCGCGGCAATGATCGGCTGGTTCGGCACCGCCATGCTCTGCTACGTGACGCCGAAGGAACACCTGGGTCTGCCGAACAAGGACGACGTCAAGACCGGCATCATCACCTACAAGCTGGCCGCGCACGCGGCGGATCTCGCGAAGGGCCATCCAGGGGCGCAGGTGCGTGACAATGCGCTCTCGAAGGCGCGCTTCGAGTTCCGTTGGGAAGACCAGTTCAACCTCGGTCTCGACCCGGACAAGGCACGTGAATTCCACGACGAAACGCTGCCGAAGGACTCGGCCAAAGTCGCGCACTTCTGTTCGATGTGCGGGCCGCACTTCTGCTCGATGAAAATCACTCAGGACGTGCGGGAGTTCGCGGCACAGCAAGGCGTGACCGACGACGAAGCCCTGAAGAAAGGCATGGAAGTGAAGTCGATCGAGTTCATGAAAAAGGGCGCTGAGATTTATCAGCGGCAGTAAGGCCCGAGGCTGGCGCAGGGTGAACGCGCCGCCGCGCTTGCCGCGGCGCGTCATCCTCGGCCAGTCACTGAAATAAGCGGTAACGACTTTGCAACCTGATGCGGGGCCGCACGGCGTAAGCTAAGAGAATGGTGCCGTGTTGCACATCGTCAACGTCGACCGTGGCGGCATCCAGACGCATCAGGAGCGTGCCATGAGTCCCCTTTCGGCTACCACCCGCCTCGCCGCCGCGGCTGCGGTGCTTGCCCTGGCAGGCTGTTACTACCCGTACGGCTACTATCCGTACGGCGCGAACGGCTACTACACCACCGCACCCGGCTACGCCGCGCAGACTGCGGTGCCGGTCAGCGCCAGCGGCGAGCCGCTGCCGGCCCTGAACGATCACGCCTCTATTCCGGCGCCTCCGCCGCCGTCGGTCACCGCCTCGGGGTCGTACACGGTGCCGTCCGCTTCCTACGCGCCGACCCAGCAGCAACAGGTTTATGCGCCCGCTGCGACGTCTGGTTATGCGGCCTATCCCGCTCCTGCTCCGGCTTATTACCCTTATCCGGCTTACCCTGCTTATCCCGCCTACTATGGCTACGGCTACGGTTATGGCTATCCGTATTACGGACCGTCCGTCTCGATCGGCTTTGCCGGCTTCTGGGGCGGCGGTTGCTGCTGGGGTGGCGGTTGGCACGGCGGCGGCTGGCACGGCGGTGGCGGTTGGCACGGTGGTGGCGGTCATTGGCATTGAGGGTTGCGCGTAGCGACGCGCCGTGAGCGCCATGAAGCGCCACGGCTGCCGCGATGCTATTTGACTGCGCCCCCGATCGTGGGGCCCAACCTCTGTCTCACAGCCCCCGCTTCATAGCCCTTGCCTCACAGCCTTCGTCTCACAGCCTCCTTCTCGCCGCTCCAGTCCACCGAATCTGACCGTTTCGCCAACCCGGCGACATTTTCCCGTCACTTCCCCGCCACCCGTCAGCCATCCGTCCGGCTGACGGTCACCTCTCCCGTAGTTTCCCGTCTTGACTGCGCCAACGCGGGCTTTATGCTGGGATCGCTATGTGCACTACCTATTTAAATACGCGATTCCGGTGCTGTTTCCACGCGCAGCCGTACCGTCATTCGTCCTGCTCCATCCGACGCGTCACGTAGCACGCAGTCCGTCGCGCCGATTCGAATAACAAAGAAGGAGACGTGATGTTTCATCAACTGTTGACTCCCATCGGCAATTCGCTCTTGCCGTCGTTTCTGGTTGCCGCGCTGCCGATTCTGGTCGTGCTGGTGTTACTCGGCTGGGCCCGGCGGCCCGCCTGGCAGGCCTCGCTCGCCGGACTGGTCGTCGGGCTGCTGGTGGCGATTTTCGGCTGGCAGTTTCCGGTCGGGCTCGCCATCAACACCGTGGTCGCCGGCGCCGTGTTCGCGCTCTGGCCGATCATGTGGATCGTCGTCACCGCGATCCTGCTGTATAACATCGCGCAACGCTCGGGCCGCTTCGAAGCGTTTCGCATGTGGATGATCGACAACCTGCCGAACGACCGCCGCATCGTGCTCGTCGTGGTCGGCTTCTCGTTCGGCGCGCTGCTCGAAGGTATCTCCGGGTTCGGCACGCCGGTCGCCATCACCAGTTCGCTGCTGATCCTGCTCGGCTTCCCGACGCTCGAAGCCCTGACCTTCACGCTGATCTTCGATACCGCACCGGTCGCCTTCGGCGCGCTCGGCGTGCCGGTCACCGTGCTGGCGGCGGTCACGCATCTGCCGGCCGACAGTCTCGCGCAGATGATCGGCCGCCAGTTGCCGTTCTTCGCCTTGCTGCTGCCGTTTTACGTGATCACCGTGTATGCGGGCTTTCGCAACATGCTGCGCATCTGGCCGGTGCTGCTGGTCGCCGGCGGCAGCTTCGCCGCCACCCAGTTCGTCGCCTCGAACTACCTGAACTACAGCCTGACCGACGTGCTCTCCTCGCTGGTCTCGCTGATCGTGACGGTGGCCTTCCTGAAGGTCTGGAAGCCCGCCGTGGATCCGAAGTTCGCCGTCAACATCGACCGCATCGCCGAAACCCGCAACCGCAAGATCAGCGGCGCGCAGGGCTGGTACCCGTGGATCATCGTCTCCGTGGTCGTGATCGTCTGGACGATCGCCAAGGTGTTCACGATCGGCGATATCAAGGTGGCGTGGCCGGGTCTCAACAAGGCCGTCTTCATCACCCTGTATCACACGCCTTACGCGGCCATCTGGGACTTCCAGCCGCTCGCCACCGGCACGGCCATCCTCGTGGCGGCAATCATCACAGCGTTGCTGGTGCGCCTGTCGCTGGCTGAATTCGGCCGCGCCATCGTCGATACCTGGGTACAGACGCGCATCGCCATTCTGACGGTGGCAACCATCGTCGGGCTCGCTTATCTGATGAACTACTCGGGGCTCACCTACACGCTCGGTCTCGGCGTGGCGTCCGTAGGCGCGTTCTTCCCGCTGGTGTCGGCCTTCCTTGGTTGGGTCGCCGTATTCCTGTCGGGCAGCGATACCTCCGGCAACGCCCTCTTCGGCAACCTGCAGGTGGTGGCCGCCAACCAGCTCAACCTGAACCCGATCCTGATGGCGGCGACCAATTCGTCGGGCGGCGTGATGGGCAAGATGATCTCGCCGCAGAACATCTCGACCGGCGTCGCCACCACCGAACTCAAAGGCAAGGAAGGGGTGGTGTTCGCCAAGACGTTCAAACATTCGCTGATCCTGACCGTCGTACTGGGGATCATCGTGTGGCTGCAGCAGAACTACCTGCAATGGATGATTCCGCATTGAGCCTCCGCTCGCCGTCATGAAAGAGGCACGCCCACGGGCGTGCTTTTTTTCACCTTCGCTTTCGTTCTGTCAATTTCTCTCACATAGCGATGACTATTGCTCGTTTTACCTGCGGGACGGTTAAGCCTACGATTCACAAGGCTGGACAGCCTGCGGCCGGAGATTCTTGCTGTTTCATTCGAACCTGAAATATTCACAGATTCCCGCTGCTAATATTTGTTTCTGTATCGACTCAATCGCGTTTGACGAGCCTCTCATGAATTCCAGAAGCCTCTCCCAGCTTGTGCTGCTCGCTGCCCTATGGGGTGCGTCGTTCCTGTTCATCCGGATCGGCGTCGCCGACTTTGGCGTCGCGCCGCTGATGGCGCTGCGGGTCGGGATCGGCGCGCTGTTTCTCGTGATCGTGCTGTTCGCGAGACGCCCGGCGCGCCAGTCGCTCACGATCTTGCGCAGCCGTGCGCTGCCGCTGCTCGTGGTTGGCGTGCTGAATTCGGCGGCGCCATTTTGTCTGTTCGCGTACGCGGAGTTGACGCTGTCGGCGGGCGTCACCTCGGTGATCAACGCGAGCGCGCCGCTGTGGGGCGCGCTGGTGGCCTTCCTTTGGCTCAAGGACCGGCTGAGCGCGCTGCGCAGCGTGGGTCTCGTGATCGGTTTTCTCGGCGTATCGATGCTGGTGTGGGATCAGATCACCGCGTCACACGGCGGCAACGCGACGCCCATGACCGCTGCACTGGCCGCAGGCGCCGGACTCGGCGCGACACTGCTCTATGGCATCGCCGCCAACTATACGAAGCGTCACCTGACCGGCGTCGATGCGCTGACCGTCGCCACCGGCACCATGCTCGGCGCCACCGTCGTACTCGCCCCGCTGGCGGTGATCTACTGGCCGGACGCAGCCGTCTCGCCGGGCGCGTGGGGCGCGGTCATCGCGTTGGGCGTCGCCTGCACGGGCGTCGCGTACATGCTGTACTTCCATCTGATCGCGACCGTCGGTCCGGCTCGCGCCATCACCGTGACCTTCATCGTGCCGATCTTCGGCATCCTGTGGGGCGCGCTGTTTCTCGGCGAACGCGTGTCGCCGGGCATGCTTGAAGGCTGCGTGGTGATCCTCATCGGCACCGCCCTCGCGACCGGCGTGATCAAAAAGATCCCGTGGGTGAGGCCGCGCCGTCCTACCCGTGCCGATACCTGAAGCACAAAAAAATTGCCCGCGCTCCGTAGGGAGGGGCGCGGGCAAAACCGTCGCCCTACGAGGATAGGCGACGGGGCCACCGGGGCCGCGCGTCACGCGCGCAGGCCGTCATCGGGCGAAGCACCGGCTGGCTGGCCGGCGCTGGAAATCGTGATGATTCGGGGCGGGTAGAGTTCGCGTGCAGCAGTCGCCTGAGCGGCTACTACACGGCCATCAGGCCCCTTGAGGTAGATAAAAGCAGCTTGCGTGCCAGGCGGAAATACCGTTGGCGCATGGATGTAGATCGTTGATTTTTATCATTATTTTTTAACTCCCGGGCCAATCGAAGGACTTTTGCAGCGAGTTACGCCGTAACGTCACGTTACGTGCGACCCGCACACGCGGTAACAGAGGCCACACGCGGGCTCATCGCATCCACCGTCTGGCGCGCGCCGCCGGTTGGCGCACATGCAGCGGAATGCGCTTGTGACGGTCCCTGGATTCCTGTGTTGAAAGCGCCGCGCCGCACACGAGCGCCAGAACGAGCAGGCTGCTTGCCCACATCCAGTAGGGAATAACATCGAACATGGCGGGTCTCCTTTGTCATGGTTTTGCAAGACAAGCAAACTTCGTGCGAACCGCGCCGTCGCACTTCTGACGCTTCAGTAACGCCATCCGCCGCCGCGCCAAGCCATAAAAAAACCCGCCTGGAAGCCATCCCAGGCGGGTTTTTGACAACGTAGACGATGAATCAGCGCAACTGATCGACCACGAGACTCATGATTTCCTTGGCCGGCTGCGACGCGTCGACCTGACCCTTGTCGTCGACCACCGCGACACGCGTCTGGTCCGGCGTCACTGCGCGCACGTTCACGAGGTATTGCTTGGCGACCTTTTCGGTCTTGCCGTTGAATACCTGGCTCCAGAAGCCCTGCTCGGCGGAGCGCATGTCCTTCGGATCTACGTAGCGGATCGAATACAGGCCGCGCGTACGGTCGCGATTCTCGACCGTGAAGTTGCTGCGGTCCAGCGCGATGCCCACGCGCACCCATGCGCGGTCATACGGCTCGCCCAGCGTAAGTTCAGTGGACGTGTACTGAGCCGACGTGTTCGAGGTTTCGTTCTGATCCGGCCTTGGCGGCTGCGTCGACATGGCGACGTTTTCCGCTGCCGTTTTGGCGGCCGCCGAGTTTGCCCCTGCGGTTGCGGCGCCCGGCGCCGTCTGCGTGCCAGCCGGCGACAGCGCTGTGCTCTGCGTGTCGCCCGTTGCAGCATGCGAATCGGCCTGTGCCAGCGACGCCATCAGGCGCTTCAGGTATTCGGTTTCGAGACCCGGATCGTTCGGCTTGGGCTGCCACGTGGTCGACTCGTTGTTCGCGCCACTGAGGGCTTCCTGCATGCCCTTCTGGCTGATGAACACGTACGTGCCGCCGGTCGGCGCCGCTTCGAGGCGCGTGCGGAACTTGTTGCGTTCCGAGGCCACGTACGAATTGCCCATTGCCTTCGACAGCGTATCGCGGATCAGACCGTCGTTGATCTGCGCATGGGTTTCATTCCAGTCGGTCTCCATCACGCCCTTGTCACGCTGGTCCACCACCAGCAGGAAGCCCTGCTCCTGCCAGAAGCGGCGGATCTGCGCCCACGCCTGATCGGGCGTCTTGCCGTCGATCACGAGCCAGCTCTCGCTGCCGTCACGCTGGATGTGCATACCCTGGACGGCCGGCACCACGGTCAGGTCGGAAACCGGCGCCTGCGCCTGAACCTGCTTGAGCGTGGACAACGAAGTCTCGCCGCCCTGCGGCGGAAGCGAGCGCTGATCGGACGTCTCCTCGATCATGTTCGGCGGAACGGCCAGCGACACCTGCTTGGATTTGGAGTCGCTCTTGTAGTCAATCTGGGTCGGCGACGAGGTACCGCAGCCGGCGACCAGCCCGCCTGCCATCAGCAATACTGCATACCGCTTGGTAAGACGAAGATCAGTCATGTTCAGGGAATCCTTCCGCTACGCCACGGCAAGTTTCCGTGGATCAACCCGTTATTTTACCGATCCCGGAGGCTCATGTGCAAAAAGCCGGTTTGGCGGCCGCGCGGGGGCCATTTTGACCGCTGGTATTCACGACTCGCCGGGGCGGTGAAGCGCAGATGACGCGCGGGTCGAAAGCGGGTCGTTTTAACAGTTCACAACATTCCCCACATCGACATCAGACTGTCCTGACAGAAACCCTATCCCATTGTTTTACCGAGCCATTTCCGGTTCGCATGACGGCAATTTTTGAGATTCCAGAATGCCTCGCGATCCCCCGCCCGCTTTGGCCAAGAAACCCCAGTGATATCTTGAATTCGTCATCTTTAAAAGAACGAAGAGGTCAGCATGCGGATGTCGAGGACGATCCTTTTCCGTATTTCTGGAAGCGTCGCGTGGTCGGCGATGTTCAGCTTACTGCTTCCGGCAGCAGACGCCTGCGCGGCACTCGGCGACACCATGGCCAGCGCGCGGCTGGGAACGAGCGCCGCACCCGTGCCGCTGCTCAACGGCGCGGTGCAGATGCGCACCCAGCGCGACGCGGGCGGCACGACCGTGAACGAATACGCCTCCAGCACCGGGCAAATCTTTGCCTACACCTGGCAAGGCCCCACGATCCCCGATCTGCCCGCGCTGCTGGGCGCATACGACGCGTCCTATCGCGCCGGCGCTGCCGAAGGATTGACCGGGAGTCACGACCTGCATGCGTCGCGGGTGGCCCGTTCCGATGTGGTCGTAGAGTCCGGGGGCCAGATGCGTAGCTACGTGGGTCGAGCATGGCTGCCCGCGGCTTTGCCTGCCGGCGTCACACCTGCCGATCTGCCCTGAAGGAGTCCACTCATGCCGACCCGCATCGTGTCCTTGCTCCTGCTGTACAGCGTACTTGGCAGTTGCCTCGCCGGCTGCGGCGGAGGCGGCGGAGGGAGCGCCAATCCCACCACGAGCGGCGCGGCTGCCGTCCCGGCCTCCGACCCCGCAGCAGCCAGCGCGCCACTTACCGCCGGCCCCGTAGCGATTCCCCAATCCACTACGCCAAACGTTCAGCCGATCGCCGTCGCCGCCGCGCCCGGTCTGATCCGCAATATGTTGACCACCAGCGTCACGATCTGTGAGCCCGGCACCCGCCACTGCGCGACGATCGACAATATTCAGGTGGATACCGGCTCCCAGGGCCTGCGCATTCTCGCCTCGGCACTGCCGGCTGGCCTGCAACTGGCGGCGCTGCCGTCCGGCGGCGGCACGACCGGCGAGTGTGCGGTGTTCGGCGGCGGCTACACCTGGGGCGCGGTGCGCAGCGCGGACGTGCGGATGGCCGGCCAGCTCGCCGCCGCGCTGCCGGTCCAGTTGATCGCCGACCCCGCAGTGCCCACCGTGCCGTCCGACTGCGCGGGCGCGGGCCTCGCCATGCAAAGCGACCTGTTCCTGCACAGCAACGGCATTCTCGGCGTCGGCCTGTTCGCGGCGGACTGCGGCAATGCCTGCGAGAATGCCGCCCTGCCGCGCTGGTATTACAGCTGTGCCGCGAACGGCGCCTGCCAGGCCGCCGCCCAGCCGCTCGCCCAACAGGTCACGAATCCGGTAAGCGAATTCCCGCTCGATAACAACGGCGTCATCATCGACCTGCCCGCGGTGGCCGATAGCGGCGCGCCATCGGTCGCGGGATCGCTGATTTTCGGCATCGGCACCCAGGCCGATAACGTGCTCGGCGGTGCGACGGTGCTGCGGGCCAACGCGCAAAGCGGCTATGTCACCACGCAGAGCGGCGGGCAAACCTACTCGCGCAGCTACCTGGACAGCGGCTCGAATGCCCTCTTCATCGCCGACGCCGGGTTACCGGAGTGCGGCCTGTGGTACTGCCCCGCTACGCCGGTTGCCGCGACGGCAAGCATCGCGGGCACGGACGGTGCCGCCTCCACGATCGCCTACTCGATCGGTTATTCCACGGCGCTCTTCAACAGCGCGAACAACGCCTTCGACAACCTCGCCGGCATCGCCAGCAACGGTTTCGGTTGGGGCTTGCCGTTCTTCTACGGACGCCGCGTCTACACCGCAATCGAGTCACGCCTGACCTCCGCAGGCGCCGGTCCTTATTACGCCTTCTAACCATTCGGTACGCAAACGCGCGCAAGGCACCCGCACAGAAAATTCCCAAAGTCCCGCACTAGACAAAATTGATACGAGCCAACTGCGATAATTCGATTCTGGACTACATCATCTCAATATTGTTAGTCCTCCCTATCTTTATAAACGTATCGAATTGATGGAAGAAATTTTCTCGCTCGACGACTTCGAAGAACTCGTCTACACCCGCGCGTACGATCGCGCCTCGATCCAGTTCATCGCGTTTCTGGCACTTCTGCATCGCAAACGCGGTGAACTGGATGCTGATTTTCGTGGGTCCGGGCTGAGCGATCTGTCGCCTGGCGAGCAACATGCGCGCTTTTGCACGCGCCTCGCAACGGCCGTTTCAACGCTGTTTGCCGACCCGGATTTTCGTCCCACCACCGTTTGCTTCCGGCTGATGTTGACGCTGCACGAATGGATTGGCGTGCTGTTTTCGGCCACCGCGCTCGGCAACGCCGATCACATCCTCCGTCATCTGAATCCACGCGGTCCGGCTGGCGCACCGTTTCTCCCCGGCGACCGCTTTGTCGAAAAGCTGTGCCTCCTCTACTCCGGCGAATCCGCCTGGGAGCTCGATTTCGCCGCCCTCTGGGCGCACGACAAGACCCTCGCCGCCTGCCTCGCACTCGCGCTGATGGCACCGGTTTTCCAAGGCTCGGCCCACGCGCACGGCAAGCGCGAAACCTTGCTGCAATGGCTGCCAGGCAAGCTGCAACAGATCGACGATCTGGACGACCTGCCCTCGGCTGTGCTGCACAACGCTTATATGTTCTGCAGCTACGCCGATACGCCCGCGCGTCACGCAATCAAGCAGGACATCAATGTGCTGGTGCTCCGCAAGCTGGCACAGCTCGGACTCACCGATCTGACTGCGCAGAAAGCGGCTCCATCCACCGCGAGCGGGAAGCGCCGCAAGAAGCCGTTGATGGTGGTCGTCACGGAATGGTTCAGTGGCGCTCACTCGATCTATCGCACCCATTCAAGGACCATCGAGGCCGCGCGCGAGCATTTCGAGGTGGTCGGCTTCGGCTTCGGCTACGCGGTCGACGACGCCGGACGCGCGGTCTTCGACCGCTTTATCGAACTGGCAGAACCGGACTATCTCGGCGAGTGCCTGAAGACGATCCGCGAATTCGCCGAAGCCGAGCAGCCGGACGTGCTGTATATGCCGAGCGTCGGCATGTTCGTGCTGACCGTGTTCATGTCGAACCTGCGCATCGCGCCGCTACAGATCGCCGCGCTCGGCCATCCGGCCACCACGCACTCCGACAAGATCGATTACATCAGCGTCGAGGAAGACTACGTCGGCGACCCGGCCTGCTTTAGCGAACGCCTCCTCACACTGCCGCGCGACGGCCAGCCGTATCGCGCCTCGCGTGCGCTACCGGACATCGCGCCGCGCGTGCCCGAGCGGCGCGAGACGATCCAGATCATCGTCACGGCCAGTCCAATGAAGCTCAATCCGGCCTTTCTCGATGCCTGCCGCCAGATTCAGGCGCGCGCCGGACTGCCTGTACAGTTCCATTTCATGACCGGTAACGGCATCGGCTTGCCGCTCAACCACATGCGGCGTGTCATCCGCGTGGCCGTGCCGGGCGCCATCACGCACGGTTACCACGATTACACCGGCTACCTGGCGCGGGTCGACGAGTCGGACCTGTTTCTGAGCCCGTTCCCGTTCGGCAATACCAACGGGATCGTGGATGCGTTGACGCTCGGCTTACCGGGCGTCTGCAAGACCGGTCCGGAAGTCTTCGAGCATATCGACGGCGCGTTGTTCGAGCGCGCCGGTATGCCCGCCTGGACCACGGCGGAGACAGTCGAGGGTTATATCGAAGCCGCCGTGCGCATGATCTCGCAGCATGAAGAACGCGAGGCTTTGCGACGCCAGCTGATCGAGACCAAGGCGGTTGAAAGGCTTTTTGAGGGACGTCCAGAGGTGTTCGGCGAACGTGTTTTGCAACTCGTACACGACACCCGCAAGCGCAATGCCCAAGCGGCTGCGGCCGTCGTCAGCGCTTGAAGTTCAGGGGGAAGCGGGGCGAATGCCCCTGAAACCGGTCGATACTGGAGGCAGGGCAAAGCGCAGCGTTGCCCTGTGTGACGCAACGCAAGTGCCCTTATTCGCTGGTGTCGCCAACCGCCGAGTCGCTGGTCTGCAAGAGTTCCTTCGGTGCCAGCCACCGGAATGACGCCAGATTCAAACCGGTGAACGTGCATTCCGCCGCTACGTTCTTCGCCAGCTTCCGGGGTTTGGACGCTTTCGCACGGGCTGCCGCCGAGGACAAGCCCGGCGGGGGCGCCGACGCCGCCTGGGCCGCCGATGCAGCCGTTTCCTCCTCGGTCTGCATCCGCGACAGCGTGGCCTCCACCACAACCCGCGTGCCGTCGATCCCCGTGCCGCGGTGCCCGACCGACAGCTTGCTGCTGGCTATATCGGGCAACTGTTCGGGCGACACGTCAGCCAGCTTGCTGCGCATCATCTGTTCACACGCGTCGGTGTTCTTGTAGACGGCGGTACACCCCGCCAGCAGCACGGCGGCGGTCGTTACGCATGCGATACATAGAGTGCGGGTCTTCATCGATATTCCGTTTTTCAGGCTGTCGGCATTGTAGCGTAAGGGCTGCGACGCGCGCAGTCCGCCCCGCCATTGCCGTCCCGCTCGCCCGCTTATCCTTTCACCCGGTTCAAGCCGCACCCCCTCAAGCCGCACTCACGATCTCCCCGCCCTTCCGAATCAAGCACTACTGAGCATTACGTGAAACGCAATTGAAACGATGCCCGACGGTCGACCTCTGCCGGTCGCCGTCGGACATCGCAATACCCTCTCTGCACAGATGCTGCCGCGTACCTGAAGTCAATTCGACGGCGGCGGCTGGACATTGGTGCGCACGCCGGCCAGCGGCGCCCCATAGCCGCCCGCTTCCACATTATTGGGCAGGCCATTGACGAGTTGCGCACGCGGATCGGTCGGATTGAGGTTCATTTCCCCCGCCTGCTGATTGCCGTGCGACGGATATTCGCTGCCGAGCGCTGCATTGGGCATCAACTGCTTGCCGTTTTGCGGCGCGTACACATCGTCCTGCGGGGCGAGACCCTGAGCACCCGCGTACGCGGCGACGGCGAGGGTGCCTGCGCACAATAGGGCCTGCAATAGCTTCGATGTGAGTTTCATGTTGCCTCCGACGAATGGAATGGGGTCACGCACGATCCGCGTCTTGCCAGCCGAAAACGACCGGACATTGGGTCGAACATTGTTTACCAGCATAGACGAGCCACGCCGGTCTTGCCGAGCATCATGACGTCGCTCTGGAAGCTTATACGCAGCGTTCCCTTGTCTGGTTTCAGGGGCAGCATCGGCCACGCCACATTCAACTGGGGAAAAAGCGGTTCTCCGGGCGCGGCAGTCCAAGGTTCTCGCGCAGTGTCGCGCCTTCGTATTCGCGCCGGAAAATCCCTCTGCGCTGCAATTCCGGAATCACCTTGTCGACGAAATCGTCGAGGCCGCCCGGCAGATGCGAGAACATCACGTTGAAGCCGTCCGAGCCCTCACCGACGAGCCACGCTTCCATCTGATCGGCAATCATCGCGGGCGTCCCGACGAATTCCAGCCCCGAGTAGCCGCCAATGCGCTGCGCCAGTTGGCGAATCGTCAGTTTGTCCCGCTCGGCCCATTCGACGACGCGCTGCCGGCTGGTGCGGCTCGCGTTGCTTTCCGGAATGTCGGGCAGCGGTCCGTCCGGATCGAAGCCCGACACATCGTGTCCGAGCGCAATGGATAGCGACGCGATCCCGCTGTCGTAATGCACGAAAGTGTCCAGACGTGCGCGCTTTTCGAGCGCTTCGTCGAGCGTGTCGCCCACCACCACGAACGCGGCAGGCAAGATCTTCATATGGTCGCGGGCGCGTCCGAGCTTCTCCATGCGGCCTTTCACGTCGGCGTAAAAACGCTGCCCTTCGGCCAGCGTCGTCTGCGCGGTGAAAACAGCCTCCGCCGTCTCGGCGGCGATCTGCCGTCCCGCTTCCGATGATCCCGCCTGAACGATCACGGGCCAACCCTGCACCGGACGGGCGATGTTGAGCGGCCCTCGCACCGAATAGTATTGGCCCTTGTGATCGAGCACATGCAGTTTGTCGGGGTCGAAGAAAATGCCGGAGTCGACGTCGCGAATCAGCGCGTCGTCGGCCCAGCTGTCCCACAGGCCCGTGACGACATCGAAGAACTCGCGGGCCCGTCGATATCGTTCGTCATGCTCAACATGTTCTTCGAGCCCGAAGTTTAGCGCCGCGTCCGGGTTCGACGTAGTCACGAGATTCCAGCCCGCGCGGCCGCCGCTAATGTGATCGAGCGAGGCAAAGCGGCGTGCGACGTGATACGGCGCGTCGAATGTCGTGGACGCTGTCGCGATCAGACCGAGATGCTCGGTGACGGCCGCGAGCGCCGGCAGCAGGGTCATGGGTTCGAAGGACGTGACCGTGTGGCTGCGTTTCAACGACGCCACCGGCATGTTGAGCACCGCAAGGTGATCGGCCATGAAAAACGCGTCGAAGCGGCCGCGCTCGAGCGTCTGCGCGAAGCGCTTCATGTGCGCGAAATTGAAGTTGGCATCCGGATACGCGCCTGGATAACGCCACGCGCCGGTGTGAATGGTCACGGGTCGCATGAAGGCACCGAGGTGCAACTGCCGTGGCTGGATCGACATAAAGGCAATCTCCGCTTGAATCGACGGCCGCGTATCGCCTGACGAGCGACGCGGGATAGAGAGGCACTTGCAATGCAGTCTGCTCCGCCATGTTCGCGCCCGCCTCGTGTTGGGTTGGCGCCAGTCAGAGGCAAGCAGCAATGAGGAGCGAACTCGCGAAATAACATACGCTGAATCCGCCGCGCTTGCAGGCCACGTGCCAGCCTCCCTGCCAGGCCACCGTGTCTCGCCGTCCATTTCAAGGAGCCGCCAGCGACTGCCTGCGTGCGTCATGCGTGCAAAGCGCGCGGCAAACGCTTATCGTTAGGCCTGTTGCCGTCGCGACTCAGGTTTGCCGCGGCCCACTCGAACTCATTCCAGGTGCCATGACTCACCATCCCAATCCGATGTTCCGCACGCTGCGTTACTCCATTACCGGGCTATTGGCGGCACTGCTGCTTGCGGCCTGCGCGTCAGCGCCATCCGGCACGGACGCGTCGCTTACCAGCGCGATCGCCGGTCCGCAGCGCAGCGACGCCGCGAAAGCGCGCGACGTCTATCGTCATCCGCAAGACACACTGCAATTCTTCGAGATCGCACCCGCGCAAACGGTGCTTGAAATCGCGCCGGGTGGCGGCTGGTACACCGACATTCTCGCGCCTTACCTGCACGATCACGGCTTGCTCTACGAGGCGGAATACGTGAGCCCGTCGCCTGCGGCGGCGGCCGAAGAACAGGCCGGTGCCGCCGCGTTTGCGCGCAAGCTCGCCGCGACGCCGGCCGTCTATGGCAACGTGGTCGTCGGCACCCTGCAGGCGGGACAGTTCAGCGGTTTCGCGGCGAACGGCAACGTCGATCGCGTCTTCACGTTCCGCAATATCCATAACTGGATCAAGGACGGCCAGCTCGATGCCAACCTGCGCGCGTTCTACCGTGCGCTCAAACCGGGCGGCATGCTCGGCGTCGAGGAACATCGTGCGGCACCGGGTACTTCGCTACAGCAGATGATCGACAGCGGCTATGTCACGGAGGCGTACGTCGTCGAGCACGCGCGTGCCGCCGGCTTCGAACTCGCCGGACACAGCGAAATCAACAGCAACCCGCGCGATACGAAGGACTATCCGCACGGCGTGTGGTCGCTACCGCCGACTTACGAAGGCGGCAGCCTGGACAAGGCGCGCTTCGCCGCGATCGGCGAGTCGGACCGGATGACCTTGAGGTTCGTGAAACCGCAATGATGACGAGCGGTGGCGCGCGCTGTGCGGCGCGCCGCCGTCAAAGCCTCAGCGCTGCGCCGAGAGGCGCCGCACTACCGACACCAGCGTACCGACCTCATCGCAGGTGTTGTAGCACGCAAGCGAAGGCCGTACGGTCGCCCCGACGCCGAAGCAGCAAAAGCGTATTGCGAACCCGGCGGACTCAACTGGCCCATGCGTCCGGCAGCGTTTGCGTCAACGTGGACACGAAACGCGCGGTCTCGGCTTGCCGAGGCTGGGTGAAGATCTGCCGCGACGCGCCCTGCTCCACCACCACACCGTTACTCAGGAACACGACATCGCGTGCGATCGACGCGGCAAGCCGCAGGTCGTGCGTGGCCATCAGCATCGTCATGCCTTCGCTGGCCAGCTGCTTCAATACTTCCACCACCTCTGCGGCGAGGCCGGGGTCGAGTGCCGAAGTCGGCTCGTCGCACAGCAACACCTCGGGCGACGGCGCCAGCGCCCGTGCAATCGCGACACGTTGTTGCTGCCCACCGGAAAGCGTCGCGGGCCACGCGTCCGCCTTATGCGCGATGCCCACTTTGGTCAGCAATTCATGCGCACGTTCGCGTGCCCGCGCCTTGTCCCACTTCTGCACCGTCAGGAGGCCTTCCATGACGTTCTGCAGCACGGTCAGATGCGGGAACAACTGAAAGTTCTGGAACACCATGCCGGTGCGACGCCGGATGGCGAGCACCGCGTCGCGGGCAGGCTTGTGCTGGCGGCTGAATTCGAGCCGCCGGTCGCCGAGTTCGAGCGAGCCGCCCTCGGGAATTTCCAGCAGATTCACACAACGCAACAACGTGCTTTTACCGCTGCCCGATGGGCCGATCAATGCCGTGACATTGCCGGAAGCGAGCGTGAGATCCACCGAACTCAGCACCCGATGCTCACCAAAGAACTTTTCAATCTTTTCCAGTTTGATCATCAGTTCCCCGCCTGGAAAAGCGCGTGCCGGCCGAAGCGTTTCTCGAGCCGCACCTGCGCGGACGACAACACCGAACTGAACACCAGATAAACCAGCGCCGCTTCCGTATACAGAATCAGTGGCTCATAGGTCACCGAAGCAATCCGCTGCGCCGCCTGAAACACTTCAGGCACCGTAAGCACGGCCGCAAGCGAGGTGTCCTTGACGAGCGAAATAAACGAGTTGGAGAGCGGCGGCAATGCCACCCGTGCCGCTTGCGGCACAATCGCGCGGCGCAGCGCCTCGCCGCGTGTCATCCCCATCGAATAGGCGGCTTCCCACTGGCCCTTCGGAATCGACTCGATCACCCCGCGAATCACCTCGGAGTTGTAGGCGCCGACATTCAGCGAGAAGCCGATGATGGCCGCCGTCAATGGGTCGAGCACGATCCCAACGTTCGGCAGTCCGTAAAAGATCACAAACAGTTGCACCAGCAACGGTGAGCCGCGGATCAGCCAGACATAGAAGCGCACCACCGCCACCGCCCAGGCGGGGCCAAACAGGCGGATCAGCGCGGCGGCAAACGCCAGCATCAAACCGAGCGCGAACGACGCAAGCGTGAGCGGCACAGTGAACACGAGCCCCGCATACAGCAGGGGCCACAGCGACTGTGCCATCAGGTGCAACCAGGCTGGCATGTTTCAGACCCCTCAGAGCCGGACGGCGCTCACTGGGAGACGTCTTTGCCGAAATACTTCTGCGAGATCTTCTCGTAGGTACCGTCCGCCTTGATGTCGGCGAGCGCCTTGTCGACCGCTTCCACCAGCGCCGGATCGCCCTTGCGCAACAGCACCGCCGATTTGTCGCTGTCACCGGAATTGTCGAGCGCGACGATCTTCACCTGCGCGTCCGGCTTGTGCTTCTTGAAGTCGAGAAACGACAACGAATCGTTGACGGTCGCATCGACCCGGCCCGAGGTCAGCAGGTCGATCGATTCGTTAAAGCCCTGCACGGGGATCACATCCGCGCCGTGATCTTTGGCGATCTTGCCAAAATTGCTGGTCAGCGTATTGGCCGATTTCTTGCCCTTCAGGTCGTCGAAGCGCTTGATGCTGGTGTTATCCGCGCGCACGATCAGGGCCGCATGCGAGGTGATGTACGGCGTCGAGAAATCGTATTTGACCTTGCGCGCATCGGTAATGGCGACTTCATTGATCACGGCGTCATAGCGGTTCACGTCGAGGCCGGCAATCAGACCGTCCCACTTGCCTTCGACAAACTCGGGCTTCACGCCGAGGTGTTGTGCGATGGCCGTGGCGATGTCCACGTCGAAGCCGGTCAGCTTGCCCGCTTCATCGTGGTACGTGAACGGCGCATAGGTGCCTTCGGTGCCGACCTTGAAGACGCCCGATGCCTTGATCTGGGCAAGCTCGTCTGCAGCGAAAGCCGAGGTCACGGCCGCGGCCTGCAGGAGAGCGATCAACAGAATGGAACGAATCGACTTCATGAGCGTGTGCTCCGTAGGTATTGGTATGGAGAAT
This sequence comes from Paraburkholderia sp. GAS41, assembly GCF_050436545.1. Classification (NCBI taxonomy): domain Bacteria; kingdom Pseudomonadati; phylum Pseudomonadota; class Betaproteobacteria; order Burkholderiales; family Burkholderiaceae; genus Paraburkholderia; species Paraburkholderia sp. GAS41. The sequence goes on from NZ_JBNDMK010000018.1 coordinate 107,355, forward strand.
CGGTACCTGCGCGGCTAGGCGCCCCGGCAGAGTGGGCGGACTGTAGCAAACGGTCTGCGTTTCGACAAAGCACGAAGTTTTCGAAGAATATGCGGATCGGTGATAAGCCGTCAGGATGCGAGTTTCAGCGCGTTGAACGCGCGGGGCACGGCCGCCATTACAATACCGCTTGAGGCGCCGAAGCCGGCCTCACCCGCACTGCAGCAAAGGCTAAGGCCGCTGGGTCATCCCTCTGTACCGCGCCGGCGGTTATCGGCGCCACCGGAAGCCCTGCAAGAACGACCTGCTCATCACTGCGAGGTTCTATGTTCGGTGGCATCTTCCAGATCGTGACGGACCGCGACGGGCACCGTCATTTTTATGCCTATACCGACAGCGCCGCCGTCGCCACGCTTCTCGTGATCGCGTTGCTGCTGTTCATTCTGCTGATCAGCACGCTCTGCTATTACCTCACGCGTTTCATCATGCTGTGGATCGTCGGGCGGCTCGCGCGCGGCGAACGCCGCAAATGGCTGCAAGCCGCAGTGAAGCACAAGGTGTTCGATCGCCTCGCGCCGCTGGTGCCCGCGTACCTTGTTTATCTGTCAGCGCCGCTGATATCGGGTTTGTCGTTTCCTGTGGTCTACCTGTTGGGGGCGCCACTCGCGACGCTCGCCGCGTGCTACATGGTGCTGACAATACTGCGCGCGGCTTTCGCTTTTCTCGCCAGCATCGAGGATCGCTATAGCCATTTTCCGCACGCGAGCGAGCGGCCGATCAAGAGCTTCCTGCAGGTTGCCACCATCGTCCTGTATCTGGCCGCCCTGATCGCCCTCATTTCCGTGCTGCTGCATCGATCGCCCACCTATTTCCTCACCGGCGTGAGCGCGATGACAGCACTCCTGATCATCATTTTTCGCGACTCGTTGCTGGGCTTCGTCGCCAGCATCCAGCTGGCCGCTTACGACATGTTGCGGGTGGGCGACTGGATCGAAGTGCCTGGCTTCGTCGCCGACGGCACGGTTGTCGACATTGCCCTGAATACGATTACCGTGCGCAATTTCGACAACGCGATTGTGACCATACCCAGCTATGTCCTGCTGAGCAACGGCGTCAAGAACTGGCGCGGGATGGTCGAATCCGGTGGACGGCGCCTCAAACACGAGATTCATCTGGACGTCGACAGCATCCGGTTTGGCGACGACGAACTATTCGCGAAGCTGCAGGCCAGCACGGATTTGCAGACGCCGTTGATCCTCGCGGAGGAAGATCCGCGCCTGACCAATCTCGGCATCTTTCGCCGCTATCTGACGGGGTATTTTCGCCAGCATCCCACGATCCGTACGGATATGCCGCTGGTGATCCGCCTCCTGCAATCGACAGACCGCGGTCTGCCGCTGGAGCTGTTCCTGTACATCGACGACACCGACTGGGAATCGTTCGAACGTATCCAGTCGGACATGCTCGACCATGTCTATGGGGTGCTGCCGCAGTTTGGACTGCGGGTCTGGCAGAAGCGCTAGCGCGCCGTCATGAAGAGCAAAAAATCCTGACCCGAAGACGCATCCCCACGGGTCAGGCGCAGACTCACTTACCGCTCGACCGCGTGCGGCTCCTTGAGTTTGTTAGCCACCCGGATCGCATCGAAGTACGCGGAGTTCGGCGGGCGCTTCAGATATTGACCCGCGCCCCGTACCGCACGCAGATCGCCATCCGTCCAGGCCAGCGCCCCGCGCGTGAGCGTATGGGTTGCCACCCCCTGCACCGTCATGCCTTCGAACACGTTGAAGTCCACCTTCTGGTGATGTGTCTTGACGGAAATCGTTTTGGTGGCGGCCGGGTCCCACACCACGATATCGGCATCGGCCCCGACCTGGATGGCTCCTTTGCGCGGATACAGGTTGAAGATTTGCGCGGCATTGGTCGAGGTAATGCGCACGAACTCGTTGGGCGTGAGACGGCCCGAATTCACGCCGTGATGCCAGAGCACCGCCATGCGGTCTTCGACACCGCCGCAGCCATTTGGAATCTTCGTGAAGTCCTCGCGGCCCATCGCCTTTTGCGATGCGCAAAATACGCAGTGGTCAGTCGCGGTGGTGTGTAACTGTCCCGCTTGCAGTCCGGCCCAAAGCGCCTCGCGATGCTCGGCAGAACGAAACGGCGGACTCATGACGTGCGCCGCCGCGCGGGTCCAGTCGGGGTTGCGATAGACGGCCTCATCGATCACCAGATGCCCCGGCAACACTTCGCCGAACACCCGTAGTCCTTCGCTGCGCGCCCGCGCAATCGCATCGGCCGCATCTTTGGACGACACGTGCACGATATAGACCGGCACGCCCAGCACCTGGGCGATCCGGATTGCGCGGTTGGCCGCCTCCCCCTCCACCTCGGGCGGTCGCGAAAGCGGATGCGCTTCCGGCCCGGTGATGCCGCGCGCCAGCAACTGCCGCTGCAACTGGAACACCAGTTCGCCGTTTTCCGCGTGCACGGTAGGGAGCGCCCCCAGTTCGAGCGAGCGCGCGAAGCTGTTCACCAGCACCTCGTCGTCCGCCATGATGGCGTTCTTGTAGGCCATGAAATGCTTGAAGCTCGACACGCCATGCTCATGCACGAGCGTGCCCATGTCGCGATGCACCGATTCGTCCCACCATGTCACCGCGACATGAAACCCGTAGTCCGCGGAAGCTTTCTCGGCCCAGCCGCGCCATGACTGAAACGCCTCCATCAGCGACTGGCGCGGGCTGGGAATCACGAAGTCGATGATGCTCGTGGTGCCGCCCGAAAGACCCGCCGCGGTGCCCGTATAGAAATCGTCACTGGCGGTGGTGCCCATGAAGGGCAACTCCATATGCGTATGCGGATCGATGCCGCCCGGCATCACATACTGCCCATGTGCGTCGACAATCGACGCGCCCGCCGGCGCCTCCAGGTCCGGGCCGATCTGCAGGATCGTGCCGCCATCCTGCGGGTCCGCACACAACACGTCCGCCCGCCAGCTACGGTCCGCATCGATTACCGTGCCGCCGCGAATCAGGGTCGTCATCTTGCTGCCTCCTCATTGACTGCTACGTATTCATTGCCGCTGTCACTGCGTCGGAACAGCGGCTATGTCTATTCCGCCCGCTCACCCTTTACCTCATGCGCTGGCAACCCGCGCACTCGATCCCTTGCTCAACTTCATCCACGCACTGTAGACAATGGACGCGAGCGCGAGGCCCACGAACCATGCATACGTATAGAGCGTATTGAAGAACGCCGGCACGTTCGGAAAGGTGGCCGGAAACGCGGTATGCAAAAAGCCGGGCAGATTCGGCAACACGCCCACCAGCAGCGACACCACCGCGCCGATATTCCAGCCGCCCGTGTAACTGTACTCGCCGTTTTCGTCGAACAGTTCGCGCGGGTCGAGCCGCGTGCCGCGAATCAGGAAGTAGTCGACCATCAGGATGCCGGCGACGGGCCCGAGCAACGCCGAATAGCCCACCAGCCACGTGAAGATATAGCCTTGCGTCGTGGCCAGAATCTTCCACGGCATCATGACGATGGCGATGGTCGCGGTAATCATGCCGCCCATGCGATACGAAATTCCCTTCGGCCACAGGCTCGAAAAGTCGTAAGCCGGCCCGACGAGATTGGCCGCGAGGTTGCAGCACATCGTGTCGAGCGTCAGGATCACCAGCGCGACGCCGACGCCAATGCCGGTCATACGGCTGGTGAGATCGATAGGATCCCAGATTGCCTTGCCGTAGATCACCACCGTGGCCGACGTCACCACCACGGAGATCACCGAGAGCAACGCCATGGGCGCCGGCAAGCCGATCGACTGCCCGATGACCTGATCGCGCTGCGAACGGGCAAAACGCGTGAAGTCAGGAATGTTGAGCGCAAGTGTGGCCCAGAAGCCGACCATCGCGGTCAGCCCCGGCCAGAAGGTGACCCAGAACAGCCCCTCCTTCTTGCCGCCGGCCACGAACTGCGACGGCGCCGACAGCATCGAGCCAATCCCGCCGGCCTTCGATGTCGCCCACCACACGAGCGCGATACACATCACCACCTTGATCGGTGCCGACCAGCTTTCCAGCCAGCGGATCGAATCGGTGCCGTGCACGATGAAGTAAATCTGCAGCGCCCAGAAGACGACGAAACACGCTAGCTGCCCGAGCGAAATATCGAGGAACGGCAGCGCCTCGCCATGCAGCGCATTGCCGGTGAGGATATTCAGCAGGGTGTAAATAGCGCTGCCGCCGAGCCACGTCTGAATTCCATACCAGCCGCACGCCACGATGGCCCGCAGCATGGCCGGCAGTTTGGCGCCCTGCGTGCCGAACGACGAGCGCACCAGCACCGCATACGGAATGCCGTGCTTGGCGCCAGCGTGGCCGATCAGCAGCATCGGCGCCAGCACGATCAGATTGCCGAGCAGCACGGTCACCACCGCCTGCCACGGCGACATGCCCTGCTCCGTCAGGCCCGCAGCAAGCATGTATGAAGCGATATTCATCACCATCCCCACCCACAGCGCCGCGAAGTGATACCACTTCCACGTGCGTTGCGCGACGCCGGTTGGAGCCAGGTCGTCGTTGTAAAGACTGCTGCCTTGCGCGCCGGCCGCTAGCTGCGGATCGACGGTTTGCGCTGTCTGCTTCATTGAATGATCTCCACGGGTCGCTGAGTCGTTGATTCCCTTAGGCCTGCGCGGCGGCTTGCAACTCGCCCACCTCCACGCGTGCCGGGTTGTTCGGATGCGTGGTCCAGTTTGCATATTCACCGGCGTCGACGCGTTCCATCGTGATGCACTGCTCGACCGGGCAGACATGCATGCATAAATTACAGCCCACGCACTCAGAGTCCACCACTTCAAAATGCCGAACGCCATCTTTTTCGCGCGTGACGGCCTGGTGCGAGGTGTCTTCGCAGGCGATATGGCACAAGCCGCACTGGATACACTTGTCCTGATCGATGCGCGCCTTGATGTCGTACTTCAGGTTCAGGTGCTTCCAGTCGGTGACGTTGGGGACGGCGCGCCCGCGAATCGCGTCGAGCGTTGCATAGCCTTTTTCGTCCATCCAGTTCGACAGGCCGTCGGTCAGATCGGAAACAATACGGAATCCGTAATGCATGGCGGCCGTACAGACCTGCACGCTGCCCGCGCCCAGCACGATGAATTCCGCGGCATCGCGCCAGGTCGAAATGCCGCCGATGCCGGAGATCGGCAGACCGGGCGTTTCGACGTCGCGGGCAATTTCGGCCACCATGTTCAGCGCAATCGGTTTCACAGCCGGACCACAGTAGCCACCGTGCGTGCCCTTGCCGTCGACGATCGGCATGGGCGCCATCACGTCCAGATCCACGCCGACGATCGAATTGATCGTATTGATCAGCGACACGCCATCGGCCCCGCCCTTGTAAGCAGCGCGCGAACCCGTGCGGATGTCGCTGATGTTCGGCGTGAGTTTGACGAGACAGGGCAGCCTCGTGCCCTCCTTCACCCAGCGCGTGACCATCTCCACGTATTCGGGCACCTGTCCCACCGCCGCGCCCATGCCGCGCTCGCTCATCCCGTGCGGGCAACCGAAATTCAGTTCCACTGCGTCGGCGCCGGTGTCTTCGACCAGCGGCAGGATCCATTTCCAGTCGCGTTCGTTGCACGGCACCATCAGCGAGACGATCAGCGCGCGATCCGGCCAGTCGCGCTTGACCTGGGTAATCTCGCGCAGGTTGACGTCGAGCGGCCGGTCAGTAATTAGTTCGATATTGTTCAGGCCTGCGATACGTTGGCCGTTCCATTGCACCGCGCCGTAGCGGGAGCTGACGTTCACTACATGCGGGTCGAGGCCGAGGGTTTTCCAGACCACGCCGCCCCAACCCGCTTCGAAGGCACGGTTGACGTTATAGGCTTTGTCGGTCGGCGGTGCGGACGCGAGCCAGAAAGGGTTCGGTGACGTGATGCCGGCAATCGTACAGCGCAGATCGGCCATGTTCGGCTCCTTGGGGACTCTGTTTTATGCGGGTGTCGCAGGTTCGTCTGGGTGCAGCACGTGCGTTGCCATCAGGCGGCCCTGATCGCCGTGCGGGCGAAGTGAGCGTCGATGGCAGCCGCCGCCAGCTTGCCGTCCTGCACCGCCTGCACCGTCAGATCGAGCGCGCCCGTGGCGGCACAATCGCCGCCCGCCCAGACATCTGGCAATGACGTCTGCCGGTTCGCGTCGACGGCAATCCGGCTGCCGTCGAGCGTCAGCAACTCGCGCTCCACGCCCACGGCGACCAGCGTCTGGCCGATCGCCTTCAGCACCATGTCCGCTTCCAGAATGAAACGCTCAGTGCCTGCGGCCGAATGACGCTCGAATTCGACGCCCGTGACGTTGCCGTCGTTGCCGTCGTTGCCGGTTAGCCGCACCGGCTTCGCATGCGTGATGAGCGTCACGCCCTGGCTCTGCGCGAACTCACGTTCGGCCCACGTTGCGCCCATCGTCTCCACGCCGCGGCGGTACACCATCGTCACCGTCGTTGCGCCCAGCTTGCGGCTTTGCACGGCCGCATCGACCGCGGTATTGCCCCCGCCAATCACGACGACCCGGCGTCCCACCGGCACGCTGCCGAGGTCGCTCGCCTGGCGGACCTGCTCGATAAAGTCCACCGCGTTCAGCACGCCGCCGAGGTCCTCGCCTTCCAGCGCCAATTCGCGCACGCCAGTGAGGCCGATCGCCAGAAATACCGCGTCGTGCTGCTTGCGCAGTGCGTCGAGCGTGACGTCACGACCGAGCGCCACGCCGTTTTTGATTTCGATGCCACCCACCGAGCACAGCCATGCCACCTCACGCTGCGCGAAATCCTCAACCGTCTTGTACGCCGCAATGCCGTATTCGTTCAGGCCTCCTGCCTTGTCGTGAGCGTCGTAGAGCGTCACGCGATGACCGACGAGCGCGAGGCGGTGCGCACACGCAAGACCCGCTGGCCCCGCGCCGACTACCGCTATATGGCGGCCAGTCTCGGCGGCGCGCCTGAACAGCACTTCACCGCGTGCCATCGCCCAATCGGTCGCATGACGCTGCAGCGCGCCGATCGCCACCGGCTTCTCGTCCTGATGGTTGCGCACGCAAGCACCTTCGCAAAGGATCTCGGTCGGACAGACCCGCGCGCACATGCCACCCAATGGGTTCGCCGACAGAATCTCGACGGCAGCGCCTTTTAGATTGCCGTTGCCGATCTTGCGGATGAAAGCGGGAATATCGATCTGCGTCGGACACGCCTGAATGCACGGAGCGTCGTAACAGTAGTGACAGCGGCTCGCCGCGACCGCTGCCGCGGCCGGATCGAGCAAGGGCGAAATATCCGCGAATTCGCAGGAAAGCTGCTCGGGCGACAGGCGCTGCGGGGCAATGTCGCCGGTATGCTTGATGGCCATGCGCGTTCCTTCTCGATTGTGAGGACGTAGCCGTGCCCGCCGGCTGCGCTCGCGCGCAGTCGGGACGGCTTGTTTTATAGGCAATACAGTCAGGTTTTTCTAAAAAGGCCAACCCGGACGCCAACGCGGACCAGACCCGATCGACGCGGCGTCCCTGTCACCCTTGCAAGTTCATGAAGCCGGTTCGCAGGCACGCCCCAGCATGGCGTGCAGCAGCACATTGGCGCCTGCCTCGATCCACTCCAGCGTGGCGTCCTCGATCTCGTTGTGACTGATGCCGTCGACGCACGGCACGAACACCATCGACGTCGGCGCCACCTGCGACAGATAGCAGGCGTCGTGGCCCGCGCCCGACACCATGTCGCGATGCGGATAACCGAAACGCTGTGCCGCGGCGCGCACCGACTTCACACACTCGGCGTCGAAAGCGACCGGTGCATAATAGAAAATCTGTTCGAGTTCCGTCGCAAGACCAATGGCGCTCGCGATCTGTTCAACACCTTCGCGCAGCGCCGCGTCCATCTGCGCGAGCACCGCGTCGTCCGGATGACGGAAATCCACGGTGAAAAATACCCGGCCCGGAATCACGTTGCGTGAGTTCGGGTGCACCTGCATCATGCCGACCGTGGCGCAGCCAAACGGCGCGTGGTCGAGCCCGATGCGATTGACCAGATCGACCACCCGCGCCGCACCGAGCAGCGCATCGCGACGGCGCGGCATGGGCGTCGGGCCGGCATGGGCTTCCTGACCGGTCAGCGTGATTTCGTACCAGCGCTGCCCTTGCGCATCGGTCACGACGCCAATGGTCTTGTGCTCGGCTTCGAGAATCGGCCCCTGTTCGATATGCAGTTCAAACGCTGCATGAAGCGGCCGGCCGCCACACGGCAGATCGCCCGCGTAGCCGATGCGTTCGAGTTCCTCGCCGATCGTCTTGCCGTCCACGTCCTTGCGCGACAAACCGTATTCCAGCGAGAACACGCCGGCGAACACACCCGAGGCCACCATCGCCGGCGCGAAGCGCGAGCCTTCTTCGTTGGTCCAGATCACCACCTCGACCGGATGCTCGGTCTCGATGCCGTGATCGTTCAGACTGCGAATGACTTCCAGGCCGCCCAGCACGCCATAGATCCCGTCGAAGCGGCCGCCGGTGGGCTGCGAATCCGCGTGCGAACCGGTCATCACCGGCAATGCGTTCGGATTGCGCCCCGCACGCCGCATAAAGACGTTGCCCATCTGATCCACCGTGACTGTGCAGCCTGCTTGTTTCGCCCAACTGACGATCACGTCACGTCCTTCCCTGTCGAGATCGGTCAGCGCGAGGCGGCAGACTCCGCCCTTGGGGGTTGCACCGATTCTGGCCATCGTCATCAGGCTATCCCACAGACGCTTGCCGTCGACCTTGATCGACGTATCGGGCTCGGCATGCTTTAACGCCTCGGATACCGCGTTCATTCGTCTCGCTCCTTTCGATGAATCCAGACGCCCTGCGCGCCTTGAAAAACTGGTGCATCCGTGGCGGATCGTGGGGCGTTTTCGCACGGCCACGGTGCACACCCTAAGCCGTTTCGCACGCACTCGACAGAGGGCTAACCCTGGGGCTGAGGCCGTTCGTCAAATCCTGTCCAATTGGACAGGTTGTAGCCGATTAACTCCGCCAAATCAATGCCTTTTGTACGCTGCGATACAGAGCGAGAAACGTGCCATTGCAACGCAGCATGGCGCTTTGACGTGGTTCAATTGAGCGTGTCCGAACCGGCTCAAACGACTAGAATGAAGCGCGACGCGGCATGCGCGCCGCGCGAGGCCAACAATGAGACATGACGAAGTGCCAGCCGAGCTTGCTGAAAACGATGAGACCCGCGCGCCTTTGCGGCGGCGCAAGGCGCACATCCGCGAATCGAACGAGGCCCATCTGCTGGCCTGCGCCGAAGCCGTGTTCGCCGAGCGCGGCCTGGAAGGTGCCAGTACGGCCATGATCGCCGAACGCGCGGGCCTGCCGAAAGCCAACCTGCATTACTACTTCCCTACGAAGCTGGCGCTGTATCGTCGGGTGCTCGAAGACCTGTTCGAGGACTGGCATCGCGCGGCGGATACGTTCGAGGGCAGTGATGATCCGGTGACGGCAATCAGCGGCTACGTGCGCGCGAAAATGGAATTGTCGCGGCGGCGGCCGCTCGGCTCAAAGGTGTGGGCCAACGAGATCATCCACGGCGCGGAGCATATGCAGGACATCCTCATGCAGCGCGTGAAGCCCTGGCTCGAAAGCCGTGTCACGGTGATCGACGACTGGATTGCGCGCGGGTTGCTCGCGCCGGTCAGTGCACGGACCTTGATGTATATGATCTGGGCTACTACGCAACACTACGCGGATTTCGATGCGCAGATTCTCGCGCTGGGAGGCAAACGTGCGCTGACGCAGAAGGCCTTCGATGCGTCGACCGAGGAAGTGGTGCAACTGGTGATTCGTGCGTGCGGCGCGGTGTCGCCTGCGCAACGCTAAACCGTAAACGTCGGCCCGCGTTTCAATACCGCTGGCAAAGCGTTCTTTCGAGCGGCACACATTGCGAACAACTCAAGGTGGTTCATGCATAACCCGGCAACACCCACAGACGTACACGCACACGCAGCGAAAACCGCATCGGCAAAGCGGTTCGCCATCCTCCCCGCCACTGCCACGCGCGACGCGCTGCGAATCGAGTACCGGTGGATCAATCAGGCGCTGCCCGACGCGCCCATTGCGGTGTTCTTGCACGAAGGATTGGGATCGATCGCCATGTGGCGCGAATGGCCGCAGCAACTCTGCGAGCAACTCGGCCTGCGCGGCCTCGTCTATTCACGCCCGGGATATGGACGCTCCACGCCGCGGCCTCATCACGAGCGCTGGCCCGTCGATTTTCTGACGATTCAGGCCCGCGACATCCTGCCCGCGTTGCTGGATGTACTCGGCGTCGATGCTGTACAACGCGCGCACATGTGGCTGATCGGCCATAGCGATGGCGGTTCGATCGCACTGCTCTACGCCGCGTTGTTTCCTGATTGGCTGGCCGGCGCCGTCTCCATTGCGCCGCATGTGTTCGTCGAAGAGATCTCGCTGCAAGGTATCGCGCAAACGAAAGCCGCCTACCAGCAAACCGAACTGCGCGAAAAGCTCAGCCGCTATCACGACGATGTCGATTCGGCGTTCTACGGCTGGAGCGACATCTGGTTGAGCCCGGCGTTCAGGACCTGGGGCATCGTCGACGAACTGCGCGCAATCCGTTGCCCCTTGCTCGCCGTGCAAGGCCATGACGATCACTACGGCACCATGGCGCATCTCGACGCGGTCGCCGAACAGGTAGCGCATGCACGTCTGGTCAAGCTCGACGCTTGCGGGCATTCGCCGCATCGCGATGCACCTGCCGCGTTGAATGCAGCGATTGCCGCGTTTATCGAAGCGTCGCGGCGGCCTTGAGGCAAACGGCCAGCCGCCGTGCAATCCAGCGGGCAATTTGACAAATTGCCCAAACCTGCACAATCGCAACTTTTTACCCAAGGTTCATAAAACCTACACAGGTCAGTCGTTATGCTTCGGCGGTGACGAGCGAGGGACCCCACACCTTCGCCGGATTCCCTCCTACCGTCGAAGGCCTCTCATGCTTGCCAGGTCTGCGTATAGCGTTTTGTTTGAGGAAAACTCCGTAGGCAAACGTTTGGCGGCAGGGCCATGCGCGTGCGTACGCGCGCTCTCAGCATGCCTGTTTGCGGCATCCATATGCCTGTTTCTGAGCGCCTGCGGCAACGACGACAGCAAGCCAGCCGCAACGCCCGCCACTACCGCCGAACAGATCAACGCCGCGCCGCCCGCGCCCTGGGCGGTGCCGCCAACCACTGGAGCCAAGGCAACGCAGTCCGCCTTGCCGGCGCACACCATCCAGACACCGCCGCCTCCCACGCAGGTCGGCACAGCCGCATCCGACAGTCTTGCAACACCCGTGATTCACACCGTTGATTGAGGTCGTCCGACTCCCCGCGCCGGTCGTTTCATTGCCTGTTTGCCGTCGCGCATATTCCTTCTCCTGAAGATCGAAGCCCAACATGACATCAAAAAATCGCCGTGATTTTCTGCGCGCAGCCGCCTCGGCTGCCGGTTCCGCAACCGCGTTAGGGATGCTGCCGCTCGGCATCCGCAACGCGCTTGCCCTTCCCGCCAACAATGCAACCGGCAGCATCGAGGATATCGAGCACATCATCATCCTGATGCAGGAAAACCGCTCGTTCGATCACTACTTCGGCACGCTGCGCGGCGTGCGCGGTTTCGGCGACACGCGTGCGGTCTCGCTGCCCACCGGCAATCCGGTGTGGTATCAACCGCTCGCGGAAGGCATCGCCGCCGATGCCGCCTATGTGCTGCCGTTCCGCCCGAGCGCGCCGAACCTTGGCCTGCAGTTCCTGCAGGATCTCGCGCACGACTGGAACAGCACGCACACCGCATGGAACGGCGGTCTCTACGACCAGTGGGTGCCGGCCAAGGGCACCACGACGATGGCGTACATGACCCGCGAAGATATTCCGTTCCACTACGCATTGGCCGACGCATTCACGATCTGCGATGCGTACCACTGCTCGATCATGGGTCCGACCGATCCGAACCGCTACTACATGTGGACCGGCTGGGTAGGCAACGACGGCAACGGCGGCGGTCCGGTGATCGATAATTCCGAACTGGGCTACGGCTGGTCGACCTATCCGGAAGTGCTGCAAAACGCTGGTATTTCCTGGAAGATCTATCAGGACATGGGCACCGGCCTGAACGCCAGCGGCTCGTGGGGCTGGACCTCGAATCCGTACATCGGCAACTACGGCGACAACTCGCTGCTGTATTTCAACCAGTACCGCAACGCGCAACCGGGCAACCCGCTCTACGACCGCGCGCGTACCGGCACCAACGTGTCGAATGGCGGCACTTACTTCGATATCCTTAAACAGGACGTGACCAGCAATACATTACCGCAGGTCTCGTGGATCGTCGCGCCGGAAGCCTATTCCGAACACCCGAACTGGCCCGCCAACTACGGCGCCTGGTACGTCGACCAGGTGCTGCAGATCCTGACGTCGAACCCGGAGGTGTGGAGCAAGACGGTGCTGCTAGTCAACTATGACGAAAACGACGGCTTCTTCGATCACATGGCACCCCCGTTTGCACCGTCCACCAGCGCCAACGGTTTGTCGACCGTCGCGCTCACCAACGAAAACTACACGGGCAACGGTCAATATACAGCCGGCGCGAATGCCAATGGGCCCTATGGTCTCGGACCGCGCGTACCGATGATCGTGGTGTCGCCGTGGTCGAAGGGCGGCTATGTGTGCTCGCAACTGTTCGACCATACGTCTGTCATCCGTTTCATCGAAAAGCGCTTCGGGCACAACCACGATCTCGGCGAATCGAACATCACGCCCTGGCGCCGCGCGATTTGCGGCGATCTGATGTCCGCGTTCAACTTCGTCAATCCGAACGACGCCGAACCGACCTTGCCGAGCACCGCCGGCTACGTGCCGCCGGACCAGTTGCGTCATCCGGACTATGTGCCGCTGCCGCCGCTCGTCCAGGCCGTGCCGAAGCAGGAACCGGGCGTGCGCCCCGCGCGTGCGTTGCCCTATGAATTGTTCGTACGCCTGCACGACGAAGCTTCGCAAGGCAAGCTGACGATGCGCTTCGTCAACAGCGGCCAGGCCGGTGCGGCGTTGCTGGTCTACGCCACCCATAGCAGCGCTACACCGCGCAGCTATACGGTCGAAGCCGGCAAGCGTCTCGAAGACGATTTCCCGCTCAACGCCAACGGCACCTACGACTACACGGTATTCGGTCCGAATGGTTTTCTGCGCCGCTTCGCCGGCAAGCCGGCCGTCGCGTCGAACTGGTGGAATCATCCGGAAACCGCGCGTCCGGAAGTGGCCGCAGGCTACGACGTCGCCAACGGCAACCTGCAGTTGCGACTCGAAAACCTCGGCACGGCGCGTTGCGAGTTCACTATCGCCAACGCGTACGATCCGGGTATGACCCTCACGCGCACCGTCGCGGGCGGCAACAATGAGGAACTCTATCTCGATCTGCGTGCGGCTTACGGCTGGTACGACCTGACGGTGACCGTCAATACGGACGCGACGTTCGTGCGGCGCCTCGCCGGTCACGTGGAAACGGGACGCAGCAGCATGAGCGATCCTGCGCTGGGTAGTTAGGCCTCCATGACGTCTGTATAGACCGTCTCCCCCGTTCCGCTCGCTTTGCGCGGAACGGGGGTCTCATCTGCCTTCGCTGCCCAAGCCCCTCAAGCTGCCATCGACGCACAAGCCGCCGCCCGCTCGCGCTGCTTCGCAAGAATCGCCTGCACGACGTGATCCGCATCGCGCGCAATCCCCGAAAAGCGGCCCGAACCCCACGTGTGTAGCCACGGCAAGCCGACAAAATAAAGTCCCTCAACCGGCGTGATGCCGCGCGTATGCGCCGGATAGCCTCGCCCATTGAACACAGGCGCGTCGATCCAGCTAAAGTCCGGCGTAAAACCAATGCACCAGATAATCGCGGCAATCCCACTGTCTTCGAGCGCGAGCGTCGTGCGTTCCTCAGCCGGTTGCCAAACGGGTTCGTACACTCCGCCAGCAGGCGCGTCGAGCGCGTTCTTTTCAATGAAGCTGTCGATACTGGCGTTGATACGGTTATAGGTGTCGTCCGCATCGTCGAGATTGGCCGCGAGATTCGGCGTGAAGTACAGCGACCCGTCGCGCAGGTCTTCGAGTCGTCCGTATAACTCCATGCCTTCGGCGGCGAATCTGCGCAGGTCGATATCGCGGCCACCATCGCGACCGGTCACATAGTGATTGGTGTTGTCACGCACGCCTTCGCGCAACGGATGCTTTTCCACCGGCATATCGTAGTACTGCATCTGCGCGAGCCAGTCCACCACATCGCGGCCGCGATAAAAGCGCGCGCAGCGTGGCGCCTCGCCCACCGCGAGCACCACCTTGCGGCCGGACAGGTGCAGGTCCTCCGCAATCTGCGCACCGGATTGGCCGGAACCTACGACCAGCACGGCACCCTCAGGCAGCGTCTGCGGATTGCGGTACTCCGACGACTGCAACTGCACCATCCGTGCGGGCAGGCGTTCTGCCAGACGCGGCACGATGGGCGTGTGGTAGCCGCCCGAGGCCACGACCACGTGATCGGCCGTGAAATCTCCCTGGCTGGTCGCCACTGCATACGTGCCGTTATCGCGCCGCTTCACGCGGCTGACCTGCGTATGCTCCCGCACCGGCGCATCCACCATCGCGATGAAGCCGTCGAGGTAGGCGACGATTTCGTCCTTTTTCATGAAGCCGTGCGGATCGTCACCGGCGTAGGGATGGCCCGGCAGCGCGCACTGCCAGTTCGGCGTGACGAGACAGAACGCATCCCAGCGCTGCTTGCGCCAGGTATGCGTGACCGTTTCCTTTTCGAGCACCAGATGATCGACCCCACCCTGTTTCAGGTAGTAACTGATCGACAGACCCGCTTGCCCGCCGCCCACCACGAGCACGCTGTAGTGTCCAGGTTCGCCGGTCCCGCTGGACACGGAGTGCGCTGTATTCGACATGATGCGTCCTTGCAAATAGAAAAGCAGCCTGATCTCATCGCGCGGCGGTCCGGACAGAACAGGTCAGGCGCGACTCGAACCTGTCGCATGACTGCGGCTCAGATCAGCTCGATGACTTTTACGCTGGCGCCCGCCTGCTCGCGAAAGCGTTGCGCGTCACGTTCGATCTGCGCCAACTGATCCATTGCCGCCGAGCATGCGAAGCCGTACCTGGCCCGCACGCGCTCCGAGGCGATGTTGAGCGCTTCGCGCGAGCGTTGGACAAAATCGTCCAGCGCATACGTGTGGCCCGGCGTAAAGAAATCGCTGATTACCTGCGAAGGCGAATAGCAGTTCGCTTCGCCGCCATCGGGCCATTCAATCCGGAAGCGCATGACAGGCATGAGGGCTCCTTTGTGCCGGCAGAATGAAGGATTCACCGCTGAAGTCCCATAACACTTCGGCATCCTCACCACGACGGACCACCACCGCCTGCGTGTCGTCCACCGTACCGATCTCCGCGCAAGCGAGCGAGCGCGCCGCGAATCGCGCCTGAATGGTCTTCACCTGTTCCTCGCGTACCGACAGCAAATAGCCATAGCTCGGAAACGCGGTGAGCCAGCGCGCTAGCGGCACGTCGGCGGGCATGGGAATCGCGTCGAGATCGATACGCGCACCGACCCGCGAGCATTCGAGCAGCATCAAGGCGGTCCCGAGGGCACCTGCCATGCTGATGTCCTTGGCGGTGTCGCACAGACCGCTTTCCGCCAATTGCGGCAGGAGTTCGAGATCGCCGCGCAAACGCGTCGCAGGCGCGCCGACCGACGCATTCCAGAACGGATACGGTTCCTCGAAGCGACCGCGCAGATCGACCGCCATCAGCAGACGGTCGCCTGGCCGCGCGTTGAAGCTCGACAACAGCGCCTTGGCGCGTCCCACGATCGATACGGCCAGTTGCGCCTGATCGCTGCGGGCATTGGTGTGTCCGCCGACAATCGGCACGCCATACGCCACCGACGCCGCAGCCATCCCCGCCAGCACCTCGTGCGCGGCCTCGACGTTCTCGCTCCATAACGCATCCACCACTGCGAGCGGCCGTCCACCCATCGCGTAGATATCGCTGACGTTGACCATCACGCTGCTATAGCCCGCAAACCACGGCATCGTCTGCACGAAATCGCTGACCATGCCTTCGATGGCAAACAGCAGATAGCCTTCGCCGTCTGTCAACGCTGCGCAGTCGTCGCCTAACGCCACCGCCTGGGCGAGATCGCGCGCGCCGTGAGGCAAGCGCTGCGCCAGCGACGACACCACGCCGGCAATATCCGTTTTATGCCGGAAGCCACGGCTCTCGCGCAGACCGGCGACCAGCTCCGCCACGCTCATGATCCGCTCCGCGCCTGGGTGACGAAGCCGCTGCGCGGCGCCGCGCACGGCGGATAGTGATCGAGTTGCGCCTGCATCAGATGATGCGGGCGTCCGTGTATCCGCTCCTGTTCGAGCGCATCCCAATGCAAGGCACGAAAGAGCGGTACATTCTGGCTCTGTACGTGCGCGAGAAAAGTTTCGCAGCCGAGTGCGCGGGCACTCGTCACGGCCAGCCGGATCAGCGTCGCGCCGATCTTGCCGTGCCGCCGGAACGCCGCGTGCACCGCCAGCCGCGAGCCATACCAGACACCCGGCGCTTCCTGATGGATACGCACCGTGCCCACCACCTGGTCGGGAATTCCGGCGAGACAGCTCACCGCGACCAGTTGCTGGGCCCGCTCGTCGATCGCGTCGCGGTCGTCGCCCACAAAGATGCCCTGCTCGATGCAGAACACCGCGCGCCGCAGCTTGTAGGCCTCCTCAGCTTCCCACGGCAGCGTGGTCCACTTGATGCGGTATTCGGCCGGTGTGTACCGCGCCGGCAACGCCGGTGGCACATCGAGCACGTTCGACACTCCTGCGATCGCTTCGCCCCACATGGTCACACCTCGTACGAAGACAACGATGAGCACGCGCCGCACTTGCCGCAACCGGCCTTGATATCGCTCGAGCGCAGACCCGCCGCGGCCAGCATCGCGCCGAGCGGTTGCAGGACCGACTTCATGAATTCCGGTGTCGGCGCCGGATGGTCCTCAAGCGGCGTGCCGCTGATCGGCACGAACGGCACCACGAACGGATACACGCCGAGTTCGATCAGCTCGCGCGAGGTCGTCAGGATCGCCTCCGCGCTATCGCCAAGTCCCGCGAGAATGTAGCTGCTGACCTGCCCGCGGCCGAACACGGCTACCGCCGCCTTGAATGCCTCCATGTAGCGCGACATCGGCACGCCAGACTTGCCCGGCATGATGCGTTCGCGCAGCAGCGGCGTGACGACTTCAAGATGCATGCCGAGCGTGTCGATACCGCTCGCCTTCATGCGGGCGAACCAGCGGTCGTCGTCGGGCGGCTCGCACTGCGCCTGGATCGGCAAATCGACCGCGGCCCGGATCGCAAACGCGCTTTCGCACAGGATCTGCGCACCGCGGTCGCTGGTGGGCGGTGTGCCGGTGGTCAGCACCATATGTTTGACACCATCGAGCAACACGGCCGCACGCGCCACTTCGGCGAGTTGTTCCGGCGTCTTGCGTGCGATCGTGCGACCCGCCGCCAGCGATTGACCAATCGCGCAGAACTTGCAGGTCTTGCGGCGGCTTTCGTAGCGGATGCAGGTCTGCAGCACCGTCGTCGCCAGCACATCGGCACCATGGAGCGTCGCGATCTGCGAGTACGGCACGCCGTCGAGCGTCTGCATGCCGTAAAAACGCGGCGCCTTGGGAAAGCTGATGTTGGCAATCGGAATCGTGCCGCGCAATAAAGCACTCACGCCGCCCGCATCCGCCGCAGCGGCGACGAACGGCGAATGCCACGCACTGTGGGTGTGTACCGGCACCATGATCGTCACGCCATCCACCGTGACCGCCTTGTGATCCGATGGCCCCGCCCCGCCGCGCCGACTGGCGACACCGGTGCCCGGATCCGCGAGCCGCAAACCGGCCGACTGCAACTCCGTCATCAATTGCCGGCTAGCGGCCGGCAGCGTCTCGTTCGAGTTCATCGCGGCTTCCCACGGTTGAGTTGAAATCGGTGGCAGTCTCGGCAACCGAAGCGTCCCACGACGGCATCGGCGACACGGTCGCGGCCGGCCGTTCGTTGATCGCGAGGCTAAGCAGTTCTGGCCGCGCGTAATGACCGACCGAATCCATCATGCGTTTGCGTTTGGTAATCAGCGCCATGTCCAGATCTGCAATCACCATGCCCTCGCCTTCGCGCAGCGGCGCGGCCAGATGCTGGCCCTCGGGCGACACGATCGCCGTATTGCAACCGCCGCGCAGCGCTTTCTGAAGACTCGCTTCGCTGGTGATCGAGCCAATCTGCGCTTCGGTCAGCCAACCCGTTGCATTGACAACGAAACAGCCTGACTCCAGTGCGTGATGACGGATCGTCACCTCGATCTGCTCGGCGAAGATCGGCCCCACCAGCGAGCCCGGAAACTGGCTGCAGTGAATCTCCTCGTGCTGCGTCATCAACGCATAACGGGCGAGCGGGTTGTAGTGCTCCCAACACGCGAGCGCACCGACCCGCGCGACAGCCGTCTGCACGACTTTCAAGCCAGCCGCATCGCCTTGGCCCCAGATCATTCGCTCGTGGAAGGTCGGCGTGATCTTGCGGCGCTTGAGCAGCAACTGACCGTCGACATCGAAAATCAGTTGCGTGTTGTACAGGCTGCCGTAATCGCGCTCGTTGACCCCGAGCACCACCACCATGCCATAGAGGCGCGCGCGTTCGGCGACGGCCTGCGTCACAGGCCCCGGTACCACCACCGCCTCCTCGTATAAGCGCATGTGATCGGCACCGGAAGCCACCGGCGGCCGCACGAACGAAAAGTACGGGTAATACGGCACGAAGGTCTCGGGGAACACGATCAGTTGCACGCCCTCGCGGGCGGCCTGATCGATCGCCTCGCAGACCTTGTTGAGGGTGCCGTCGTGGCGTTCGAAGTCCGGCGAAATCTGGACCGCCGCAGCACGAACAATGCGTTTTTCAGACATGGTGGTGGCCGCCTGTGCTCAGACCGTCCAGGTGTGGATGATCAGTGCGTTGTCCTTGCGATGCAGAAGCTGGATATCCAGCACGTCGAGCGGACTGACCGGGCGAATGCCTTCAATCAGCGAGGCCTCGCCATGCCCGTAGAGCGCCTGCAATGCAAAGCGGCACGCGTACACTTTGCCGCCTTCTTCCATGAACTTCATCAACTGCTTGTTGAAGTTCAGATGACCTGGAAACGCTTCGTCGCCGAGCGTCGGAAAACCGCGCTGCAAGCCGAGTGTGACGCCCGGCCCGTACAGCAGCACCGAGGTCTCGAAGCCTTTTCGTTGCAGCCGCGTGGCCTGCAGCATATTGACGAAACCGATCGAGCCCTCGAACGCCACCGTATGAAACGTGACGAGCGCCTTTTCACCCGGCTCGGCCTTCACGTCTTCGAAAACCTTCTCTTCATAGTCGACGAAGTAATCGCCCTTCTGATGCAGCGGCGTGTTGACGGCTGGCATGGCACTCTCCAAGCAGGTTTGCGTGAACGGGGTTGTCGTGTGGTGGCAAGCAGCGCCGCCTTGATCTTTGCACCGCACTCACTAACGCAACGCCCGTGCCATTGAAGGCCGCCGCTCATGCGATCACTTTCCAATCAAACAGACGATCATTCGTTTAGCGCCCCGAAATTATTTTTGGCCCGAAGGTTGCATACAAGTGGTGCCGTCAACGCAAGCGGCTGTGCGGACCTCGATCGCACCAGCCGGGTGCGATTCTGCTGGTGCGCATGCGCGGGGCCGGTGCAGTCGTTCACCAGATACGATCAATCCGATCATTGCGTCCGATCACTTTTCATCGTCGCGCGAGGCCGCTGCGACCGCCGCTAAACCGTCATCTATCTTCACGAAAACGATGAGTAGCCCGACACATCACTGGATCAAACGCCTCGCCGAAATCCGCAAGCCGGCTTACCTCGCGATTCCCGATCTGATCGAAGAAGATCTCGCCACCGGACGTCTGCGGCCGCGCGACCGCCTGCCGGGTCTGCGCGATCTGGCCGGCGAACTGGCGCTCAACTACACCACGGTGGCGCGTGCCTATGCGGAGGCGAAGAAGCGCGGCCTGCTCGATTCGCGTGCCGGCAGCGGGACCTTCGTGCGCGGCCGCACGGCCACGCTGCCGCTAGCGGGCGGCAGCAGCATCGAAATGACGATGAATACGCCGCCCGAGCCCGCCGACTACGCGCTGCGTTTGCGCGAGTCCGCCGCGCGTTTGATGGCGGACAGCGATCCCTATCAGCTGTTGCGCTATCAGGATTTCGGCGGCGCGCCGGCGGACCGGGCAGCCGGCACTGAATGGCTCAGGCGCCGTCTGCCGAACTGTTCGCCGGACCACGTGCTGGTCTGCCCCGGCATTCACAGCGCGCTGGTTGCGCTGGTTTCGCAACTGGCGCGGCCTGGCGCGATGATCTGTCTCGACACGCTCGCCTATCCGGGTATCAAGGCGATTGCCGCGCAACTCGGCGTGCGGCTGCAGGCGCTCGCGCGTGACGACGAGGGACCGCTCGCGCATGCGTTCGAGGCGCTATGCAAGACCGACAAGCCGAGCGCGTTCTATTGCAATCCCACCCTGCAGAATCCCAGCACGCTGACGCTCACCCACAAGCGGCGCGAAGCGCTCGCGGATGTCGCCTTGCGTTACAGCATTCCGATCATCGAGGACGATGCCTACGCGATGCTGCCGCTGCAGGCGCCCGATGCGCTGGCCAGCTTCGCGCCTGAGTTGACCTACTACGTCACGGGTTTGTCGAAGAGTCTTGGCGCCGGTTTACGAGTCGCCTATCTGCAGGCGCCGACACCGCGCCAGACACAACGCCTCGCGGGTGCTCTGCGCGCGACGACGGTGATGGCCAGCCCGTTTACGGTATCGCTCGCGACCCAATGGGTGAGCGACGGCACGGCGCAAGAGATGCTCAATGCCATTCGCAGCGAATCGAAAGCGCGGCAGGCGATCGCCGCACGTGTGCTGGGCGAATCGTCTTATGACGCGCATGCGGATGGTTTTCATCTATGGCTGCCCATCGCAGGCGTGGGTGGATGGAGTTCAGCCGAACTGGCGCTGCAATTGCGCAACCAGGGAATCGCCGCGGTCGCCAGCACCGCATTCTCCACCGACGGCAATCCGCCTAACGCATTACGGGTGTGCCTGGGTGGTTCGAAGAATCGTGAAGAATGTGCAGAGGCGTTGCGCATCATCGCCGAGACGCTCGAGCATCCGCACCATCTGCATTCGGCAATTATGTGAATGAAGTCAGACGAAAGCCGCGCCGACAAGTCAAGACACCTGACGAAGTTGAAAGCAGCACGTCAAACATCCTTCATCAAGCGCTGGTAGGGTAGATCGGTTGTCCTGCAAGTCCGTCACCACTATTCCCCCAAACGCCGTACGGAGACTACAGATGCAAACCGTTGCCCGCGCCTGCGCACCTTCCCGCCTCACGTCCCACGCCAATTTTCGTTCCCTGCGCAAAGCACGCACCCCGCTGCTGGCGTTGACGTTGCTCGCCGCCAGCCTCAGCGCCTCGGCGCAGCAGTTTCCCTTCAACGGTGAAAGCCCGTTTTTCCCGGGCTTGCTGGTGGTGAGCCGCAGTGTCTACGACAACCTGTCGAGCAACGTACAGCCCGGTACGGTCCTGCCGCCGAACTGCGCGAACACGACGGGCGGCTGCAGCGCGGCCACCGGTGCCACGAACGACGGTACCTATCCGTACGTCTGGAACAACGTGCTCTACGACGCCAATTTCGGCATCACCTCGCGAATCTATCTGGATCAGGTGACGCCCTCGGGCGGACTCGTCAGCTCGCTGGAAGTACCCAATAGCCTGCACGACCACGATACGCACCACCAGCTCGTGACGAGCTTCAGTTCGAAGTCCGAACTGGCCTTGCATCTGTCGACCGACGGCCAGTATCTGAGCTTCGTCGGCTATGTTGCGCCGGTCAACGCGCTCGACGTTTCGAACGCGAATACGCCGGGCGAGGTGGATCCGACCAATCCGGACGGCCAGAACGTCTATCGCGGCATTGCGCTGGTGGATCGCTCCGGTCATTTCCGTTTCACCGAAACGAACGCCTTCAGCGGCGACAACGGCCGCGCCGCGATTCTGAACAACGCCAACGGTCACGAACTGTTCTATGCCACCGGCAATGCCGGTAACGGCGCGAACCCGCAGCCGGACGGCGTCATCATCGGCACCGGCGCGCAGCTCGTGGACCTGTCGAAGCAACCCGAAGCGGAGCAGAACCCCGGCACACCGACGCCGCTCGGCAGCTTCTCGGTGACCCAACTCGGCGTCAAGGCCGACAAGATCGGCAAGGACGATAATTTCCGCGGCGTCACGATCTACAACAACGTCCTGTACTACACCAAAGGTAGCGGCAGCAACGGCGTCAACACGGTGTACTTCCTCGATACCACCGGCACGGCCTGCCCCTCCGGTGTAGGCGTGCCCGCAGCCAACGCCAAGCTGCCCACCACGCCGCTCGCGTACAACGCCGCCACGCTGCAAACAGCGGGCTTGCCGAGCAACATGTGTATCCTGGCGGGCTTCCCGTCGACGCCCAACAAAACCGCCACGACCCTCGCGTATCCGTTCGGCCCCTGGTTCGCCAACGCCACGACGCTGTATGTCGCGGATGAAGGCGACGGCTACACGGGCGGCACCGATCTGTTCACGCATGCCGCCGCACAGAAGGGCGCCGGGCTGCAGAAATGGATCTACAACGCCGCAGCGAAAAAATGGACGCTTGCCTATACGCTGCAAGCCGGTCTGAATCTGGGCACGCAGTACACCGTGCCGCGCTATCCGACCGGCTCGAACGCGGCCACGGGCCTGCCGTGGGCGCCTGCAACGGACGGACTGCGTAGCCTGACGGGCCGGGTGGAAGACGACGGCACGGTGACGCTCTGGGCGATTACGTCGACCGTGAGCGGCGATGGCGACGTCGGCGCGGATCCGAACAAGCTGGTGGTCACGCGCGACGTGCTGAAGAACACCAGCCCCGCTGCGAACGAGAAGTTCGTGACGCTACGCAGCGCGGGATTTGGTGAGGTGCTGCGCGGCGTGTCGTTCACGCCGGGCACCGATACGAATGGACGTTTCTAGACGCGCAGCGCGCGCTTAATCGACGGCACGCAGACGGAACGCAGCCACTGTCTCGTTCAGTTGCCGCCCCTGGTCTTCCAGCGAACGGGAAGCCGCGGCGGCCTCTTCGACGAGCGCCGCGTTCTGCTGCGTGACGTCGTCCATTTGGGTGATGGCCAGATTGACCTGGGCGATGCCGCGGCTCTGTTCGTCGGATGCCGCCGCGATCTCGCTCATGATGGCCGTCACCTGCCCCACCGCATGCGTGACTTCCGACATGGTCTGCCCTGCTTCGGTCGCGAGCGCCGAGCCCTGATGAATCTTGCCGACCGAGGCGCCGATCAGTTCCTTGATCTCTTTCGCCGCGCTCGATGAACGTTGCGCGAGACTGCGCACTTCGCTTGCCACCACTGCAAAACCGCGGCCGTGTTCACCGGCACGCGCCGATTCCACCGCTGCGTTGAGCGCGAGAATATTGGTCTGAAACGCGATGCCCTCGATGATGCCGGTGATATCCGCGATGCGGCTCGAACTCTGGCTGATATCGCTCATCGTGACGACGACCCGGTCCACCACGTCGCTGCTGCGACGCGCCACGTCCGAGGCATTCGAAGCGAGCGAACTGGCTTCGCGTGCGTTGTCGGCATTCTGTTTGACCGCGGACGTCAGCTCTTCCATGCTGGCGGCGGTTTCCTCCAGCGCCGCGGCCTGCTGCTCGGTACGCGCGGAGAGATCGGCGTTGCCCGCCGAGATCTCGCCCGTCGCCACGCGCAGCGTCTCGCTGTTGGCGCGGATATTCAGCAGCACGCCGTTGAGCTTTTCTACGAATGCATTGAACTGTGCAGCCAGCACGCCCACTTCGTCGTCGCTCGTCACCGGCAGACGTTGCGTCAGATCGCCGTCGCCCGATGCGATGTCCTGCATGCCGTTCGACACCTGGCGTAGCGGCGCCGTCAGTTTGCGGCCCAGTGCGGTGGTCAGCGCGAGCGCAGCGGCCAGCGCGATCAGGCCGGCTGCGATCAGGATCGCGCTCAGGCGATTGGCCGATGCCATCATCTCGTGGTGCGGAATCAGGCCGATGTATTTCCAGCCCAGTTCCGGCGAGGTATAGATGACGCCGTCATAGCGCGTGCCGTCGATATCGATCGATTGCTCACCGTTTGCGATATCCGCGAGTTGGCGATAGCCGTCGCCGAGATCCTTGAGCGCCTTGAAATTGTGCGACGGTTCGCGCGGATCGACCAGCACCGTGCCGCTGTCTTCGACCACCATCAGATAACCGGTGTCGCCAAAGTGCACCTGGCCGATCATCTTCGCGAAGCCGTCGAGCGAGATATCCATGCCGAGCACGCCGAGCGGTTTGCCCTGGCTGTCCTGCACCGTCCGCACGAAGCTGATGATGACGTTCTTGTCGCCACCCGAATTCGCATAAGCCGGCGTGCGACGCACTTCGCCTGCGGCCTGGGTCCCTTCGGTAAACCACGGGCGTTCACGCGGATCGTAGTGGTCGCTGGTGAATTTTCCCTTCGGCCACTGCACATAGCCGCCCCACTTCGTGCCGACGTAGACGTATTGCAGATCGGGGTGGCTGTCGCCGAAGCGCTGCAGCAGATGGAAAATGTCGGTCTCGACGCCGCCGTTGGTATCGGGCGTCATCTGGCCGCCGTGCGTCAGATAGTTCGCCACCGACTCATTGGCCGACTGCACCAGCGGCGTATTGGACAGGAACACGACGTTGTCGTGAATCCGCCTGAAGGTATCTTTAAGGCTGGCATCGATCTGACGAATCTGACCGTTGCTCGCCTCGTTGAAACTGTCGACCGCCTGACGGCGGACATTGAGCGTAGCGAATAGCGTGATCGCGAGAATGGTGGCCGCGAGCGCCGCGCCGAAAATAAGGCTCAGTTTGACTGCAATTGAGCGCATGCCCATACGAGGGACTCCGTCCGGAAGGCGTTAGATGATTGACGGCAAGCAGCGAACACACGGCAATGTGCGGATCACCGAGGTTCATGAATGCCCCAACGACTCCAAAGGTCCGACGTGTCTGCGCAGCTTGCATCTCTCTCGCCATTTACGGCGTCGTTTCACCCAGCCTGAACGGGATTCATTTTTAATAATTGACTGACTGCGGCGGCACGCACCGTGGGCGCGGACGAAAGCTAGGCCTCGAAGTCCAGACCGCCGAGCAACATTTCGATCTCCGCCTGCGAATGGGACCGGAAGTCCACCTCACGCGCGAGGTGCCACGCCTCGAGTTTGCGCGGCAGCGCCTTCAGATAGCGGGCAAAACGCGCCTCGCCGCCCTCGCCCATCAGACGCTCGATCTCGTCGCTGTCCCAGGTGAAATGCAGATTGAGCGGATGCGGATAGTGACGCAGCGCTTCGATCGACGCAGCCCACATCCTGACCCGCGTGGGGTGGCCGTGGCCCGCGTAGGGTTGAACCTCTGTATGGACGCCGCTATCGAACAGGCCGGCGAGGGTCGCGGCAATCCGCGGTGCAAATTCGTGGTCGAACCTGGCCACGGTCTCCGGATTCATGTGAGTCTCCATCACGATCGGCGAATTATCGTAGCACGCGGCTCCTTGCGCTACTCGGCCACATGCTGTCCCTCCGCATAGACCTTACAACCCGCCCATTTGCCATTGCAGTAGGCCAACGCCTCGTCCGCGGCCTCCTGCGACGAACGCTCGATCAGGCTGTAAGCGCAATGGCCGCCTTGAGCAATGACAAAGGCCTTGCCCTCATTACGCGACGCACCGTAGGCATCGAAGCGGTCCTGGCAGCCGCGATTCAAACCAGCCGGCGCCGGCAGCGCCGCGAGCGAGGGCAGATCGACCACCATCGCGGTCGGCAGATGCAGGCTCTGCAGAAACGGTTCGAGCGTCGGCCACCAGGTTTGCGCGGGGGCGTCGTAGAGCAGTTCATGGCCGTCCTCGCCAAACGGCGGCAGCACCGCGAGTTGCGCCGGCGCGCCATGGGACGTGTAGGCGCTCAGCATCTGGCGGGCCAGCTCAGGGCTGAAATAGTGATCGTTTTCCGACCACACCCATTGGCTCGGAATCCTCGCGCTCGCGCCATATTGTCCGAGCGTGGCAATCAGTTGATCCGTGCGGCACACATAGTCGGGGCGCAACGAGCCGCGGCCACCCGCAAAATCCACTATCCCGAGCACGCCTTGCGGATTGCGCGCGGCCGCCGCGAGCACCGCAAAGCCGCCGGTCGACTTGCCGAGCAGGATCACGCGCTGCGGGTCCACCCAAGGTTGCAGGCGCAACGATTCCAGCGCGCCGAGCACATCGTCCGCGGATGCCTTGCCGGTGCCGGGATAGTCCTCGTCGCTACATGAACCGAGCGCTTCCGCATAGGGTCCGTCCGAACGACCAAAGCCGCGCCGCAACACGATGACGGCGGCGTAACCGCGCTGCGCGAACGCCACCGCCGCGCCTAGCATCAACTCCGGCGCGCGATCCACGACGCCCGCCCCGACGCCGCGAGGCGTTCCCGGCGTCATCAGGACGAGCGGCAAGCGGCCCGGACGGGCGGGCCGCACGACCAGCGCTTCGAGCGTGGGCTTCGCGCCGTCCGGCAAGCTGATCCGCAGGCCGATGCGCTCGCGCACCAGACCCGGCAGCAGGCTCGCCCCGGTGGACGACGTCGTACCGGCCGGCGCTGGCGGCAGCGCCGCCAGTTGTTGCGCCAGAACAGGCAGTGGCACGCTCACCAGCAGGAGCAACAGGGCGTGGGCGCGTAGTCGTCGCACGGCCCGGCACATAAGCGTTGCGCATCCCGGGCGGATGTCCAGCTCAATCAGGTCTCTCATTGTTCAATGCCTTTGCTGATGTCGAGCCATGCGCCGCAGGCGAATCATGTCCGTACGGTCTGCTCAGCAGTTTAGTCTGCGCAGCTGCGAGCGGTCCATGCTTCACGCACTTGCCTGGGGCGGCTACGCAAGGCGCCTCCATGCCGCTGATTGCGCACCTGGCACCCGGCGTCGACGACGCTCCAGTTCGAAGACTTGCGCATAAGCGGGACAGACTCATTTATCATGCAAGCTTCATGCTGGTCATATGGACAGACCGCCTCCAGTGGTCGCCGGATAACCAGCGGGCATCCACTGCCGGTGCTTTTTTCTTCACCCTAGCCGATGCGAACCATGTCGAATCCCGATGCCTTTCACCCTGGCGTTCGCGGCCCCCGTGGGCTCGTCCGGTCATGGCGGCGCGCTGCGTCCGCGCTAGCCACCGCGTAGCGCCTATGGTTTACCCCTCACTGCGCGACTG
The DNA here is from genome assembly GCF_050436545.1 of Paraburkholderia sp. GAS41. Lineage (NCBI taxonomy): Bacteria > Pseudomonadati > Pseudomonadota > Betaproteobacteria > Burkholderiales > Burkholderiaceae > Paraburkholderia > Paraburkholderia sp. GAS41. Next base: position 134,811 of record NZ_JBNDMK010000018.1, read on the forward strand.
GCTTTTTTCCGTCAAGACCTTTGGAGCGGCGATGCTCGCCCTCTACATCGGGCTTGTGTTTCAACTGCCACGCCCCTACTGGGCGATGGCATCGGTCTATATCGTGTCGAATCCGTTCGTCGGCGCGACCCGTTCGAAAGCGCTCTATCGTGCGCTCGGCACCGCCCTCGGCGCGTCGGCGGCCGTCCTGCTCGTGCCGCCTTTCGTCGAATCGCCGTATCTCTTCAGCGTGATCGTCTCGCTCTGGACAGGCACCCTGCTTTATCTGTCGTTCACCGACCGCACCGCGCGCAGCTATGTCTTTCTGCTCGCGGGCTACACGATGCCGTTGATCGCGCTGCCGGCGGTGTTCAGTCCGACCAGTGTCTTCGACCTCGCCATCACCCGCACCGAGGAGATCGTGCTCGGCATCGTGTGCGCCAGCGTCGTCGGCAGCACGGTGTTTCCGAACCGGCTCGCGCCGTCGCTCATCGAACGTACCGACGGCTGGTTCCACGACGCCGCCTTCTACGCCACCGAAACGCTCGCCGGGCGGATTGCCGGCGCGGCGATCTCGGCTTGCCGCCAGCGGCTCGTCGCCACCGTCAACGCCCTCGAAATGCTGCTGAGCCAGCTCGCCTACGACCAGACCCGCCCTGACATCCTGACCCGCACCGAGGCCTTGCGCGGCCGCATGCAGTTGCTGCTGCCCATCATGTCGTCGCTGGCCGACCCGCTGATGGCGCTGCTCGGCAGCCAGCGCGAGCAGCGCCCCGCCGGCCTCGAGCCGCTGCTCGCCGACGTTATCAAATGGTTCAATACGCCGTTGCGTCCGGCCAGCCCGGGTGAGCGGCCCGACCGCGAAGCCGACGCCCTGCGCGCGCGTATCGCCACGTTGCAGCCGCCACCTGCGGCCCTCGCCACGTGGGACGGCGCGCTGCTTTCGAATGCCTTATGGCGCCTGCAGCAGGTCGTCGACGTCTGGCAGGACTGCCTGACGCTGCGCGACATCATCACGGGAGAAGACGGCACCTGGCAGCCGCGCTTCCGGCACTGGCGCGTGGGCGGTACGGCGCGCTACTTCGACCGCGGCATCATGCTGTTTTCCGCCGCCTCGGCGGTGGGCGCCATCATCGTCGCGAGCGTGCTGTGGATCAGTTCGGGGTGGAACGAAGGCGCCAGCGCGGTCACCCTGGCAGGCATTGCCTGCTGCTTCTTCGCCGCGCTCGACGACCCCGCGCCGCAGGTGTTCAAGTTCTTCATCGCCACGGCGATCAGCGTCGTGCTGGCGGGACTGTACCTGTTCGCCGTGCTGCCGCACGTGCATGATTTTCCGATGCTGGTGATCCTGTTCGCCGGGCCGTTCATTCTGGTGGGCACCTTGATTCCACGCCCGCAGTTCACGGTCATCACCTTGCTGGTGGCGGTCAACACCGCGACGTTCATCAGCATTCAGGATGCTTACGACGCCGACTTCTTCATCTTCGCGAACAACAACCTCGCCGGACTCGCAGGCCTGCTGTATGCCTTTCTGTGGACCCGCGCGACGCGGCCGTTCGGCGCCGAACTGGCCGCGAGCCGCCTGATGCGCTCGAGCTGGGCGGACGTGGTGCTGAGCGCCTCGACGCGGCCCATCGAAGATCAGCGCAATCTCGCCGCGCGCATGCTGGACCGGCTGATGCAACTGATTCCGCGGCTCGCCGCCACCGACGACCAGCGCCACCCGTCCATCGAAAGCTTCCGCGACCTGCGCATTGCCTTCAACGCAATCGACCTGCGCCGCCTGCGTCCGAAGCTGGGCGGCGACGTGCCGGCGGCGATCGACGGCGTGCTGGAAGGCATCCGCAGCCACTTCGAAACCTGTATCGACCGCCGCGGGCGCCAGCCGGCGCCCGATAGCCTGATGTCCAGCATCGACGCCGCGCTCACGCGCGTCGCCGCGCTCGGGCTGGCGAACGCAGCTGACGCAGCCAAAGCACCCGATGCGCCCAACGCGCCCAACCCAGCGGCCAATGCCGCGCCGCCTGCGCCGGCGGGCGCTGCCAGCAGCGCGGCGCGCCCGGCACGGCAACTGCGCGATGCCCTGCATGCGCTGGTCGGCTTGCGCCTGTCGTTGTTTCCGGCCACGATCGCTTCGTTGACTCCGCCTGCTCCGCCCAAAGAGGAACCTGCCGCCTGATGAGCCCATTGACTTCACTGCAGGGTTTCAGACCATGATCGGCGAAATCGATATTTTCGGCGTGTTCGTGCCGGCCGTGCTCGTGCTGATGTTCATCGCCTACCTGATCAACCTCGTGATCCGCACACTGCTCGCGCGCACCGGTTTTTACCGCTTTGTCTGGCATCGCTCCATTTTCGATCTCGGCATCTACGTGGTGGTGCTGGGTCTTGTCGTCATCGTTTCGCACCGGTTCATAACGTGAAAAAAACCTGGTTCTCCGTTGGTCAGATCGTGCTGACCCTGATCGTCGTCGTGATCGCCGGCTTCGTGCTGTGGAAGCTGGTCAACTACTACATGTTCTCGCCATGGACACGCGACGGCCGCATTCGCGCCGACATCGTCCAGGTGGCCCCGGACGTGTCCGGTCTGATCACCGAAGTCGACGTGGTCGACGACCAGCCGGTCAAACAGGGTCAAACGCTGTTCCTGATCGACCAGGCGCGTTACACGCTGGCGCTGCAGCAGGCGGAAGCCACGGTGCAGCAACGCCGCGCCACGCTCGATCAGGCGCGCCGCGAAGACGTGCGCAATCATCAGCTGGGCGACCTGGTGGCACGTGAAGTGGCGGAAGAAAGCCGCTCGCGCGTCGAGACCGACGAAGCGGCGCTCGCCGATGCGCTCGTCGCGGTCAACACGGCGCGGCTGAATCTGCAGCGCACTCATATCGTCAGTCCGGTTGACGGCTATCTGAACGACCGCGCGCCGCGTACCGGCGAATACGCAGCGGCGGGCCGGGCGGTGGTGTCGGTGGTGGACATGCATTCGTTCCGCGTGGACGGCTACTTCGAAGAAACCAAGCTGAGCGGCATCGATATCGGTCAGGCGGTGGACATCAAGATCATGGGCGAGCCGGGGCTACTGCGCGGCCACGTGGCGAGCATCGTGTCCGCCATCGAGGATCGCGATCGCGCCGAGGGCTCGAATCTGCTGCCGAACGTGAATCCGGCTTTCAGCTGGGTGCGCCTCGCACAACGCATTCCGGTGCGCGTCGCGCTGGACGAGATACCGAAGGATTTCCGCATGATTGCCGGGCGCACGGCGACGGTGTCCGTGCGCGTACCCGCGCCTTCGCTGGACATGCGGGCTGCGGATGAGCGCACGACGGCGTCGGCGGCGCTGGCGGCTTCGCCGGCTTCGGTGCCGGCGAGCGCTGCGCAACTGGCCGTGCAACCTGCTCCACAAGCCACCGTGCAACCTGCCGTGCAAACCACTGTGCAACCAGCATCGCCCGCTGCCCAGACGGCCTCGCAAGCGGCTAAGCAACCCGCAGCGAGCCCCGCAAAATGAAGCTGTCGAGTCCACACCCTCAGCCACGCCCTCTTCCGCGCCTGCGTCCAGCGGCATCGCGGGCACTGCTGGCGCCGCTCGCGCCCGTGCTCGTGTTAGCGCTCGCGGCCTGCACCGTCGGCCCGAATTATTCGCTGCCCAAGGCCGCGGTCATCAACGCGCCATTCGCGGATGCGCCGTTGCCGGATGTCGACGGCGCGCATATCTCGCAGCAACCGGTGCCGTCCGACTGGTGGCACCTGTACGACGATCCGGTGCTCGAAAAACTCGTCAGCGATGCGCTGCAATCCAACACCGACCTGCGCGTCGCCGCAGCGAATCTCGCGCGTTCGCAGGAAGCGCTTGGCGTCGCCGAGGCGCAAGGCGGTTTTTCGGGCGGTGCGGAGGTGGCCTTCGCGCGGGCCCAGGAGTCCGGTCAGCAGTTCCTGATCTTCAGCAAGATTCCGGTGGCCAACGAAGGCGCGGCGGGCATTACGGTCTCGTACGAATTCGATCTGTTCGGCAAACTGCGCCGCGGCGTGGAAGCCGCCAATGCCGACAGCGAAGCCACCCGGGCGGCCGCCGATCTCGCGCGCATCACCGTGGTGGCCAACGTCGTGCGCGCCTATATCGAGAACTGCTCGGCAGCGGACGAACTGGCCGTGGCGCAAGAGTCGCTGGCGCTGCAGAAGGAAAGAGTGGATGTGTCGCGGCGTTTACGCGATGCCGGCCGCGGCAATCAGCCGGATGTGACGAGCGGACAGACTCAGGTCGAATCGCTCGCGGCCGATATTCCGCGCTACACCGCGCGCCGCAAGATTGCCCAGTATCAGCTCGCCATGCTGCTCGCGCGGGCACCCTCCGATCTGCCGCCCGCCGTGCTTGCCTGCAACAAGGTGCCGCAGATCAAGCAGGCGCTGCCGGTCGGCGACGGCGCCGCCTTGCTCAAACGCCGCCCCGATGTGCGCGAAGCCGAGCGCCAGCTGGCGGCTTCGACGGCGCGCATCGGCGTGGCCACCGGCGCGCTGTATCCGACCGTCAGTTTCGGCGCCGGCACCGGGACGACCGGCCTCGCCGAAGATCTCGGCAACGCGCAAACCAACTACTGGCGATTCGGTCCCCTGATCAACTGGACGTTCCCGGTCAACGGTGCACGTGGCCGCGTGCGCGAGGCGCAGGATGCGAGCACGGCGGCGCTCGCTCACTTCGACGGCGTGGTGCTCAACGCGCTACGCGAAACCGAGACGAATCTGGCGACCTATGTGGCCGATTACACGCGTGCCGAGGCACTGCGCGCGGCGCTGAAGTCGGCCACCGATTCGGCTGGCGAAACGCACCGCCTCTATGTGGGCGGACGGCAATCGTTCATCGCGGATCTGGATGCGACGCGAACGCTGACGTCGGTGCGCTCGCAGGTTGCCGCGGCCGAAGGACAGGTCGCGGTCGATCAGGCGAATCTGTTCCTCGCGCTGGGCGGTGGCTGGGAGACGGACGCGGCGAAGTAAGGGTGAACTGAGCGGCGAAGTAAGGGTGAACTGAGCGGCGAACTGGGCACCGAGCGACGCCTGACCGGTTCAGGGAGACCCCAGTCAGGCGTCGTAGACAGGCCGGGTGACCCCGATTACCTCAATGGTGTTCCGAAAACTCGGAGCGCGCCATCGGCACGGTGGCGACGTGCGTGTACTGGAACGCCGGCATCGCCTTGATGGCTTCACGCGTGCCGCCGGGCAGCGTGAGCTTGCCCTTGACGAAGTCGAGCTGATCGATCGGCACCGCTACGTCATGCTGCGAAACACCCGCAAACTGATGCGCCGCGATGATCGCGAACGACGCGGACTTGTCCGGCGCGATGATGATGTCGTGCACCACACCAATCTGCTCGCCGCTGTCATTGACCACCGGCTTGCCAAGAATCGCCTTCTTCACGCTCCAGCCGCGCACGATCAGATCCGACTCCGACACGGTGATGCCGATCGGCTGGGAACCCGCCACCTGAGCACGTGCCTGCAGACACGCGACGCTCAACGTGGAGCTGAGCAAGAGGGCCATCACAAGCTTTGATTTTTTCATGATCGTTCTTCCTGTTGAAAAAAGGCACCACGCACAACTGCAATCCGGTAAGTGCCAAGCGCTGAGCGTTATGACTGAATGAAGGCCAGAAGATCGGCGTTGACCTGATCCGACTCGGTGGTACACATGCCGTGCGATGCGCCCGGATACACCTTGAGCGTCGCATTTTTGATGATTTCCACCGACTTGCGCCCGGACCCATCCAACGGCACGATCTGATCGTCGTCGCCCTGGAGGATCAGCGTGGGCACATCGATCTTCTTCAGGTCTGCCGTGTAATCGACCTCCGAGAACTGCTTGATGCACTCGTAGAGGCCCAGCACCGAGCCCGCCATGCCTTCGCGCCAGAACTCGTCGATCACTGCCTGCTTGACCGTGGCATTGGGCCGGTTGTAGCCGTAGAACGGCAGCGCGAGATCCTTGAAGAACTGCGCGCGATTGTTCATCGTACCGTCGCGAATGCCATCGAAGACTTCCATCGGCACACCGCCCGGGTTCGCGTCGGTCTTCAACATCAGAGGCGGCACGGCGGAGATCAGCACCATCTTCGACACGCGTGAAGTGCCATGACGTCCCACGTAATGCGAGATTTCGCCGCCGCCGGTGGAATGGCCCACCAGCACCGCGTCTTTCAGATCGAGCGAATCGATCAGGGCCGCGAGATCGTCGGCATAGGTGTCCATCTCATTGCCGGTTCCGGTCTGGCTCGAGCGTCCATGGCTGCGACGATCATGGGCGATCACCCGATATCCTTTCTGCAGAAGAAACAGCATCTGCACATCCCACGCATCGGCGCAGAGCGGCCAGCCGTGCGAGAACACAATTGGCTGGCCCGTGCCCCAGTCCTTGTAGTAGATGTGCGCGCCGTCCTTGGTCGTAACGAAACTCATGCCGTGTGCTCCTGTAGGTGCGGGTGGAAATTCGTCAGCTTCGCCCATGCTGGGCGGGTCGTGCAGATCGCGTCCGTCAAATACCTTTACTTATTCGCCACCCGGATCTAGCGCAGGTTGGTCTTCGCGAGTTCGACGATCTCGTCGCCGCGTCCGCTCAGAATCGCGCGCAGCATATACAGGCTGAAGCCCTTGGCCTGCTCGAGCTGGATCGTAGGCGGCATGGCAAGCTCATGTTTGGAAGTCACTACATCCACCAGCGCCGGACCAGGATGCGCGAAGGCTTGCCGCAGCGCTGCTTCCACGCCCTCCGACTCTTCGACGCGGATGCTGAAGATCCCGGCGCCTTGCGCGATGGCGGCGAAGTCGGTCTTGCTCAGGTCGACATTGTTATCGAGGTAGCCACCGGCCTTCAACTCCATCGAAACAAAACCGAGCAGGCTATTGTTGAACACCACCACCTTGATCGGCAGATCGAGCTGACGTGCCGTGAGCAGGTCGCCCAGCAGCATCGACAGTCCGCCGTCACCCGAGAGCGACACCACCTGCCGCTGCGGATGCCCGGCCTGCGCGCCGAGCGCCTGCGGCATGGCATTGGCCATCGAGCCGTGATTGAACGAACCATGCAACTGGCGCTTGCCGTTCATCGTCAGATAACGCGCGGCCCAGAGCGTCGGCGTGCCGACATCGGCGGTGAAGATGGCGTCGTCGCTCGCCGCCTCGTCGATCATGCGGGACAGATACTGCGGATGAATCGGCCGGCCCGGACCCGCGGGCGTCGCGAGGTCGTCGAGTCCCTTGCGCGCCGAGGCGTAGTGCTTGCGGGCGTTATCGATGAAGCGGCGCTCGGTCTTGCGCGTGAGCTTCGGCAACAGGGCCGCGACCGTCTCCTTGACCGTGCCGACGAGGCCCAGCGCCAGCGGCGCACGCTTGCCCAGTTGCGAGCCTTTGTGATCGATCTGCACGACCTTGGCATCAGGCGGATAGAACGGCCGATAGGGGAAATCGCAGCCCAGCAGCAGCAGTGTTTCGCACGACATCATCGCGTGATAGCCCGAGCTGAAGCCGATCAGTCCGGTCATGCCCACGTCATACGGATTGTCGTATTCGATAAACGGCTTGCCGCGCAGCGCGTGCACGATCGGCGCACCCAGCGTGTCCGCCAATGCGACGACCTCGTCGTGGGCACCTGCGACGCCGCTGCCGCACATGAGGGTCACCGCTTCGCAGCCGTTCAGCATTCCGGCGAGGCGATCGAGATCGGCGGCGGCCGGCACGATGGTGTGGGGCGAACTGTCGCTCAATGAAGGCGCTTCGGCGGGCCCCTCGCTCAATGCAATGTCACCGGGCAACACGATCACGGCGACGCCGCGTTCCTCGATGGCCGTGCGCATCGCGCGTTGCAGCACACGCGGAAACTGCGAGGCATTGGAGACCAGTTCGACGAAGTGACTGCACTCCTTGAACAGCTCCTGCGGATGAGTCTCCTGAAAGTAGCCGAGGCCGATTTCCGTAGACGGAATATGCGCGGCAATGGCCAATACCGGTTGATGGTTGCGATGGCAATCAAACAGACCATTGATCAGATGCAGGTTGCCCGGGCCGCAACTGCCGGCGCACACGGCGAGCTTGCCGGTAGCGGCCGCATCGGCCCCCGCGGCAAAGGCCGCGACTTCCTCGTGACGCGTGTGCATCCAGCGTATCGAGCCGAGCTGGTCGAGGCTGTATGCGAGTCCGTTCAGACTGTCGCCGGTGACGCCCCAGATGCGCTCGACACCTGCCGCAGCGAGTGTTTTTGCCAGAAAGTCCGCAATGGTATGCCGGGCCATACGTTACTCCTTGACGACAGCGTCGGCCGAACCCTGCGCGTGAGCACGCAGCTTTGAATTCAGCGACCTTGTTAGGAAACGGTAAGAGGCAGCGCACGGTTGCGCCCAAGAGCGTGGCGGCCTGGATCAGGCTCCGGCGAGAAGCCGGACATCGCCGCACGTTTGAGCTTAGTTGATGGACACCGAACTTGAAAGTCCTGAAACGACGTCGAGGGACGGTGGCAGGTCGAGCAGGATCGCAGCTTCATGTTCCAGGCGTGTGAAACGGCGTCACTCCGGCAGACGATTCATTCCCGCGTTAGCCCTGGCTCTAACTTTGACTCTGACTCTGACTCTGGCCCGACACCTGCAGCACGCTGATCTCGACCGTCAGCGTTTCCGCACCCGGCCCCGAGCGCACGCCGGACACCGGCATCGCATCGCGGTAATCGAGCCCGGTTGCCATGCGCACATAACGCTCGTCCGGGCAGGTGTCGTTGGCAGCATCGAAGCCGACCCAGCCTAGTCCATCGACATGCGCCTCGGCCCAGGCGTGGCTCGCGCTCTGCTGCGCGACGCCATCCATCAGCAGATAGCCCGAGATGTAGCGGGCCGGCACGCCGAGCCGGCGCGCCGCGGCGATGAACGCATGCGTGTGGTCCTGGCAAACGCCGGAGCCGTCGCGCAAGGCCGTTTCTGCGTCCGTGCCGACCTCGGTGCTGCCAGGCACGTAGGCGATCATGCTGTGCACCGCATTCATCAAGCGGTGCAGCGAGTCCAGTTGCCCGCTGCTGGCGCGCACGCTTTCCGCCAGTGCCTGCACGCGCTCGCCGGGCTGCGTGAGCAGCGTTTCCCGCTCGTAGATCCACGGCGGTGTCGTGTCGCTGGCCACGCCATAGACACCGGCCATGTCCACGGTCTCCACCGTTCCGGCCGCGACGATGACGATCTCGTGCTTGTTGCGCTCATGCCGTACGAGGTCAGCGCGATTGCCGAAGCCGTCGGTCCAGCTCGTGACCGGCTCGACGCCATCGACGGTCACGCGCCAGTCGAGCACGTTCTGCCCAGGGCCGGACTGCGGCCGCAGCCGCAGGCGCTGCAACGCATAAGGAACCGGATGCTCGTACTGATAATGCGACGTGTGACGAATGGCGATGCGCATGGCCGTACTCAATCGAAGTTGTAGGACTCGGCGATTTCAAAACCAAGCCGGTTGTTCTGCGCGATGAAGCCGGTGAGAAACTCGTGCAGTCCATGGGAAAAGATCTGCTGGACCGTATTGTCCCGGAGCGTGGCGAGCGTCTTGTCCGCGGTCTTCTGGCATTCGTGATTGACGCCGTAGTCCTGTGCCAGGTAGTGCAGATTATCGACGACGTTCAGATAGCAGAAATGCAGCGAGCGCGGCATGCGGCCGTTGAGGATCAGATAGTCGGCGACGTTGACAGGCTTGTATTGCACGTCGTAGACCCAGCGGTAGGACCGGTGCGCGTCGACCGAACGCAGGATCGACTCCCACTGAAAGTTGTCGAGCGAGGTACCGACGTACGACAACGCAGGCAGCAGCAGATGATATTTGACGTCGAGAATGCGCGCCGTATTGTCGGCCCGTTCGATGAACGTACCGATGCGCGAAAAATTGAAGATCTCGTTTCTCAGCATGGTGCCGTGAAACGCACCGCGAATCTGCGCGGATTCGCGCTTGATGCGATCGAGCACGGCCGGCAGTTCGCTTGCCGGCACCGGCGTGGCGAGCGCGCGTCGGACCACCATCCACGCTTCGTTGACGCTCTCCCATGTCTCGCGGGTCAGCGCGGTACGCACCATGCGCGCGTTCGAGCGCGCCGCCTCGAAGCTCGACAGCACGCTCGACGGATTGTCGGTGTCGCGCAGCAGATAGTCGGAAACCGTGTCGGCCGTGCAGACGTCGTGTTTCTGTTTGAAGCCCTGTTCCGTGCCGGACGTCACGATCACCGACGACCACGTGGCCGGCGCATCGGAGCTTCGTGTCAGCGCCATGCGCAGTCCCGCATCGACCACCCGTGCGATGTTTTCCGCGCGCTCGATATAGCGGTGCATCCAGTAGAGCCCGCTTGCTGTGCGTCCAAGAAGCATGTGCTGTCCTAATCGAGTGTCTGTTTGCCTGCTCTTTGCCCGCTGCTTTGCCGCTGTGCTGCCGCTGCTTTGGCCGCTGCTTTGCCCGCTCTGTTGCCACTGACAGGCCGGCCGCTTGCCTCAGTCGGCCAGCACCCACGTATCCTTGGTGCCGCCGCCCTGGCTCGAGTTGACCACCAGCGATCCTTCTTTCAGCGCCACCCGCGTCAAGCCGCCCGGCGTAATGCGGATCTGGTCCGAGACCAGCACGAAGGGCCGCAAATCCACATGACGCGGCGCCAGCCCCTTCTCGGTGAGGATGGGCGTGGTCGACAAGGCGAGCGTCGGCTGCGCGATATAGTTGCCCGGCCGCGCCAGCAACTTGAGCGCGAACTCCTCGCGCTCCTTCTTCGAGGCCGCCGGTCCGACCAGCATGCCGTAGCCGCCGGAGCCGTGCACTTCCTTCACCACCAGCTCCTCGAGATGCTCCAGCACGTATTTCAGGCTGCTCGCCTCGGAACAGCGCCAGGTCGGGACGTTTTCCAGAATCGACTTGCGGCCCGTATAGAACTCGACGATCTCGGGCATATACGAATAGATCGCTTTATCGTCCGCAATGCCGGTGCCGGGCGCGTTGGCAATCGTGATGTTGCCCGCGCGGTAAACGTCCATGATGCCCGGCACGCCCAGCACGGAATCGCTGCGAAACGTCATCGGGTCGAGATAGGCGTCGTCGAGTCGCCGGTACAGCACGTCGATCGCACGGAATCCTTCCGTGGTGCGCATCGCCACATGCCCGTCCACGACCTGCAGATCGCTGCCTTCCACCAGATGCACGCCCATCTGGTCGGCCAGAAACGCATGCTCGTAGTACGCCGAATTGTGAATGCCGGGCGTCAGCACCGCGATGGTTGGATTGTCGTGGTTCCCGCCCGGCGGGCAGACCGCCGCGAGCGACTGGCGCAGCAACTCGGGATACGACTCGACCGGGCGCACCTTGACCTGCTGGAACAGTTCGGGGAACAGCTTCATCATCGTCTCGCGGTTCTCCAGCATGTAGGAGACACCGGAGGGGGTGCGCGCATTGTCCTCCAGCACGTAGAACTGGTTTTCTGCAGTCCGTACGATATCCACGCCGATGATATGCGTGTACACATTGCCCGGCGGACGAAAGCCGATCATCTCGGGCAGGAAGGCCTCGTTCTGCGCAATCAGCTGCTTCGGGATACGGCCCGCCCGCACGATCTCCTGACGGTGGTAGATATCGTCGAGGAAGGCATTGAGCGCCATCACGCGCTGCTCGATGCCTTGCGACAGGCGCGTCCATTCTGCGCCGGAGATGATGCGTGGAATGATGTCGAAAGGAATCAGACGCTCGGCCGCCTCCTGCTCGCCGTACACGGCGAAGGTAATGCCGGTTCTGCGGAACACGCTCTCCGCGTCCTGCGCCTTTTGCGCAAGGTTCGCAGGATGCTGGGTATCGAGCCATTGCTTGAGCAGTTCATACGGCGCGCGCACGCCCTGTGCGGAGCTGAGCATCTCATCGAATGGCGTCACTTCGGTTCTCCGTCGTTGTCGCAGATGTGGCCGTGGCGGCTTTCATGGTCATCGCAGGTCGCCGCTCGCAACCGTCCACGTGCCATTAGCATAATGGAAAGCCATCGCCTCTCGCACGCCGATCAAAAATACCCGACACGCCGCGTCAATTGCCATTTCCTGACAGGACTTGACCGTTGCGACAAGCAGAACCCCGCCCAGCTTGCGCCTCATGCATCGTTGCGCACATGCCGGCTTGGTGTTTACCCGGCTGCCGGCCACGCGTGAATCGAGGAAATGCCGGAGGTGCGCGCGCCGGGTGAGGCTGTATCATTCCGGTGCGCTAACCGTCGACGCCCGCTAGCCGGTGCCGATGCGTCCTGCGCCCAAGGAAAGGAAGACCATGGTACAGAAGACACGCCGGCGCGTGCTCATGGCCGGCGTTCTCGCAGCGTCCGGCCTCGCCGTTTCGAAGATTGCCGGGGCCGCTCCGAATAGCAAGTTGACGATCGCCCTCGTGCTGAAGTCGCTCGCGGATCCGTTTACGATCGCCATGTCGAGCGCCGCTGAAAATTACCAGAAACATTTTTCCGCGCAGTTCAACCTGAATATTCTCGGCACCGCAACGGAGCTCGACACCGCCACGCAGATTCGCATCGTCGACGACCTGGTCGCCGCGCATACCGGTGCCATCGTGCTCGCACCCACCGATTCGAAAGCGCTCGTGCCGGCCGTCGTCCGGGCCATCAACGCGGGCGTGATCGTGATCGCCATCGACAATCCGCTGGACGAAGCGGACCTCGACGCCGCCCATGTCACGGTGCCGTTCGTCGGCCCCGACAACCGCAAGGGTGCGGAGAGGGTGGCCACCTACCTCGCCACCAAGCTGCAGCGTGGCGACGAAGTCGGGATCATCGAAGGCTTCATCCGCGACCGCAACGCGCAGCAGCGCACCGCAGGGTTCAGGAGTGCCATGGATGCCGCCGGCATGAAGGTCGTCGCGGTCGCCCCGGGCGATTACGCCTACGCCAAAGGCGAAGCCGCCGCCGCCACGATGCTGGCGCAGCATCCGCGACTGCGCGCCTTGCTGTGCGGCAACGACAACATGGCGACGGGCGCCGTCGACGCGGTGCGCAACGCGCATCGCACCGGCAGTGTGTACATCATCGGTTATAACAACAACCCGGCCACCAAGCCGCTGCTCGATTCCGGCCGGATTCTCGCGACCGTCGATCAGTTCGCGGCGCGGCAAGCGGTGTTCGGCCTCGACGTGGCGCTCAAGGCGCTTACCGAACAGACTCGCCAGCAGGACCTGTCGCCCTTCATCGAAACGCCTTTGCAACTGGTCAAGAGCGGCGCTCGCTGAGCGCTCAGGATGCCGCCGCCGGAGCCGCGTCCGCGCCGACGACGCCGGCCTCTTCCACCAGCAGGCGGCGCAACTGTGCGATCTGATTGACCGCATCGGCTTCGGCCAACGGCAGGTGCCGGCGTGGAAACGCCGCGTAGTTCGCAGCGCGCGTGGCGCCGCGCAGATGCGCGTCGATCTCGCGGCTGACCGCCGCGATCCACTCGATCAGCGCACCGTCGGCCCGCGCCGGCTTCGCGGTGAAGCGCATGCGCGTAGCCGTGCCGGCCACGCGCCGCAGCAGCGCCAGCGCGGTGATGGCAGCGCGGTCCGCCAGCGAACTCTCCAGCCGCTCGAGGTGCAGGCGGTTGAAGGCTTCCTCCGCGTTGTTACTCGCGAGGCCCGCGCCGCGCCGCAGCCGCTCCACTTCGATGTCCTCGCCGCCGGCATGTTCGAGCGCGGCCACCAGATAGTCGAGGTTGGCCTGCACGGCGTCGGCCAGCCGGATGCGGAAATCGACGGGTTCGCGGCTCGGCCACAGCACGAAGGTCGCGAGCAACGCAATGGCACAGCCGAGCACGTTATTGCCGAGCCGGGTCAGCGCATAGACCAGTTCGCTCGCGCCCGGCGTGGCGAAGCCTGCGACCAGCACGAAGGTCGGCGTGAGAAACAGCACGAACAGGCTATAACTCACCGGGCGCAGCGCCATGGTGGCGCAGACCAGCGGAAACACGATCAGCGAAATGGCGATCGGCGAATGAATCGCCAGACCGATGCCCGCGGCCAGCAGACCTCCGGCGATGCTGCCCGCCGCCCGCTCGATGCTGCGCGGCCAGGTGGACGCAATCGACGGCTGCAGGATCAGCAGGATCGCCATGGTCGCCCAGTAGCCGAACGGCATGTGCAGCGCCCGCACGACCGTGAAGCCCGCCGTGACGGCGACGCCAACGCGGGCCGTATGGCGCAGTCCGATGGACTGCAGCGTCGCGTTGGCCTTGAGGCTTATCCAGGCACGCGCGAGGTTGCCGCGGGCGGCCCGATACCAGAGCGCCTCGTGGCGCGGCACCGGCTCGAATTCGAGCGCGCCCGCCGCGTGCAGCTTCACCGCCAACGGCTCGCCGAGTGCCGCTTCCAGCGATCCGGCCAGCTTTTGCAGGCGGCGCTGCAGCGCGCCGAGCGCGGCCCAACGGTCGGCGGCAAGCGCCTTGTCGTTCGCCTCGCTGACCGCGCGACCGATCCGCAGCATGACCTCGGCCAGCGTCGACAGGATCCGCGCCGCCCGCCGCGGCTCCTGCAACGTGTGATGACCCCGCTCGCAGGCATCGGTGACGGCGATCAGATAGGCGAAAAGCCGCTCGGTATCCGCTAATGCAAGCACCAGATTTTCGTAGCTCTCGCGCTTGTCCACCCGCACGCCCGGAACTCGGGCCAGCGCCTTGCGGGCCGTTTCGAGCGCCGCGCGGGCCTGCGCGCGATACGTCGCGGCATGCCGCGCCCATTCCCCGAAGTCAGCCGTTTCACGGCGCAGCAGACGTGCGCTGTCGAGCGCGATGTCAGCGAGGCGTCCATAGACGGCACGCAAGGCATCGCGGCTCGGGCCAAACGGATGGATCCGCCACACGGTCAGGCTCAGGACGACCGCGAACAGACACCCTGAAAGGTAGATGGCGAGGAACAGCACAATGTCGTGTGCATGGTGCATGGGCTTGTCGACCATCACGACGCACGCGGTGGCTGCAAGAATTCCCACTTGCGCGGCGGCCGCGCCCCAGATCCGCGCCAGCGCGCCCGCCGTCGAAAACAGCAGGATCGCGGCGGTCGCGGCCAGCGTGCCGGCACCGGAAGCAAACGCCGTGATACCGCCGCACACCGTGGACAGCACCGCAAAGCTCAGCATCGAGGCAAAGCGCATGCGGTTGGAACCTGCCGCGTCGGCGAGGCAGGTCCAGAAAGCGCCGATCGAAGCCCAGGCGAACAGTGGGTTGTGCAGCAGGTAGCCCAGAATCAGCATGGAGGTGGCGGCGCACGCGGCCCGCAGCCCTTCGGACAGATCGGTCTTGTCCATCGCGAACGACACCATCCATACCGGCCGGCGCCGCGACACGGAGTCGCCCAGCGCGTGCAAGGTGTTCAGCCGGCGGTTCGCCGCGTGCTTTGCCCTGCGGTTGAAATGACCGAACATTGCGCCTTGGGAATGGGGATGCCGGCTGGGACCCTACCTGCGGAAAACCGCGTCCGAGGTGTCGAACTCACGCGCCATCATTGCGGAATTCAACATAATAAGCGATAACCTCCGGGTTAACCCCATTAGCAGGCCAGCACTATGCGCCGCGCCATTGCGCGAGCAAGGCCGGCAACTCCCGCATGTCCTCGAACACGTGCGCGACGCCGACTGCGCGCAAGGCATCCGGCGAGCTGTGGGTGAGGCTCGCAGGCGCGTAGCCGAACACCGTCGCCCCGGCGGCCACGCCGGCAGTCGCTCCCGTCACCGTGTCTTCCACGACCGCGCAGCGTTTGGGGTCCACGCCCAGCGCCTCTGCTGCGGCCAGGTACACGTCGGGATAGGGCTTGCTGCGCGGCATTTCGTGTCCGCTGAAGACGCGGCCGGCGAAGTATTCGAGCATGCCGGTCTTCTTCAATTGCATCTCGACCTTGTACCGGTCGGCGCCCGAGGCGACCGCAATGCGGCCGTCGAGCGCTTCGTGCACGGCTCGCACCGCTGCCGGCGCGCCGTCGATCTCGACGAGTTCGCTTTCGAGTGCCGCATTCCGGCGCTCGCGGAACTTCGTCAACCATGCCTCCGTGATCGCCACGCCCGTGTTCGCCTCGATGCGGGCGGCTTCATCGCGCACCAGCTTGCCCACGAACATGCGCATCGTTTCTTCCACACTGATGGACCAGCCTAGCTCGCCCAGCATCTGCGAGAGCACACGGCTCGTGATGAGTTCGGAATCGACGAGCACGCCGTCGCAATCGAACAGGACGGAATCGAAGGGGAACGAAGCAATTCTGGCAGCGTGGGTGGCGGGTATTTCGGCAGGCATCTGGCAATAGGCAGGAAGGTCTCGGAGGGGGTCAAGGATACTGCAGGTTGCGATTGCATGCGTTCGCGCCAGACGCCCAACGCCAACGCCGACGCCGACGCCGACGCCTCAACGATCCCCGTCACGAACCGACGACGCATGCCGGCAGAGCGCCCGCACTTCGAGTTGCATATACGGAAACAGCGGCAACTGGCTCAGCACGTCGTGCAGGTGCGCCGGGCTTTCCACTTCGAAGATGCTGATATTGGCGTAGTGCCCTGCAATACGCCATAGATGCCGCCATACGCCCTCTTCCTGCAGCCGCTGCGAAATGGCCTTCTCGTCGGCTTTCAGGCGCGCTGCGCGTTCTGCGTCCATATCCAGCGGAAGATTGACCGTCATCTCTACGTGAAACAGCATTGTTGGCTCCTTTCAGCCAGGCGTTGGCGCTTTGGCGCTGCGCGTGGCTCCATGCAACATGGGTTGCGGTTTAATCTGCGGAGTCGCGCCGCGCGGTATCACGCGCAGCGCGGCGGCTACTCATCAAAATTCAGGAATGCGATTGAATGCGCTGCAGTGCGCCTTGAATCAGGCCTCGGCACGCAGACGTTCGACTTCGGCGCCCGGCAGGTTGTCGCGCTCCTTGAACAGCGTGAAGTCGAAATCGATCAACGCGAAATTGCCTTCCACGCCATAGGGCTTGCCTTCCGCACCCTCGGCCTGCTTGACGGCCGGCACGAGGCCATCGCGCGTCGCGAACGCGAAGTCGTCCCACAGATACGGATCGCCGTCGATGTTGATCTGCGTGGTCAGCTTGCGAAAGCCCGGCGCCGAGACGAAGAAGTGGATGTGCGCCGGACGATGCCCGTGGCGGCCAAGCTGATCGAGCAGCAACTGCGTCTGACCTTGCGGCGGCACACTGTAGCCGACCGGCACGACACTACTGAAGCTGTAATGGCCGCTGGCATCGGTGCGGATTGAGCGGCGCAGGTTGAACGCCGGCTGCGATTTATCGAAGTACGAATAATTGCCGAGGTGGTTCGCGTGCCACACTTCGACCAGCGCGTTCGCCAGTGGCTTGCCGTCTTCGCCCAACACACGGCCGCGCATCACCAGCGTCTGACCGGGATCGGTGCCGTCGTCGAGGCGTGCATGGCCGTTGAACTCCGGTGCGCCCGCCACGTACAGCGGCCCTTCGATCGTGCGCGGCGTGCCGCCTTCGATGCCGGCTTTCGCCTCCGCTTCGTCGAGACGCAGATCGAGGAAATGCTCGAAGCCGAGACCGGCGGCCAGCAAGCCCAGTTCGCCGCTCTTGCCCGCGTCGCCGAGATAGTTCAGCGCGGTCCAGAATTCGTCAGGCTGCACGTCGAGATCTTCGATCGTATAGAACAGATCGCGCACGACGCGGTTGACGATTTGCTTGGTGCGCGGGTTACCTTCATTGATCGCGCTGTCGTTGATCTTCTGCAGCAGCGCGTCGATAGTTTGCCTGTTCATGGGGATATCTCCTTCAGTCAATATTATGGATAGCGAATGAATCATCAATCAGAGGGTGGTGACGCTTGCGCCTTTGCGCGAATCCCGCCGCAAACGCTCAATCTTGCTCCAGTCCAGCGTGATGCCCAGACCCGGACCTTGTGGAAGCTGCAAGGAAAAATTCTCGTAACGCAGCGGTTCGGTGAGAATCTCTTCGGTCAGCAGCAGCGGCCCGAACAGTTCCGTGCCCCACTTCAACGCGCCGAACGTGCTGAAGAGTTGCGCCGAAGCAATCGTGCCCACTGCGCCTTCCAGCATCGTGCCGCCGTACAGGTCGATGTCCGCCGCCGCCGCGATCGCCGCCACCTGCGCGGCACCGGCGAGGCCGCCCGACTGGGCGATCTTCACCGCGAATACGTCTGCCGCACGCGCGCTGGCGACAGCAAAGGCATCGGCCGGCCCGTGCAGCGCTTCGTCGGCCATGATCGGCACCAGTGCCAGCTCCGTCAGGCGCTTCAGACCGGCGCGGTTCTCCGCCGCGGTGGGCTGCTCGATCAGCGCGATACCTGCTTCAGCGAAGCGGCGGGCCGCCCAGATCGCTTCTGTTTCGCTCCAGGCCTGATTCACGTCGACCCGTACTTCGCCGCGTCCTTCGAGCGCCCGCTGGATCGCGACGACATGCGCGACGTCGTCCGCCACGGCGCGCGAGCCGATCTTCAGCTTGAATACGCGGTGGCGCTTCGCTTCGAAAACCCGCTCGGCTTCGTCGATGTCGCGTTGCGTGTCGCCGCTCGCGAGCGTCCAGGCAACATCCACGCTATCGCGCACGCGGCCGCCGAACAACTCCGATAACGGCACGCCGAGGCGCTGCGCCTGGGCATCGAACAAGGCCGTTTCAACGGCGGATTTGGCAAAACGGTTGCCCTGAAACAACTTGCGCAGCTTCGCCATGGCGGCGCCGGGACGGGTTGCGTCCATACTTTCGAGCAATGGCGCGAAGTAGGTGTCGATGTTGACCTTGATGCTTTCCGGGCTCTCCTCGCCGTACGCGAGGCCGCCGATGGTGGTGCCCTCGCCTACGCCGGTTATGCCGTCGGCGCAGCGGATGCGCACCAGCACGAGGGTCTGGCAATTCATGGTGGCGACCGAGAGACGGTGCGGACGGATCGTCGGTACGTCGACGAGAATCGTCTCCACGCGCTCGATCTTCACGGGTGTTGCTATCATTTGTCACTCCTGAACTGCTTTGCTGTAGTCACCATAATAGGAACAAACCTGCAAAGCAGTCCAACACCGATTCCGACTACTTCCATACCTTAGAGGTATGCATGGAACTGCGCCAACTCCGCTACTTCATAGCGGTCGCGGAAGAAATGAACATCACGCGGGCCGCCGATCGCCTGCACATGACCCAGCCGCCGTTGAGCCGGCAGATCCAGCAGATCGAGGAAGACGTGGGCCTCGCGCTGTTCGTGCGCGGCTCGCGGCCGTTACGGCTGACCGAAGCGGGCCGTATCTTCTATGCGCAGGCGAAACGCCTGATCGACGAAGCGGACGAACTCGCGCCTTTGACGCGGCGCCTCGCGCAACTGGCCGAGCGGATCGTGATCGGCTTCGTGCCCTCGACGCTGTATGGCGCGCTGCCCGCGGTGATCCGCGCGTTTCGCGAAGCGGCGCCGCAGATCGAACTGTCGTTGATCGAAATGTTCACCATCGAACAACTGGCGGCGCTCAAGGGTGGGCGCATCGACGTGGGCTTCGGGCGTCTGCGCTTCGACGATGCACAACTGGCGCGTGAAGTGCTCGTCGAAGAAACGATGATTGCCGCGCTGCCGCAAGATCATCCGCTGGCGCGGCAAAAAAAGCCGCTCACGCTGGCCGCGCTCGCGCAGGAGACCTTGATTGTTTATCCCAGCACGCCACGGCCCAGTTATGCGGACCAGCAACTGTCGGCCATGCACGATCACGCGCTGGAGCCGAAAGCGATTCATGAAGTGAGGGAGTTGCAGACCGCGTTGGGACTGGTCGCGGCGCAAGTGGGCGTGTGCCTCGTGCCGGAGAGCGTGGAAGGATTGCGGGCGCACGGCGTAGTGTATCGCGCCATCCCAGGCGCGCATGCGGTATCGCCGATCATCATGAGCCGGCGCTTGCAGGATGAATCGCCGGCGACGACCTTGCTATGCTCGCTGGCGCGCACGTCGTTTCGCGGTGGATGAGCCACCGGGACCCGCGCGATGGTGCCTATAATGGTCTAGCTGAGGTTCGGAGAGCTCTATGCAACTGCAACGCGCAATCAATCTGCTCCAATCGAAGGAAGGGGCTCGCCTGCATGGTCCCGAACTCGACCAGTGGCGCCGCTGGGGTCCCTATCTGAGCGAGCGTCAATGGGGCACCGTTCGTGAGGACTACAGCGAATACGGCACCGCGTGGGACTACTTTCCGCACGACCACGCGCGCAGCCGCATGTACCGCTGGGGTGAAGACGGCATCGCCGGATACGGCAACGACCCGCTGGACTGGTGCGTGTCGCTCGCGCTCTGGAACGGGCACGATCCCATCCTCAAGGAGCGGCTCTTTGGCCTGACGAATGAGCAGGGCAATCACGGCGAGGACGTGAAGGAGCTTTACTTCTATCTCGACGGTACGCCGACGCATTCGTACATGAAGATGCTCTACAAGTATCCTCATGAGGCATATCCATACCAGGATCTGATCGATGAGAATCGGCGCCGCGGCGCGGACCAGCCGGAGTATGAAGTCCTCGACACGGGCGTGTTCGACGACAGCCGCTACTTCGATATCGTCGTCGAGTATGCGAAGCACACGCCCGACGATATCGTGATGCGCGTCACCGTCGAAAATCGTGCCGATCAGCCCGCGACGTTGCATGGCCTGCCGCAATTCTGGGCCCGTAACCGGTGGGCGTGGTCGGGCAAACCCGGTAAGCCCTCACTGACGCTGGAGCCCGACGCGGAAGGCGGCGCACGCGTCGTCGCACGCAATCCCGCGCTCGAAGCGATGATCGTGACCGCCTCGGCGCAACAGCCGCTCGAATGGCTGTTCTGCGAAAACGAAACCAATATGCGGCGCATTTTCGGCCTCGAAGGCACCGGCCCCTTCAAGGACGGCTTCAACGATTTCCTCATCGACGGCGACGAGCAGGCTATCCGGCGCGACAAAGGCACCCGCGCCGCCGCGCATGTCTGTCTTCAGTTGGGCGCACATGAAAGCTCAGTCATCTATCTGCGCTGGCGACCCGCAACGGCTACGGAAACCGTGCCGCTCGACGTGGACGCGCTGTTCGCGCGCCGGCAAGCGGAGGCCGACGAATTCTATGCGCTGCTCCAGCACGACATCGCCGACGCCGACGCACGTCTCGTGCAGCGTCAGGCGTTCGCCGGGATGCTGTGGTCGAAGCAGTACTACCAGTTCGACGTGACGCGCTGGCACGACGGCGACCCCGGTCAACCGAAGCCGCCCCCAGCCCGCAGACACCGCCGTAATGCGGACTGGCGGCACATGTGTAACGGCGACATCGTTTCGATGCCCGATAAATGGGAATATCCGTGGTACGCGTCGTGGGATCTTGCGTTTCATGCGGTCGCGTTCGCCGCGATCGACCCCGACTTCGCGAAGAAGCAGCTACTGCTGCTCGTGAAAGACCGCTACATGCACCCGAACGGCCAGTTACCCGCCTACGAGTGGGCGTTCAGCGACGCGAATCCGCCGGTTCATGCGTGGGCAACATGGCGTGTGTATGAACTCGACCGCGAAGTGACGGGCACCGGCGACCCGGCGTTCCTTGAAATGATGTTCCACAAGCTGCTGCTCAATTTCTCGTGGTGGGTCAACCGCAAGGACGCCGGCGACCGCAATATTTTTCAGGGCGGTTTTCTCGGGCTCGACAACATCGGCATCTTCGACCGCTCTTCCTCGTTGCCGACCGGCGGCAGTATCGATCAGGCCGACGGCACTGCATGGATGGCATCGTATGCACTCGATCTGATGCAGATCGGCCTCGAACTGGCGATGCACAACGACGCATACGTTGAAATCGCCGTGAAGTTCTTCGAGCATTTTCTCTATATCGCAGAAGCGATCAACTGGAGCGACGCCTGCGATACCGGACTGTGGGACGAACACGACGAGTTCTTCTACGACATGCTGAACCTGCCGGATGGCGCGCATGTGCCGATGCGCATTCGCTCGATCGTCGGGCTGATTCCGCTGTTCGCCGTCCACGTGCTCGAAGATCGCGTCTACGGCCACCTGCCAGGCTTGCGCGAACGGCTCGCGTGGTTTCTCGATCATCGACCGAATCTGGCCAAACTGGTGTCGCGCTGGACCGAACCCGGCAAGGGCAACACCACGCTGCTGTCGCTGTTGCGCGGCTACCGGATGACCGCGCTCTTGCGCCGCGCGCTCGACGAGAGCGAATTTTTGTCCGATTACGGGGTACGCGCGCTGTCGCGCGTGCATCGTGACGCGCCTTATGTCTTCGATCACGGCGACGCGAGCTTCCGTATCAACTACTTGCCTGGCGAATCGGACTCGCGTGTGTTCGGCGGCAATTCGAACTGGCGCGGCCCGGTCTGGATGCCGGTGAATTACCTGCTGATCGAATCGCTGTATGAGTTTCACCGCTACTACGGCGAGGACTTTCGCATCGAATATCCAACCGGTTCGGGCACCCTGCTTTCCTTAAGTGAGATTGCCGACAAACTCGCGCGGCGCGTCACTTCACTGTTTCTCAAGGACGCGCAAGGCGTGCGACCTGTCATGGCCGCCTATCCGATGCTGCAAGCTGACCCGCGATCGCGCGATCTCATGCTCTTTCATGAGTATTTTCACGGCGACAATGGCCGTGGCGTCGGCGCTTCGCATCAGACGGGCTGGAGCGGGCTGGTTGCGCTGCTGCTGCAGCCACGAATGATGAAGCTGTCGCATGTGGAGGCTGAGACGGCCTCGGCGGCGGTCGCCGCCGGTTTCGGACGCTAGCGCTCGAGCGCCCCGTCTGGGTGAAAAATATTTTGCAAACTGGGACGCACGGTCAAGCATTCCACTAAAATCCCCCAGAATGCCGCCTCAGCGCACAAAAAAATCAGAGCATTGCTCGACGACTCCGAGGGGCGGATGCTGGCCGGCGCGAGTCACTGCGTGCGAAGCGGGTGCATGGAGGAATTCCTCTCTTTGACGCCAAACGTCCTCGCTGCAGACAACAAGACCAATGGTCGCGACGGATACCTAAACATAACGGGAAGCGTTCAAAGTTGAAGGCAAGCATATCCTCGTCCGACCTCGCCGACGTTCAGCCGGCGTCGAATCACCCCGTTGCCACGCCGGAATATGTCTATCTGGGACGGCAGCCCATTCTGGACCGCAGCGGAGCGTTGAGCGCGTTTGAACTGCTGTTCCGTTCCGGGACCGCCAATTTCGCCCGCATCACGGACGACGCCGATGCCACCTCGCAGGTGATCGCGAGACTCATCGGCGACATGGGTCTCGGCGAAACTTTGGGCGATTACACCGGTTACGTGAATGTCGATCGCGCGGTGCTGATGTCCGACACGATCCGGCTGTTGCCGCCTGAACGCTTCGTGCTGGAAATCCTCGAGACGGTCGTCTTCGACGAGGCGCTGTTTGCGCGCTGCAACGAGCTGCGGCGTTTGGGTTTCCGGCTCGCGCTGGACGATGTTTCGCAGATCTCCCCGAGTCTGCTCGCGTTTCTGCCGTGCATCGATATCGTCAAGATCGACTTTCTGGCATGCCCGCGCGAGCGCCTCCCCGAACTGATCCGCACGGTCAGGCGGCATGGAAAAATATTGCTCGCCGAAAAAGTCGAAACACCGCAAGACCATGACGCCGCCATGCGCGCCGGCTTCGAACTGTTTCAGGGCTATCACTTTGCAAAGCCGCAGGTGCTGAGCTCACGGCGTGTCGTGTCGTCGCGCGATGCGTTGCTGCGTCTGCTCGTGCTGCTGGGCGAGGACCCGGAGATCGAAGAACTCGAGGTCGAGCTCAAGCGGATTCCGAACCTCGTTATTCAACTGTTGCGTCTGCTCAATTCCGGTGCGTTCAGGCTGGCCAAAACGATTTCGTCACTGCGCGAAGCGATCATGATGGTCGGCATGCGGCAAATCATGCACTGGGTCCAGTTGCTTCTGTTCGCAGACGGCCAGGTCGAGGCACTGCGTACCGATCCCCTCGTGCAACTGTGCGGCACGCGCACGCGATTCATGGAACTTGCGGCCGGCCGGACCCGGCCCGGTGACAGACGGTTTGCCGATGCCGCATCGATCACAGGCGTGTTCTCATTGGTTCACGTCCTGTTTGGCGTGGAAATCGCGGACATCGTGGCGACGCTGCCGATTCATGACGATATCCGGCAGGCACTCCTTGAACGGCAAGGCGAACTGGGGTTGCTATTGAACGCCGCCGAGGCAGTTGAGTCGGGGCAGCAGATGCCAATCCGCGCGGCGTGCGAGGCACTCCCTGTTTTTAGTCCGAATGACCTTGCCATGCTTGGGCTTGAGGCTGCCGCGTGGTAAGCATTGCCAAACACCGCGAACCTCGCTGTGAGGACGCACGAGGTACCCACCAGCAGCATCCGCATCCGTATCCGCAAAACGGCAGCGTGGTTGCAACCCCTATTGTTCGATCCAGCACCACGCTGCCGTGTACTAACCCAGCATAACGTTGACCTGAAAGCCCTCAGACGGGAGCACCTCGATCACGCCAACCTGCCCCGCATCACGCAGATCGCTCTCCGCTGCCCGTAAAAGCGCCAATCGCTGCGCGGAATCGTTGACGGCCAGACGGGCGACGCCTGCTTTCATCGACACCTTCGCTTCCGACTTGGTTCGGCGGATCTCCCGCAAAACATCCGAAACAACCTCCGTCATGGCTGCGCTCGCGTCTGCCCCGGCAAGCACTTCAAGCGACAAAACGTCAGGCCACTGAGCACGGTGAACCGATTCTCCATTCCACCACGACCAGCTTTCCTCGCATGCAAACGGTAGAAACGGTGCGAACAGTCTCTGGATGACCGATAACGATTCTGCCAGCGCCCGGTGAGCAGAAGCCGCGCACACGCCGGTGCCATGCGCCCGGCTCTTCACCAGTTCCACGTAGTCGTCGCAATACCACCAGAAGAACGCCTCCGCGTGCTCGATGGCCTTGCTGTAGTCGAATGTACCCAGCGCGTCAGTAGCGGACTCGACAACCCTGGCAAGCCGCGCAATCATCGCGCGGTCCAGCGCTTCGGTAATAGGACCGTTCGTTGTACGCACGACGCCGAGCGCGAACTTGGACACATGCAATAACTTCAACGCCAGCCTTCGCCCGTTCCTCATCTGCGTTTCGTCGAAGGCAGCGTCCATACCAGGACGCCCCAGCGCGGCCCAATAACGAACCCCGTCTGATCCGTACTGATCAAGCAACGCGGCTGGCGTCACCCCATTCCCTTTCGACTTCGACATCTTCTTGCGATCAGGATCGAGAATCCACCCAGACAGCATGGCATGCCGCCACGGCAAGCTGTTCGTTTCCAGATGGGACCGGACGACCGTCGAAAACAGCCAGGTTCGAATGATGTCGTGCGCCTGTGGGCGCAGATCCATCGGAAACACGCGCTCGAAGCATCCCCCCCGTTCTTCCCAGCCCGCCGCGATCTGAGGCGTGAGCGAACTGGTCGCCCACGTATCCATGATGTCGGTGTCGCCAACGAATCCTTCTGGCTGCCCTCTTTGATGCTCGGCAAATCCCGGTGGAACATGCGACTGTGGATCGATCGGCAACGCCGATTCGTCTGGACGAATCGGTGCGCCGAAGTCCGGTTGGCCCTGTGAATCGAGCGGATACCACAATGGGATCGGCACACCAAACACCCGCTGACGGCTGATCAGCCAGTCCCCATTCAAACCGCTCACCCAATTCGCGTAGCGGCTTCCCATGAAGCCTGGATGCCAGTGAAGCGCTTCGCCGCGCCCCAGTAGTGCATCCCGCAGTGCTGCTTCACGGCCGCCATTGCGCAGATACCATTGGCGCGTGGCGACAATCTCCAGCGGACGATCACCCTTCTCGAAGAATTTGACGGCGTGCGAGACCGGTCGTGGCGAGCCGATCATCTCGCCGCTCGACGTCAGCATGCCAACGATGCGTCGCCGGGCTTCGATCACCGTCGTCCCAGCGATCTGCATGTATGCCGCTCGTCCATCCGGCGACCCGATCCACTCGGGCGGATCAGAGTCGAGGCGACCATCCTTGCCGATGGTTGCGCGCGTCGGCAGTCGCAGTTCACGCCACCCGATCACATCGGTCAGATCGCCGAACGTGCAGATCATGGCGAGGCCAGTTCCTTTAGCTGGATCAGCCAGCCTATGCGTTAGCACCGGCACATCCATACCAAACAATGGACACCGGAAACGCTCGCCGATCAGATGACGAAACCGCGCGTCATCAGGGTGCGCAACCAGTGCGACGCAAGCCGGCAGCAACTCCGGCCGGGTGGTGGACACCACCACTTCTGCATGGTCCCCGACGAAAAAGCGCAGATCGTGATAAGCCCCGACGATCTCGCGATCCTCGAGTTCGGCCTGAGCGATTGCCGTCTGGAACGTCACGTCCCAAAGACACGGTGCCTGCTGGCTGTATAGCTCGCCACGCTCGAGGTTGCGCAGCAGGGCACGCTGGCTGGTGCGTTGAGCGCGTTCGTCGATCGTCGCGTACGTCAGACTCCAGTCGACGGACAGGCCGAGGCGCACGAACCCGCTCAAACACCACGCGGCCCCGAATCGATACACCTCAGGCCTTGGGCTCTCCCCTTAGCCGCCATTCACCTCCGACCATTTTCGTAGTCGTTAGAATAGCCCCACAACCCAACCGCGAGACGAGCGAATGTTGAATGGAAAAACAATTTCAATGATAGCCGCCATGGCGAAGAATCGAGTGATTGGCGCGGCCAACGGCATTCCATGGAAGGTACCAGGAGAGCAGCAGCGATTTCGTCAGCTAACCGAAGGAAACCTCGTAATGATGGGGCGGCGCACATACGAGTCGATCGGTCGGCCACTACCGAACCGGGACATTCTGGTGATTGGACGACGGCCGATCGTCGCCGAACGAGTATCGACGTGCGCCACGATGCAGACAGCGCTTGAAATCATCGCGAACGATTCGCGAGAGGAAGTTTTTATTGCGGGTGGTGAGCAGATCTATCGCCTCTTCTTGCCGTATGCGGATATGGTATATCTCACCGAACTCGATCTGGAACCCGCAGGCGACACGACGTTCCCCGACCTGACCGCCGACTTCAATTGCATCGAAAGGGTCGAGGTTAGCGGCCCGATTAACTACACTCTCTCAACCTATCGCCGCGCAACCGATCACAGCGACAAGCTTGCCTAAGAATTCGTGCAATTTCGTTCCGGTCCCGAACGGCGCAATGACCACCCATTTCCGTGTCTTACGATCTACTTATCATTCGAACAAACCATGACTGCTGCCTTGGAACACCACCTCATTGAGGTGATACAAAGGAATCAGTGGAATGAGCTAATTTTGAATCGGGCAGCACAGCTTGGCTTCAAGGATTGGTGGCTGACCGCCGGGTGCATCGCGCAGTCCGTCTGGAACCACATGTGCGAACGGGACATTCATTCGGGCATTCGTGATTACGACCTGTTCTACTACGATCCGGATACATCATGGGACGCGGAAAACGACGTTATCTCCCAGGCGAGACACCTGTTTTCCGATGTCCCTGTTGAAGTACAGGTCCGCAATCAGGCCCGTGTCCCGTTGTGGTACGAGCAGAAGTTTGGAATTCCGTTCGGCCTCGTGACGCGGGCTTCGGACGGCATCGATCGATTTCCCTGTGCGAGTGTTGCGATCGGGGTCAAGCGCCTGAATGAAATATTTGAAGTCTACTCACCCTTTGGCCTGACGTCTCTGTTCGAAGGTACGCTGAGGCCCAATCATGCACTTCCGATAGCGGGCGTGTATGCCGAAAAAACCGCACGCTGGCAGCGCGAGTGGCCACATCTCCACGTTGAGCCGTGGTAAGACGGAGACCCAAGATCGCTAAACGGATTCGGTCCGGATAGCCACCGCTCGAACTCCGCAAAGCACCGCGTCGCGCCGCCCCTCCGATCCTGAGCGCCCCCTCGACTTCATCGGCAACGGATGCTCACTAGACGACTGCGCATGCGCGCTCCGCGGCACTGACCGTTTGCGAAATTAGCGTCGAGATAGTCATCGGTCCCACCCCGCCAGGAACGGGCGTCATCGCCGCACAGCGGCCCATCAGGCCCTCGGGATCAACATCGCCGACACGGCCGGGATGATAGCCGGCGTCGACGACGATTGCCCCATCTCTGATCCCGTCATGACGAATGAACTTCGGCTTGCCTACCGCAGCAACAACGATTTGCGCACGTCGAATTTCCATCTCGAGATTGAGCGTTTTTGAGTGGCAGAGCGTGACCGTCGCGTTCGCGTTCGACAGCATGAGGGCCATAGGCTTTCCAAGGATCGGACTGCGCCCCACCACTACGGCGCGCATGCCTGATACATCGATTTCGTAGTGGACCAGCAAACGCATGATCCCAGCGGGGGTTGCGGGCGCGAAGGCCGGTTCACCGAGAGCCATCAGGCCGAAACCATGACTGGTGACTCCGTCAACATCCTTGCCGAGCGAAATTCTGTCGAAGCACTGGCGTTCGTCCACATGTGCGGGAACCGGGTGCTGGAGCAAGATGCCGTGCACTGTCCGGTCGACATTGAGTCTGTCGATTTCGTGCAGCACGTCACCGGTCGTTGCGCTCGCAGGCAACTTGATCACGACCGAATCCATGCCGACTCGCCGGCATGCGTTGCCCTTCATCTGGACATAGGTCGCCGAGGCAGGATCGTCGCCGACCAAAATCGTAGCCAGTATGGGTATCTGGCCGCCATTTCTCGTCTTGAGTGTTGCAACGCGTTGGGACAGTTGCCGCTCATGCGCCGCCCCTACGGCTTTACCGTCGAGAAGTGTGCTCATGCGCTTTCTCCCGAGGTGTTCAGTCTGAAACCGGAAATGCTCAAGCAGTGAAGGGGGCGAAGCGGCAACGAGCGGAAGCGTGATTGATCAGGTGCGAACAACGTGGGTTGAGAAGAACCTTTGGCGATGGTCATGGGCAGTCTCAAAGAGATTAATCAAGATGCCCAGGCGAACGGCGTTACACCGTCTACGCTTCCCGATAGTGACCCATCTATTGCTCGCCAGTCACGCAGACCGAAACATTTTAATCCGATTTTTCGCGGCCAAGCAAGGACGGTGAGTGCCTCGTCACTCGTGGAAAGAAAAATTACGGATTGCCAACGATTCAGATGATTTGGTTGACTAACCGTTTCCACTCAGTGCGTCGGACCTCGCATATGATCGATTTGATCATTGAGCCGGGCGACCGAATTGGCGAGAAACGAGACTCTGGCGTCGAGCCGCGAGAGAAGCAAGGTCACGATGAGAATCGCAAACGCAAGCGGAACGACGGCGGCAGCAAGCCATTGTGGCTTGACGCCATTCGCCGCGCCGCAAATCGATCCAATCGGGAAGTTGGCCGCGGCCATAGCCGTGTAGTGCATGCCTGCGATCCCAATACCCATGACACAGGCGGCGCCAATGCGTTTGGGCATCACGTGGTTCTGATTCGCTCCACGGAGCGTGCGCGCGACCCATAGCGCCGCGGTGGACGCTGCGATTGCAATCACAATCGACGCGGCAACGATGCTCCGGTCGTAGTGAATCGCGGGGCTCATCAGCATTGCGGCCATCCCCATGTAATGCATGCTGGCGATACCCAAACCCATCAGGACCCCGGCCGCGAACAGGTGCGGCCACTTCAGACGCTTGCGCGTGACGATATGCAGTGCAAACCATGAGACAAGTACCGCGATAACCAGCGAGTAACACGTTACCGCGAAATCGTAGCCAATCGGAATGCTTAAAGAGAATGAAAGCATGCCAATGAAATGCATGGACCTAAAGTGGACCCATCAGTCAAGACACTTTTCTGGTCGATTTAAGCTGTGATCGCGTCCAACTGCGCAGCTGCCCGGCGCTGCCCCGTGCTGCATTCGTTCTCTGGCCCGTCATCCGCATGGCCATATTTATCGACGATCAGCGCGCCGCCACCGATGCCCGAGCGATAGACCTGATCCGGCGTTGCGTATCCCAGCGACTGGTGCGGCCGTTCGGCGTTGTAGAACGCAAAATATTGCGCCAGTCCCACCGT
>NZ_JBNDMK010000019.1:0-162369 GCF_050436545.1 Paraburkholderia sp. GAS41
CGACGAACTGTTGCCATGGGTCGTCGCCGATCAGCTTCACCACGCTGCCGCCTGACTCAACACGCTGTCAAGAACGGTCGCGGTCGGACGGTTACCGAGAAGATTGCCAGCTTGCGCCAGCAGATGCGCGAGCTCGACCAGGTCAGAAAGCAGTTGAAGTAGCAACCGGACAAACAGCTGTCCATGACGGATCCCGACGCACGGTCCATGGCAACAAGCGGACGAGGCTCCGGCATAGTGGGCTATAACGTTCAAACCGCAGTGGACATAAAGCATCATCTGATCGTCGCACACGAGGTGACTAACGTCGGAAACGATCACGGGCAACTCAGCAGAATGGCAATCTCCGCGAAAAACGCGATGGGCAAAGCCAGGCCGAAGGTGGTGGCCGATCGCGGCTATTACAGTGGCCCGGAGATACGGGCATGCGATCTGGGAAACATCAGTGCGTACGTTCCCAAGCCACTCACCTCCGCATCAAGGAAGAAAGGTCTCTTCACGAAGGCCGACTTTGTCTATCCGCGCGTCGCTTACCGGCGCCGGCTCGCGCTCATCAGGACGGGCAAGCTCGACATGAGCCTGATCCGCACGGTGACCATTCCATTGCATGCGTTGCCCGGCACAAACGAGCAGGCAGCAGCGGGAAATTTCGAATGCGTCGTCAGCGAACATCGCGAGTGAGCAGGTCTAATTTTTCGCGACAAATGCGAAGCAGGACTTATTCGCGTTCCGCAGTCTCGCGCGCTAGATAGCGCTAACGATTGTCGTCACCCATTCGACGAATACCCTGACCTTGGTGCTATACCTTCGGCTGGGTGGATACGCTATATAGACAGCTTGCGGATCGGGACGCCAGTCCACGAGAATTGGCACGAGCTGCCTTCTTTCGATGAACGGCCGCACCATGAAATCCAATGTATGAACGATGCCCAGACTGCTCAGCGCGGTTGCAATATGAGCATTACTTTCACTGACGAGCACGTCATTGCGCAGACGTTCCAACGTGATTTTTTCATCGGATCGACGGAACTGCAGCGGCTGCACGAGGCCTGTGCTTGCAGAAAAGTATCCGACGACTGGCAGGTTCTTCTCAAGGATCTGTCGCGGATGTTCCGGGACGCCGTATTTGGCCAAATAGTCGGGACTCGCGCATGTCGTCCACGCGAAAGCGCCGATTTGACGCGCTACCAGAGCGGGATCGTCGGCCGAGCTTCGAATCCCACAGTCGATGTTTTCAGCAATGAGGTCAACCGTGCGGTCGGTGACCCCGAGCCGTACCTGAATGTCGGGAAAGCGCCCACAAAAGCCGGGCAAATTCGGAATGATGATACCGCTTGCAGTCGACCCACTCGCGTCGATTCTGAGGGTGCCTCGCGGGCTGCACTGGGAGCGACCCAGCGTCGACTCTATGTCATCAAGCTCCATGAGCAGGTGTCGGGTGCGCTCGTAGTAAGCCGCGCCATCGGTCGTTACGCTGACACTTCTGGTGTTTCGTTCCAGTAGCTGCACGCCAAGGTGCGCTTCGAGCGACTTTATCCACTTGCTTACGGTCGCATTTGGCATATCCAGCGAAAGCGCCGCTCGTCCGAATCCGCCCGTTTCAACGACCCGCGCAAAGATCCGGATGGCCTGCAAATGATCCATCGCTCACCTCGAAAATGATTCGCCACGACCGCCGCCAAGCTCGTCCCGACCGGACTGATTGCCCGCTATCCGCCTCACTGCACTTCATTATGCACATCC
Source organism: Paraburkholderia sp. GAS41 (assembly GCF_050436545.1). Classification (NCBI taxonomy): domain Bacteria; kingdom Pseudomonadati; phylum Pseudomonadota; class Betaproteobacteria; order Burkholderiales; family Burkholderiaceae; genus Paraburkholderia; species Paraburkholderia sp. GAS41. The sequence continues at coordinate 1,744 of NZ_JBNDMK010000019.1, forward strand.
GTGAATAAAGAATCCATCGAAGCGCCTTTTAAGACCTTCCTGTATTCACTAATCTGCAACCTGTGATCAACGATTTTGACGAGGCACCTGAAGATGACCCCTTCTCCTTACTTCAACATTCACTCCACGAAACACGCCGGGAAGGTTGCCCTGGTGACAGGAGGCAGCACCGGTATTGGCCTTGCGACCGCCAGGCGCCTCGCGCATGAAGGCGCAACGGTTTTCATTACCGGGCGACGTCAGGAAGCGCTGGACGCCGCAGTGGACGAGATTGGGCACGGCGCAAAGGCGATTCGCGGGGACAATTCGTCAGCAGCGGACATCGAAAAAATCATTGCACGCGTGTCGTCGACCCACAAACAGATCGACATCCTCTTCGCGAATGCTGGCGGCGGGGAGTTCGCACCTCTTGGCGCCATAACGGAAGCGCAATTTGACAAATACGTCGGCATTAACATGAAAGGGACGTTGCTGATGGTACAGGGCGCGCTGCCGATGATGCCGGCTGGAAGCGCCATTGTGATAACAGGATCCATCGCATCGATACAGGGCATCGCCGCGTTCGGCGTCTACGCGGCGACAAAGGCTGCCCTTAGGTCATTCGCCCGTAGTTGGGCGGCCGATCTCAAAGGGCGCGATATCCGCGTCAACGTCGTGTCGCCGGGCGTCATCGTCACGCCGGCCTACAAAACGGAACTCAAGATGAGCGACGAGCAGATTGAGGCTTACAGTAAGGAGGTCGCCGAAACAACTCCGCTTGGCCGGGTAGGCGAGGCGGACGAGATTGCCAAAGCGGTGTCATTCCTCGCGGCGGACGACGCCAGCTACATCACCGGCATCGAGTTGTTTGTCGATGGCGGACGCGCACAGATCTGATTTCCCTCGCCTGCGCTTTTCGCAAGACGTCAATCGCGCGGACGATTCGACCACTGCTCGATTTCACGGGCATACAGAGAGACCTCCCTACCATGTCTCAACTCAGGACACTTCCACTTCGTTTGCATCATCATGCGTATACCACGGACGATCATGAGGAAAACCGCAAGTTCTACGAGGATGTTCTCGGCCTTCCGCTGAAAGCGATGTGGATAGAGCAAGAGCACATTGACGGTGAAGACGTCGACCTGGGTCACGCATCTTACGCTTTGGGAGATGGTAGCTTTCTAGCATTCTTCAACTTCTCAAATCCAGAAAAGCAGCGAGCATGGAAAGCGAAGGAGCAGTCACTCTTCGTGCATATTTCGCTGTTAGTCGAGCCGTCGACTCAGAAAGAAATCAAGAACCGTCTGCTAGCGGCCGGCCTGAAGCCTTTTTTGATGGAGCACGGATTTTGTCATTCGCTTTATATCAAAGATCCAAACGGTCTGATCCTCGAGTTCGCAGTGGACCACAATGATTCCGCAAGCATCTATGCCGAACGCGCTTCGTCAGCCCACCGCGACCTCGAAAGATGGATCGGCGGTGATCGGAATACAAACAACCCCTAGCGTCCTTCCTGACGCGAAGTTAAGGCGCCGTGGAAAGTGTGGAAATTTTTCTCGCGTCGTTAAAATTGATGCGCTTTGGCACCCGCTCCCGGGAATCGGCTCAAGCTTGCGCCTAAAGGGTTTGTAACGATCCCCACTGGGGGTCGACGACGCCATAAGGTCGCTTCAATTCGGAAGCACGCGCATTCGCTGTTGGTTTCCAATTTATATAATACTTAATATGTATAACTAATTTATTGATTTAGAACGGTTGTGTGTCGATGGACTGAATCGACTCATGTCCGGCAGCCGTCCTGTGGAATATGTATCAAACTTGAAAAAATTGCGAAACATATAGTTCGAATTCCCCTACTTTGAGGCTTAAATCATGACTGAATCCGATGTCGAAAGTCTGCGCCGTCGCCACCTGATTGCCGGTGGCTTTGCAGTTGCGGCAGCGCTGGGGCTCAGCTTTGTCGAGACGGCAGCAAGCGCGACCGCAGCCAACCTGAGCGCAGAGACCGGCCAACTGAGCGCAGCCGCGCAGCAGGCCAACGCCACTTTTTTCCCGGGGTTCAAGCAGCAATTTATCAAGACGAGCGGCGCAGTTATCAATACGCTCGTTGGCGGTGAAGGACCACCGCTGCTATTGTTACATGGTCACCCGGCAACCCACGTCGAGTGGCATAAGGTCGCTGGGCAACTGGCTAATAAATTCACGGTCGTCATGACCGATTTGCGCGGCTACGGCGACTCCAGCAAGCCTGATGGCGGTGAAAACCACATCAACTACGCCAAGCGCGTGATGGGCTTGGACCAGATCGAAGTGATGACAGCACTGGGTTTTCAGCGCTTTCAGGCCGTAGGTCATGATCGCGGCGCACGCGTGTTGCATGCGATGATGCTGCACTATCCCACCGCTATCGAGCGTGCCGTCACGCTCGACATTGCTCCTGCCGACAGGATGTATGCTCATACTGATGAGGAATTTGCAACACTTTACTTCTGGTGGTTCTTTCATATCCAGGATGCGCCGCTACCGGAAGTGATGATAGGGGCGGCTCCGGAACAGTATTTGCGCGCACATCTCGACGTGCAAAGCAAGACTCCCGGTGCAGTGACCCCTGAAGCATTCGCAGAATATTTCCGCTGCTATAACGATCCTGCGTGTATCCACGCTGTTTGCGAGGATTATCGCGCAACGGTTACGGTAGACCGTGAGGACATTCAAAGCAGTAAGCACAAGGCAACACCACCGCTCCTTGCACTATGGGGCGGGAAGGGTACGGTCGGTAAAACGTTCAATGTGCTTGACCTCTGGCGAGAAGAGGTCGAAAACGTGACTGGCTATGCCCTTCCGAGCGGCCACCTGATTCCGGAAGAGGTACCGGGTCCGCTGCTTCAGGCACTCGACAAGTATCTGGTTGCGTAAGTTCCGTCTCGGCTGATTCAACCTTTCCGGTTTCTACATTTAGGATTCCATATTCATAGTTTATAGGTGCTGTGTTGGACGATCAGCACTTGACCAAACAGTCCGCCGGCAGTGTCGCACTGAGTGGTAGCACTGAATCGGGGCAGGATCGGCATCCCATACGGCGATGCGCTCCAGTTGCGTCGGACCGGTCAGCTTCTGCAATGTGTTCTTTGGTAGCTAGGTTCCCCTCTCTTATTGATGGAGTTTCGCCTTGAAGATCTTGCCTATCGCCGCATCGATTCTTTCCTTGTCCGCTTGCCTGTTTGCCTCGACAGCTGCCATGGCGCAGGAGGCCCAGGCCGCCACCACCCCGATCAGGAATATTGTTCTGGTCCATGGTGCGTGGGTGGACGGTTCGGGCTGGAAACCGGTCTACGACATTCTCAGCAGGCACGGCTACCACGTCACCATGGTGCAGGAACCGCTGACCTCACTGGACAATGATGTCGCCGCCACCAAACGCGTGATCGACCTGCAGGACGGTCCGACCATTCTCGTGGCGCACAGCTACGGCGGTTCGATCATCACCGAAGCCGGTGTCGATCCGAAGGTGGCTGGCCTGGTGTACGTGGCCGCGCATGCGCCGGCTGTCGGCGAAGACGAGTCAGATCTGGGCAAGCAATACCCCAGCTACACCTCGAAGCAGCCGGGCGCGATCAGGAAGACCGACGACGCCTATACGTACCTGACTCCGACCGACTTCCCGAAAGACTTCGCTGCTGATTTGCCGCTTAGGCAAGCCCAATTCGAAGCGCAGTCGCAGATCATGACGGCCGCGAAGGTCTTCTCGCAGCCGATGACGGTCGCCGCATGGGCCACCAAGCCGAGCTGGGGCGTCGTGGCCGCTGAAGACAAGATCATCAATCCGGATCTCGAACGCTTCTACTATCAGCGTGCCCAAAGCCGCACCACGGTGCTGGCCGGTGCGAGCCACTCGGTCTACGAATCACGTCCGAAGGAAGTGGCGGCGGTTATCGAAGACGCAGCAAAGCGCTCCCAGCAGTAATGTGTCCAAGGGCAATCCGACGTGAGGCCGTTTCGAAAGGAGCGTGCGCATGGTGCGTTCACATGACTGCCCGGAACTGGCGACAACGATCTGCACGTCGGCAAGGCGCGGGCCCGCAGCCATGAGGCGAGCGGCCCGGTTTCGACAGACCAACGAGGGCAGCCGCAATGAAGCAATGGGACATTCAGAGCGAAGAGCGTCGGCGTCGCATGACGGCCGGTTCGACATTTACATCACGCAAGGAGATTGATTCAAACCGGCTGGCCGAATTCTTGGCGTAGTGATCCAGCCGGGTGATCGCGTCTGTCTGGAGGGCGACAAACAGAGGCAGGCCGAAGAGATCGTCGACTGGGTCTCCCGTGTCGATATTCCAAGCGATTAGATGCACTTTTCGTCAATACCGGCAAACCGTTCTGCTTCGTGCCGCTCTTTACACGCGACCCGACGGCGATCAACGAGACGCAGATTCTCACGGCCATGCTGGCCATCAGTCGATCAACTCAGCAAAGGAGCGCTTACCTTGGACGGAACATCGAATCAGGCAGTGGCGAAGCCAGACCGTCACTGCGACGCAAGAGACTGGCAGAAGGAGCGTAGCGCGCGACATGACCGTCTCACGGCGGCGTCCCGCTTCGCCAGCGGCAAGATGGTCCCGCCGACGAATGTGAAGGCGTTGCTTGAGGTAGTTATCCGTCCCGGCGACCGGGTCTGTCTCGAGGGCGACAATCAGAAGCAGGCGGACTTTCTCGCCGAGGTTCTGGCGGACGTCGATCCGTCGCGAATCCACGATCTCCATATCGTGCAATCGGGCGTAGTTCTCCAGGCCCATCTCGATCTATTCGAACGCGGCATCGCGCGCAAGCTTGACTTTTCCTATTCAGGCCCGCAAGGCGCCGGGATCTCACGTGCACTTGCCGCCGGCAAGATCGAGCTTGGCGCCATCCACACCTACATAGAGCTGTTCGCCCGCTACTTCATGGACTTGACGCCCCACGTCGCGCTGATCGCCGCCGTGCAGGCCGACCGCGACGGCAATCTCTATACCGGTCCGAACACCGAGGACACGCCCACCATCGTGGAGGCGACCGCCTTCAAGTCGGGCATCGTCATCGCCCAGGTGAATGAGGTGGTCGACAAACTTCCCCGCGTCGACATACCCTGCGACTTGGTCGACTTCGTCGTCAGGTCGGAGAAGCCCTTCTACGTCGAGCCGCTGTTCACCCGCGATCCGGCGAACATCACCGAGAGCCAGATCCTGATGGGCATGATGGCGATCAAAGGCATCTACATCGAATATGGTGTGAAGCGCCTCAATCACGGCATCGGCTTTCCCACTGCAGCAATTGAACTCCTGCTGCCGACCTACGGCGAGCGGCTTGGCCTCAAGGGAAAGATTGCCACCCACTGGGCATTAAACCCCCATCCCACACTGATTCCGGCCATCGAAAGCGGCTGGGTCGAGCAGGTCCACTCTTTCGGCAGCGAGTTGGGCATGGACGGTTACATGTCGGCGCGCAGCGACGTGTTTTTCACCGGCCATGACGGAACGCTGCGCTCAAACCGCATGATCTGTCAGGTCGCCGGCCTCTACGCTTGCGACATGTTCATCGGCTCGAGCCTGCAGATCGATCTTGCCGGCAACAGCTCGACCGTCACGCCTGGCCGCATCGCGGGTTTCGGCGGTGCCCCGAACATGGGTTCGGACGTCCACGGGCGCCGGCACCTCTCGGTCCCCTGGCTTAAGGCCGGCCGCGAGGCGTCGGGCGGCGACAGTACGCTGACCCGCGGCCGCAAGCTGGTGGTGCAGATTCTTGAGACCTTCGGCGAGAAGATGAAGCCGAACTTCGTCGAGACGCTCGACAGCGTGAAGATGGCAGAGGAACTGAACTTCGATCTTGCGCCCGTCATGATTTATGGCGACGACGTCACTCACATCGTGACTGAAGAAGGGATCGCCAACCTCCTGCTATGCCGCAGTCCGGCCGAGCGCGAACAGGCCATTCGCGGCGTGGCGGGCTTCACCGACGTGGGTCGCAAGCGGGATCACAGGGCCGTCGAGGCGCTGCGGCAACGCGGCGTGATCCGCCGTCCCGAAGATTTCGGTATCGATCCGCTGGACGCGAACCGCCAGCTGCTGGCGGCCCATTCGATCGCAGATCTGGTGACCTGGTCCGGTGGCCTCTATCAGCCGCCTTCCAAGTTCAGAAATTGGTAGGAATGCAAAACATGGAACATTTTCAAATGCAGGGCAAGGTAGACAGAAAAGCGGGGGGCCATCGCCATCACGCCATCACCGGCGTGAACGCCTCAGGCAATCTCGAGGTTCTGGTCGAGCGCGTGCTGCCGGACCACGAATGCGAGGTCAACGTCGCGACGGCGGTGAACGGCTTCCGCGCGATCTGGGAGGCGGTGATCGAGGAATTCTTCAGGCGCGGCGCGCCGGGCGGTCTGCGGTTCTGGATCAACGACGGAGGAGCGCACCCCGATACGGTCAGCCTGCGGCTGATGCAGAGCGTCCGGTTGATGGAGATCGAATCATGAGCAAGCTGTCACAAGTCTATGAAGCGCTGTGGTACGAAGCCTCGGCGCGCGAGCGCATCGCCGGGCTGCTCGATGCGACGAGCTTCAACGAGTTCTTCGGGCCTGAACGACGCACCATGAGCCCGCACCTCGCCCAGTTCGATCTCACAGGCGCCTTCGATGATGGCGTCGTAGTGGGCCGAGGTCGCCTTGCTGGACAAGAGGTTTTCGTGGCGGCGCAGGAGGGGCGCTTCATGGGAGGCGCGTTCGGCGAGGTGCATGGCGCAAAGCTCCTCGGTCTCCTGCGGGCGGCGCGTGATGGCGCTGGACGGGACGGCCCCCGCGCGGTGTTGCTGCTGCTCGATACAGGCGGCGTCCGGCTTCAGGAAGCGAATGCAGGTGAACTCGCCATCTCGGAGATCATCCACGCTATCGTCCAGGTGCGCAGCGCCGGCATCCCGGTACTTGCTCTCGTCGGCGGCCGGGCGGGCGCCTTCGGTGGCGGCGGCATCATCACCGCCTGCTGCAGCCGCATCATCGTTTCCCAGCACGGGCGGGTAAGCGTTAGCGGTCCGGAGGTGATCGAAACCAACAAGGGCGTCGAGGAATTCGATGCGAAGGATCGCGCTCTCGTCTGGCGAGTTTGCGGCGCCCGCACGCGTTACCTCAGCGGCAGTACGGACCGCTATGTGAAGGGAGGCATCGAGGATTACCGCGAGGCGGCGATTGCCCTCATCAAGCATGCCCCGCCCTTCGCGCTGGCGACACTGAAGGCCGAGCAACAGCGCCTGACGGAGCGCCTGCGGCGCTTCGGCGATTGCCGCGACGCGCCTGAGATCTGGCGCAAGGCGGGAGTGCCGGGGCCAGAGCGCATCTCCGACATCACAGACGACGCGTTCTTGACCATTCAACGAATCAAGGGAGCTGATCATGACGCTCGATGAAGTTTTGAACTCGCTGTTCCCATCCGGTCATGCAGTGGAACGTGGACCCTCTGGGACGCTGCATGGCACCGCCAACGTCGAGAATCAGGGGGACGTGACGGTCGTCGGTATCGTGGACGGTTCGCCGCTCGGTGTCGACGGTGCGATCCTGCTGGCCGGTCATGTCCTCGCCGCGGTGGAGGCTGGGAGCCGCGCGCCAATCGTTGTCCTCGTCGATACTTCGAGTCAGAACATGGCGCGTCGGGACGAGCTACTAGGGCTCAACGAATATCTCGCCCATCTCGCCAAGAGTCTGGAGCTCGCGGCGGCCAATGACCATCGCACGGTAAGCGTTCTTTACGGCCACGCGGCGGCTGGCGCATTCATCGCCACTGCGCTGTCTAGCCAGTCTCTGGTGACGCTGCCGGGCGCGGAGCCTAGCGTGATGGATCTTCCCTCCATCTCTCGAGTCACGAAGCTGCCGCTCGAGCAACTCAAGGAGCTGGCGAAGTCGACCCCCATCTTCGCGCCAGGCGTGGAACCGCTTTTCGCAACTGGCGCGGTGACAGAGACCTGGGCGGTCGGCCGACCATTCGCACAGCGTCTTGCGACACTCCTGGGTCAGGCCGCACCCGTCTCCGACCGGCGCGATCAGATCGGTCTCGAACGCAAGGGACGGCTCCTCGCCCGGGACATCGCCCAGCAGGTGGCGGCGGAGGCCGGCCATGCGTGACGGCACACAGATGCCGAGCCCTCCGTGGAGACGGCATGAACTTTTGCATGTGGCGCCGGATGTTTGGGCATCGGCCCTGGCCCAGCGCCCTGCATTGGCCGACCTGCCGTTGCTGGAGCACTGGGCGGAGCGGGAATGGCCAGTGATCGTCCGACGCCGCGCGCAGGAGGAGGACTCGGGTCTGGTGCCGGTCGGTGTCGCGCTGCCGCCGGCCGCCGGCAAGTGCCGGGTCGCCCTCGTTCTTCCGCCCGGCGGCATCCTGCAACGCTCACCACCCCCGCTATTGGGCGCGGCCGCAAAGGTTGCGGATGCAGGCCGGCAATCGACGACTGCCTCGCTTCTCGCCCTTGGTGCGCGCACCGGCGTCGAGCCTTCGGCCTTCGGAAGTCTCCTATGGGAGTACTTGACCGGCCTCGCCTATTTGTCGCCGCAATCGGATCTCGATGTCCTCTGGCCGATTCCAGAGAATTTCGACATCCTCTCCCTTGTCTTCGGCATCGGCCAGGTCCAGCGCGATGCGCCGATCCGCATTGATGGCGAAGTCATCTTTCCCGACGGCAGCGCCGTGAACTGGCGGGAACTGTGGAACGCATACCGGCCAGCGAACCGGTCCGGCCATTGGGCAGAGGACCGGGCCACGGTGTTGGCAAAAACGATGGGCGGCGTTCGACTCCTCGACATCGCGTCCCTGCCGGGCGCCAGGGGGCGGACATGAGCACGGTATCCCAATTCGCAATCCGGTCTGCCCGACCCGCGCAAGGGCGGGAACGCCACCTCATCGCGGAACTGATCGCCAACGAGGCGGTGCTCGCGCTTCTGCATGAACTGGCGACCTGGCCCAAGCCCGGTCTCGTCAGTCACGTCGATAGCGGCAGTCATACGGACATGGATGCGCCGATGATGCAGGCCAGCGCCGAGTCGCTGCGCCCGTTTTTCGGGGAGTTTGCGACAGCCGGTCGGGACGGCGCCGCGATGGGCCATCTCAGGACTATCGGGCTGCGGGCAGAGGCCGCGATGCTGGCCGTCACGGGCGGCATCAACACGCATCGCGGCGCCATCTTCGGCATGGGCTTGCTGTGCGCTGCGGCAGGCGTCGTCGCCGACCTGTTGAGCGAAAGCGCAGTGGTCGCGCCAATGTGTCTCGGCGACGTCGTCATGCGACACTGGGCTGCGGAGATCTGGCGAGGTCCGATCCCGCTCTTCAGCCACGGCACTGGGGCGCTACGGCGCTACGGCGCCGGCGGCGCCCGGGGCGAAGCAGCCGGTGGATTTCGCAGCGTCTATGAAGTGGGCTGGCCGGCCCTGCGCCGGGGCCGCTCATTGCAGCCCAACGAATCCGATGCACCGCCTGTGCAAACCTGCTTCGCGCTGATTGCGGCGGTCTGCGACACCAACCTTCTGCACCGCGGCGGCACCGATGGGATGCGCTATGCCTCCGAGGCCGCCGCCTCGTTCCTGGCGCAGGGCGGGGTCGGCGCCTCCGACTGGCAGGCGCGCGCCGCTGCAGTCCATGCAGCGTTCGTTGCCCGGCGCCTGAGCCCTGGGGGCTGTGCAGACTTGCTGGCCATGACGCTGTTCGTCGATGCGCTGGAGTCTGGAAAAGGGCAAGTCCCGGCCGATTGACAGCCAGGCAAACGGGGGCTTGCACCAGCGGAAAACCGCATGACCCAGATCACGGAGTGAGAAGCATGCAACATCTCATGACGCGTTGTGACGCCATGATAGACGCAGACATGCCGATGGCGCCTGGACCCATGCAGTTGTCGCTCCCAGACGCAGTGGACACCGTCGCGCAGGCCGCGACGCTCCTCTTCGTCAACGGGCAGACCACCGAGCGGACACTTATCGCCGCGGAAAGACTCGGCCGTGCTCAGGGCGTGTCACTCACGCTCCACCCGCGCTGGTGCGAGCTTGAGCTCCGCGTCGACGGAACGCCCTACTCTGCCATTACGCCGGCAGCGCCGCTCAGCGTCAACATGGCCAAAGCACTGGCAACCATGAAAATTGTCGACCAGGTCTGCGAGGGCTCACTGAACGGCAGCGCCGCACGTTCGGCGCTCGCAGCCGTCGAGCGTATGGGCCCGGTCTCCACGCTACGCTTCGCTCTGTTCGCGGCCATCGGGGCCGCGTCGATGGGCGTGATCTACGGTGTGCTCGACGTGACAAGCCTGCTGCTGATCGCGTTCAGCGCCGGGATGGGCGGGCTCCCGCGCCGCTGGCTAGCGACGCTCGGCGGCAATCCGTTCATCCAGCCACTTTGCGCCGCGGCCGTCGCAGGAGCCATCGGCGCGATTGCCACGCGTTTGCACTTGCCGGATACGCAATTGTTCATCGCGCTTTGTCCCTGCATGGTGCTCGTCCCGGGGCCGCACATCCTGAACGGCGCGTTCGACCTTACACACACACGCGTCGCGCTCGGCATCGAGCGTCCCACGTATGCAGGTTTGATCGTGCTGATGATTTGTGCAGGATTGCTGATGGCGCTTGCCGTCGGTGGCTCAACCCTTCCCGCCGCCGCGATTTCCGCGCACGTGCCGCTGGGTGCGGACGTGATCGCGGCGGGGTGCGCGGTCGTGGCCTATGGCACGGCCTTTTCGATGCCCTGGCGCCTGCTGCCATTGCCAATCGTGGTGGGCATGCTCGCTCATGCCGCGCACTGGGCACTGATCTCGCTCGCGGGCATGGATGTCGCGGTCGGAGCGCTGGTCGCCTGCACGCTTGTCGGCATGATGGCCACGGCGGTCGCCGATCGCTTGCGACTGCCTTTTGCAGCCGTCGCGTTTTGCGCCGTCGTTTCCATGATGCCGGGCTTCTTTCTGTTCCGCGTAGCGAACGCCCGGGTCGAACTGGTCGCGAGCGGCGGTCTGGCACCGGTGGATCTGGTCTCAAGCGTGGCCGCGAACGGCGCCACTGCGTTCCTGACCATCGTGGCGATGAGCTTCGGACTGATCGTGCCGCGCATGCTGAGCGACTACTTTCGGACGCTGTCCGCACGACGTGGGGCCGATCATGCCTAACCTGATAGCGATACTCTGCTCCGGGCAGGGTGGCCAGCATCCCGCCATGTTCGACCTCGTCGCGAACTGCCAAGATGCCGAACCCATCTTCTCCGCGGCGGCCGAGGTGCTGGACCAGGATCCTCGCCGGTACGTGCGGGAAGCCGCTCCGGCAGAGCTGTTTTCGAACCGCTCCGGCCAGATCCTGTGCTGCACCCAAGCCCTGGCGTTACAGGCAGCGCTTGGCACGGCGTGGCCCGCACGCACGGTGATCGCCGGCTACAGCATTGGCGAACTCGCGGCCTGGGGATGTGCCGGCGCCGTCGATGGGCCGGGCATTCTGCGCCTCGCGCAACGCCGCGCGGCAGCCATGGATGCGGCCGCGCCAAGCGACGGCGGTCTCGCCGCCATCGTCGGCCTGCGCCGTTCGAACCTGGAGCCGATCCTGGCGCGACATGAACTCTCCATCGCGATCGTCAACGACGTGGACAGCTTCGTCGTCGGAGGCGTTCGCGCCGGGCTCGACGCCGCATGCCAGGAGGCCGCGACGCGCGGGGCGAAGCACATCGTGACGCTCCCGGTCGCAGTGCCATCGCACACGCCTCTCCTGCGCGAGGCGACAAAGCAGTTTGGTGCCGTCCTGCGCGCAGCGTCTCCACAGTTGCGGGGCGCCGACCGCCGACTGCTGAGCGGGATCGACGGCAACACGATCTACGACATGGAAACCGGGATCGATAAGCTGGCCCGTCAGATCTCCACTACCATTGATTGGGCTTCTTGCCTCGGGAGCTGCCGGTCGGCTGGCGCGGTGGCGGCTCTGGAACTCGGTCCCGGAACAGCGTTGAGCCGTATGGCATCGCCGCTGTTTCCGGATGGCCGTGCCCGCACTGTGGACGAATTCCGCACATTGGCCGGATTGAAGTCGTGGCTGCAACGGGCGATGGACTGATATGGAGTCAATCGTGCTAACCCGCCTGCTTCGGAAGGTCGTCTTTCCAGCGGCGCTTCACATTTTATGTTAAGTACCTGTGATCTATTAGCTCGAAAAGCTGATTCCTAACAACTTCGAATCGGTCTCGTGAACAAACAAGACACTGTTGGGTGTACTCCCATACCAAGCCGGGTGCAGTGAAACCTACCGCACGCTACAGAAACTGGCGTCGTGTTCGGCACGCAAGGCTTGGCACTTCAATAGCACGCAGTGCCAAGCCTTCCACCCAAAGACGAACTGCCAAACACACAGACCCGCGCGCGTTACCGGATACGGGCTGCGCATGGCGTCTTGAAGTCTAGCCCCGGCCCTGCTTCAATAGGAAGAATAGAAGAAAAAGGGCGACGATCATCTCTTGTCGCGAACGCTAATCCAATGCAGGGAACCAGGCATCATGCAGATGCGCGGCCGTTGTCTGCTCAATTTGGCTATGCTCGTCCTCGCGGCGATGTCCGGCATGTCATGCGAGACAGTCCCAACGTCTTCACACAACGGATCCCGCTCTTCGCCAACGCCCGTCGTATCCCTTGTAAAACCCACTGTGCAGGAGCGCGAGCAGGCGGTGCGTCGTCAACTGGGCAATACTCTAGACGGCGAAGCGCGCTACGCGTTGCTCGATTCGCTCGCGTCCGACTATTTCAAGGCGGGTTTGGTCGTCGATTCGATGCGCATCCGTGAGGAAATCGTCGACGACCCACGCATTCCGGCTGGTCGGCGTTCACTCGAAGCTGCTTCGCTCGCGAACTCGTATGTAGGCGACAATTACAATCGGAGCCAGCACCTGCTCGAAAACGCTCGGGCGCTCGCGCGGGAGACGACACCGGCTGAGCTCGAGACACTGTCATACGTGCCTTCGTACGCGTACTTCTCAGCGGAAGCGGCACTCGACGGCAGTCAGGCCCGATATGACCAGGCGCTGTTGAAGCGCCGCGAGCAGGCGGACCTTGCGTGGCACGACCTCAACGAGCCGACGCTCAGCGATCGGCGCCACCGGGCAGCGGCGAACGTGCTCCTCCAGGAGTCCCCGTGGCTAGTCTACGCAATGGTGCAGAACAATCACCGCGCCGAGGCGTTGAGCTACGCTAACGAGATGCGCTGGGACGCCGACAATCGGCCAGATATGAAGCCGAGTCCCGTGCAGAGTGCGCAGGTCGATATGGGGCGTGCGTTCGCGCTGTCGTCGAACGACGACTACGACGGTGCGCTCACGGCGATCAACGTCGCCATCGGCGGCTTTCAAAAAGCGAACGTCTTGCCGTACTCGACGACGTACGCGGCGGCGCTACGACATCGTCTGACGATCGCGCTCGCGCTGGGGCGCATTGGCGACTACCAGGCGGACGCAACTGCACTCGAATCCGCGGCGAGCATCAATCCGTTCGTCGCAAAATCGACCAACCAGGACGAAAGTGAGTCGCTGATCCACGCCGCGCGCGGACAATGGCGGGACGCCGAAACACGCATCGCGGCATCCATTGGGGACGGACCACTTCCGCCGCATCCTGGGGCTCTCTGGCCGTATCAATTAAGCTGGCACCCGCCCAACCCAGAACGCCCATATTACAAATACAGGGCCGCGCTGCAAATGCTGTACCGACTGGAAGATCCCGCTGGCCAGGTCGGCTATGCGGAAATCGTCCGCTATGTCACGCCGCTGATTGGTACGCAGGACCGATGGAACGATTCCAGCACGTACGGTGCGTACGATCAGGACGGCGCGCTTGAGTTATCGATGAGCCGCGCGATGAGCCTGGGAGATCAGGGGCAAGTCCTCGCGTTCCAGATCGCAGAGCTTTTCCACATGAACGCCACGCAAGGCGCGATGACCGACGGCGCCGCGCGCCTCGCGGCCTCGACGCCGCGACTGCGCACGCTTGTCGAACAGGAACAGGCGCTGCGGAACGAGCGGAACACGTCGCACGCCGCGCTCTTGACGAGTTCGCTAACCGACACCAAGCTGGCCAGTCTGCGCAAGCAGATCGCGTCGGAATTTCCGCTCTACCGGCAACTCGTTTCTCCGGACGTGGCGACGTCCGCCGACCTTGGCAAGGTGCTGCACGAAAGCGAGGTTTACCTGGACTTCTATGCAGGGCGTGATGCGAGCTATGCGTTCGTGGTTTATCCGGGCGGCAAGTTTCACGCAGTTCGTTTGGCGACGACTCGGGCAGCGATCACGAAGCTGGTGGTGGCGCTGCGGGCGAGCCTTGATGCGGGAATCCCCCCGCGGCTCCCCGGCGATCTCGCCGGCTTCGATCTGGCCGCAGCAGCAGACCTTTACCAGGCACTGGTCGCCCCGTTGCAGGACAACATCAAGGGGGCGACGACGGTGTACATCGGCACAAGCGGTATCCTCGCGAGCCTTCCCTTCGACGTGCTGGTGACTCATCCGGCGTCGAGTCTCGCGGATGCCAACTGGTGGATCAACACGGCAACACCGGTGCGCGTACCGAGTGCCTCTGCCCTCGTGCTCGCCCGTAGTCATCCGGCAATGCACGCCGACGAGCCGCTCATCGCGTTCGCGGACCCGAGCTTCGACGGCCGCGAACCGACCACGGCCGCCGACGCTCCAGTGGACAGCGCTCCGGCGCGAGCCTTTCCGGTCGATAATCTTGCTGCTTCATTCGACTATCGTCGCGTCGCGCCGCTTCCTGAGACGCTCGATGAGGCGAACTCAATTGCGAAAACGCTCGATGCACCCGATCAAAGTGTACTTTGGGGGACGAGCGCCTCGCGCAGCGAAGTGATGAAAAGGGATCTGTCGAACGACCGTGTGGTCCTGTTCGCGACGCACGGTATCGTGGCGGGTGAAGTGCCGGGCTGGCGCAAGTCGGGACTCGCATTGGCATATGAGGGCAGTGGGCTACCGGATTCGATTCTCACCGCGGACGACATCGTGACCTTGCGGCTGAATGCCGACTGGGTGGTGCTATCCGCCTGCAACACGGGGCTCGTCACGGGTGACGCGGGAGACGCGATCTCAGAACTGTCCCGCGCATTTTTCGCGGCGGGCGCACGTTCGATACTCCTCACCCAGTGGGCGGTTGAATCGCGCTCGGCGACCAAGATCACAACCGGCGTGTTCCGCACCTATGCCGACGATTCGACTCTGTCAAAGGCCGACGCCCTCGCGCGCACCGAGCGCGATATGGCCAGTGGCAAGAACGGTGAGCTCTACCGTCACCCGTACTTCTGGGGCGCATATGTCCTCACAGGCGATGCCGCTCGCTGATCGCGCGGGCGCCTACTACCTGCTCGCAGTCCCGACACGTGAACGAGAAGCGATCAAGTCTATGTTTCATGCATCAACCGTCCCAATATAACCATAGACTGCGTAAGCGCGGCTACCTGATACCAGGTGCGCAGAAAGGCCAAAGTGTGTGTCGAATTTCAGCCATCTATCGCCGTCGAGCAAGCGTCGCTTTATGACCGGTAGCAAGGGTCCGCTCAAACAGTTGGCACGCTGCCATTACGAATTGCAGCATCCCTCAGGGCGACACGTTTATCGAACTGGTGCTCGCACCGATTGGCACACCACCCTAACGTCGGCGGCGAAGCCACCTCATCGGGTCGGGCTCTCGAATATCTCTCAATGCATCTCTTGTTGCCATCGCAAATTTTCCCTTACTCGACGGGCGACCAGGAGCGAAAGGTAGTCCGTGATTCGTGCTCCTTCACTGTATTCAGCCCAGGTCTCCGCGAACATCCTTGAGACCGTTTCCACCGGGGTATTGGTGTCGGTGGCAATCGCCTCTATAATTTCCTCGTCGACACTGGGCGTGGCCTTGGCGGACTCCTGCCTAAAGTTGAAAAGCCGTGTGGGGGAATGACAACGGCCACGTAGGATGCACCGCCCACTGAGCTAAACAAACCGCCCCCAATCTCGGCAACGACTTCAATCGAATCCGACCGTGCATGCGGCTTGATGCTTCCATCGATACCGCTAGAATCGAGGAATCGCAATCCTCACCAGATCGCACATACCATCGTACCGACCCATAACAGAAATCGAAAAGGACTTCACCGATGTCCAAGCATCTCGCCTGCCTGCTATCCTAATCCGCGAAAAATTAGATCGACTTTGGGACGAGGCAAATATCGCAGCTAGCGAGCTCTTGTCCACCGCGCTGGCCGCGCCGTACCAAACGACGGCCTCGATCAGCGGCGGCTGTTTGAAATCGCACTATGGAAAGTGAATCGGTATCCCGTGTTGAGCGATGAGCTTCTGGCTGAGTTGTGGGCACTCAAAGACATGGCGCCCGGAGTGCACCGCGGTGCGAAAAAGACCTTGTGCGCGATGTTGGCTTGCAGAGGCGTTCAGTTGCCAATGGCGTCGACGTTTCTGCGGTTCGTCAATCCGAAAGCATTTCAAATTTACGATGAGCGGGCCGCTCGCATGCTTTGGGGCCCCGGGCACGCAGCGGCACCCATCAAGCCGGCGTCGGGGGTGGCTGAATACACCGAAGCCGTGGCCGATCACTACTTCGAATATTTGGACGATTTGCGCGCGATTTGCTCGCCAGAATTGCCCTTTGAAAGCGCGGATCGGATTCTTTATCAACTCGACATCGAGCTCGGCAACAAACTGAAGCGCCGTTGATGCGCCGGTGTCGCGACACTGGCGAGAACCTCGCTGGCCCCGCGCAGATAGCTCAATAACAGGTCCACATCGCGCCCCTAGGCGCGCCCAAAGGGCTTATTGTGACGCGGGGTCTTCCGTCGGCGTGGAGCCTCTTCACACATCTACTTCGACCGCATCGCCTTCGTTGTCGGCGGCCGGATTCTCACCCGAGGCCGCATGAATCGCGCGAATGATCGCGCTACCCAGCACGCGCGTATTGCGCTTAGTGCCGCTGCCGTTCAGCAAGCTGACGTTCAGCTCGCCGGCCAGCTTGCGAAGCGCCCGCAGCGTGGGCGTTTGCTCCTCCCCATTTAGGTCGACGACAATCGAGCCGCTTTCGATCTCGTCAATTGTGTAGCCCCCATAGGTCGCTGAGCGGACCACCTTGATATCGCTCGGCAACGCCACACTCTCCACCACTTGCGAGAAGGGAAGGCAAAGCTTTCCGTTCATCGGCCGCGTCTTTTTTCGCGCGTCTTCGACGGAGGCATCGAACAGTGTTTCGATCTGCATCTCGTCGGTGTTTACGCGCAGAATCATAACTCGGTGAGCGAGCGACAGAGTCGCCGGATTGAAAGCGAAATGGCCGTTGGCGGACATGTTGGCTGTCGTCTTGACGGAAATGTATTCCCCGTTACCGGCGACCACGTCATAGCCCTTTTGATTCACAGCCGTGGCCATTTGGCCATTGGTCAAAAGCGCTGCATAAAGCTCGCCGATGCGCCCGCAAAGATGTCTTAGCTCCGTGGATGGCACGCCCCAATTGATCTCGCGCTCGAACCAAGGACATCGCCTCGCCCAACGACTGGATTATCTGCATCTGCGTCAAAGCCATTGCCGCCCCCGGGCCTCAGTGCCAGCCGAAATAGTTTTTCAGAGCTTCGGATATCGTCGCGGACGCCACGGCGGTCGAAATTGCCCACGTGCCGTCCATTGTCTTTGCGACGACGCGCCCGAGCCACCCTTTCACCGCGGGGCCGGGCCTGCCGTCAGACGCCTCTTCTGCGCCATCGTCCGCTGCGACGGCGTTCTTTAAGTCGACAATGTCCGGCTCCTCCATGCCGCGTGATCGGAGGGCTGTGGCCAACGCGTCAAAGTCGCCCTTGCCGTTGGTGATCGCGATGTGCGTGGAGTTGTTGCTGCCTAGGACGATTGTGGTGTTGTCGCCGAAAATCGCGCTGCGAAAAAGGCCCGGCGCATCGACGTCGAGGGCGGCCTCTTTGATCTTTTCAGTCGTGTTGCTCTCGCCCAATCGATCCCGAAGTTCGAGGACAAAATCCAACAGCCGCGATCGCACTTGTACAAAAATCTGGGAGAGTTCGGCTTGGCTGATTTGGCACCAGGCCCGTTGGATGACCAGGCCATGAGCGAGCGTCTTGCCGAGCAGGCCATTCGCTTCGAGGGGAATCGGCGCCTCCAATCTGCCGCCCTCGCCATCGGCGAATTTTTCGAGCACCGCCAGAGACTGGGGCATCCGCGCGATCTGAATTTGCGCCCGCTGTTCTTCCGTCAAATGGCCAATGGGCAACGGGTGAGCGGTGTATTGGACGGTCATGCCGGCAACGTTGCCCAAGACTTGCGAGGAGAGAAGCCGATACGCCGGCAGCTCGGCATCTTGCGGGTAGCCGTTGATCTCACTGTTGACCCATGGCACGAGCTCTTTGTGCCCGATGTCGTGGAGCAGGACTTTTGTTTTCAGGAGCGCATCGACCAGAGAATGGTCTTGCGAGCTGAGCGCTGTAATGATGTCGTCGACCAAGCTCATGAAGTCTTTGTGTGCCGCGCCTTGGCGCCGTGTAATACACGCAGCAATTGTATTCGAACCCGGTCGCAACTTTGCCCACTTCGTGGGCCGTTCTCCGAGAAGCGCCTATCGCTCAAACCGACTTAGCAACCTTTCTTTTGACTGACCAAGGCGCCGGCATTGCCGAGACTCTTTGCAACAAGCGGCGCCTCGGGCGGTAACGCGGTCATGAGAGAAGAACTTGCTGGGCCAATAACCAGTTCGCTATCGGCAATTGAACGGCCGCTTGCCGTGGAAGAGCCGTCTCCTCGAAGTCCGGAATGTGGTTGCGACGAATGTCCCTTCATGGCGTGCGCCGTGCAAAGGCGGCGCTTTTCCAGTGGGTGAAAGCCCCACCCGGCAACCGCTCCAGCCGGAAGCAACCGGAGCAATCGTGGAGGTAACGAAGCGGTTGAAGCCTTCGGTGAAGTGTGTCACGAAATACGGTGACAGCGCGAGTGCGCAGGCCGTAACGCGAGTGAACGCCGAGCAAGCCTCGAAAAGGACGATGCGCAGGCCGACCCGAGAGCCATGTCGGGGAAGGCTGATACGGCTGGGTGAATGAGCAGGCTGGACGCCCAGTCGCTGCGCCGGGGTAGTGGCGACAGCATGCACACAAGGGACGCGCACGCAACACGGGAAGCCCCCTGGCGTGGTCAGGGATGACCAATCGGACACCCGTGAGGGACAGGCCGGGCGCCTTGGGGTGACGGAGAGGCCCGTATTACCGTTGAAGCCGGTGTAATGCTGGTGGAGGAAAGGGGCCTCAGTTCAAGACAGACGCAATACGTGGTGAGGACGTGGAGATTGGGCAACCTATCAACTCCGATTCGTGTTCAGAAACTGCAGATGGCGTTACACGCGAAAGCGAAGGCAGAAGCCGGGTATCGCTTCTACGCGCTGTACGACAAGATCTATCGCGACGACGCGCTGGCGCATGCGTACGCTCAGTGCCGCTCCAACAGGCGCGCGCCGGGTGTCGATCGGCAGGACTTCGCGGAGGTTGAAGCGTATGGGGTACAGAAGTGGCTTGGCGAGCTGGCGCTCGCGCTCAGGCAGGAGACTTACCGGCCGGACTCTATCAGACGAGTGTTTATCCCGAAGGCCAATGGCAAGCTGAGGCCGCTGGGTATCTCGACCCTGCGGGATCGGGTGGCCTTGTACGCATAGTCCGCGTTCACCTTTGCTTCCACTTGCCAGCATAGAGCTTCAATCATTAGCTCATCGCGCATACGATCTCCTGACCTGGATATTTCGCTGTAGGTACCTCCACAGCGCCCCAGAAAAATCCTGTATGTTCACAATTTCCGGATCGACTGGCCCACTCCGTCCATTGGGCCGGTGTGCCGCATCGGTGAGAACCTGTCAGCATTCCGGCCAGCGCCAAGTGTGCTATGCCCTCGCCGAATCGGTTTGATCATGAAAATACGTTGACCAGCTCTTAAGCAATGTTTCTGCGATATTCAGAGATTAGACAGATATCGGTCGAGGATAACGTGGGTATGGTTGTCTTCAATGCGGCCATATCGCCAGCCTCCTGATGCTTCGGAACCACAGCGGAATGCGGTACGTGGCGTTGGGCCAGCGCCGCTGCGTCGACCTCACTCCGCATGCCATAAAACGTGTGAAGCATGCCCAGGTACCGCACACATGTAACCGCGACACCAGCATCGGCCAGCTTCCTCGCGTAGGCTTCGCCATCGTCGCGTATGACGTCGCACACGGCTGTAATCACGAGGGCCGGCGGCAGGCCCGAATGATCGGGTGCGACCAGGGGCGAAAGCTTCCAGTTCGTTGACGTCGCGCCGTGATCGAGCGCGTAGGTACGGAAGGCGTATGTGACGTCCGCCGCGCGCTGCATGAAGCCCTCGGCATAGACAGACAGTGAGGCCCCTTCCTGACGGGCATCGGTGGCGGGATAGACGAGCGCCTGAGCGAGGATGGGCGGCGCCGCGTGTTTCCGGTGGTTTCCCTGACAGCCTTCAGGCAGCCATGCATCGAACTTCCCCGGACCGGCCGGATACGGACGACCTGAGACGAAGGGGCTGCCTGCAGATTCTGGCAGATCCCTTGAATCCTTCAATCTTCACGCCGCGTTAAAACATTTCAATTAATCAAAACTTGTTAATATATACTGCAATCAGATAACGCAAATGGCAGGAGACTATGGGCAACAAGACTGTCCAGCGGCTGATGCAGGAGAGCCAGCGCGGTCATCCTATCGATTCCGCCATGCTCAGGGACATGGGGGTCAGCGCTGCGCTCGCGGCGCATATGGTCAAATCCGGGTGGCTGCAACGGCTCTCGCAGGGCGTATACCTTTTAACCGGGGACACCCCGACAAGGGACGGTTCGATCGCGTACCTCACTCGACGCATCGCCGGGCTTCACGTCGGGGGAAAAACGGCGCTTTCCTGGCAAGGCGTCCGTCACAACATCGCATTTCGCGAAAAGGTCGTGCTGTGGGGGCAGAAGCCCTATCGCATTCCCTCCTGGGTGGAGCAGCACATGATCTACTCGTTTCAGACCACTGCCCTGTTCGACGATGACCTGCCCTACGGAACGGGCCTTAAGCCGCTTCCCGCCGGCGACCCGGAGGTCAGGGTGTCAGTGCCTGAGCGAGCCATTCTGGAACTCGCCAGTGACATCGGCAAAGGTCAGTCGCTTGAGGAAGCGAGTCACTTGATGGCGAGCCTTCGTAACCTGCGCGCAGACGTGCTGGAAGAGTTTTTGAGCCACTGCCACCGGGTGAAGATTGTCAGGCTCGTGCGCAACCTCGGACGTGAGGCCGGTTTTTCGTGGGCGCGGGGAATTCAGAAACATGTAGATCGTCTCGGCGCCGGGAGAAGATGGTCGAACCAAACAAAAAATGGACGGATAACTCTCAAACCAGAATGAATGTAGATGCCGCCCGGGTGATGCCGGGCATTGCCCCGGCTGTCGATTCGATCCCGTGCGTCGTAGGACACATCCCGCAGCGCCCGTACATGTGAGTGTGCCGGTCGCGGTTCATCTCCAACCCTGTCACTCGCATACGCATGTCGGACACCGTGCCGAGCTGTGAACACCCTGGAAGCAGCCTAGGATATCCCGGCTTCCAACCGTCCCCAAAGTCTTGACGAATCAAGCTCTGTGCCGCGCCCCAACGCCCGGCGAGTGGCACAAAATTACACGATTCATTTTTAACATTTATGGATAATTCTAAAAGAATTGAAATACAGAAAAATAGTATTTATTGCAAAATAATTTAACTCCGCATATATTTAATGAAGCTACAAGAATCGATTCCGGCGCTTCTGGAAAACAACGAAGTTCTGGTCGGCAATCAATCGCGTTGCCATGGAGCGATGAAGTAATTTCGTAAGCGACGGACTCTGCCAGAGATGTCTTTCTCGGCATACTTTAGGATGACTTATCTATGTTCATCGCGAATCGCCTGTGACGTGACGACTGGATCAACATACCTTAACCGCAAACTACTCCACCGACCCATGAAAAAAAACAATGTGCTGCACCGTTGTCTTACGGAACGAGGATCAGGTCATTTGCATGAGGGCAACGTCATCACACCGGATTCGAATCTGCGTTGGATATCGGATCGATTCAAATTGCAGTGTGCAAACGGTGACGACGTGTGTATCACGTTCGCCATCGACGCCGATGACCGCGAAATCATTTGGTGGACGGCATGCAAGTACAGCGGTTTTTTACTTGGGATTCGTTGTCGAGACTTGATGCTCATGTGTGTAAGGCGGAGATTTGGACAGCATCGAGCGGCGCAAGCGGTCGAATGGCTCTCTGACAACGGGCATACCAACACTTCACGCGAAACAGCGGACTTTGCGATAAGCCTTGGTCTCGTGCTTTCGCTTCCAAGTACCAAACACAGAGATCTGGCAGAGTCGTTCGCCATCAGATTCCTGCGCAATTACGTCAACGCTCATGCCCCACCCGATGCGGCAACCGTCCTTGGCCAGCTCGACAACTGGTTCGAAAACTACAACCAGGCGCGTACCCTCCCGCACCGCTGAAAAATCGAACATCAATGAGTTTATATGGCCTCAGCCATGGAACCTGGCACCACACGTCCACGTGATGGAATTATCGCGATCGAACTTCCCGAAGATGGAACCAGCCTGATTCGAAAGATCATCAGCCGTTCTAACGCTCGGACAACTGGAAAGTATCCATCGTGGAAGATGAACAGGATGGTGCACTGGCAGTCGCGTGATCAGTTGAATAGCTATCGACTACTTGACTCCCACCCGGCTGTCATCAGCTTCCACGAGCAACCACTACTTATTCATATGTCGTTGAATGGTGTGACGCACCTGCACTATCCAGACGTACTCGTCGAACTAGGCAACTCGCGTGAACTCTGGAGCATCCGGACCAATTCTGACGCACAAACGTTGGAAACGCTCGCGTTCACTCGTCTGCTTCAGAAAGAACTACCCCGGTTTGGTTTCACCCATCGTCTAGTGACAAGCGAAACATTAGCTGGGGAACCGCACCTGTCTACGTCAATTATGCTGCTGCGGCACGGGCGTCAGCCTGTTACCTTGACCGAACGCGAGCACGTTCGTCACATTCTTGAGAAGGTCGGCTTTATAACGTGGGAAGCGGCACAAACCGGCCTGCTCGGCCTCCGCGGAAGGGCCATATTGGCTCGGCTTGCCCTCGAAGGCATTCTCCAATTGCATCCAGACGCTAGGTTAGTACCGCAAACGCGCTTCATTCCCGCACCGAACTCATCGCAAGGATCAGCGAAATGGGCACTTCCAGATTCCGCGCAGGCACACAGCTAAAGATCGATGGCAAAACCGCAATCTTGCTCAGAAAATTGGACGGCGATCTCTGGCAGGTTGAAGATGAACTTTCGAGGCGAATCACCGAGTACAAGCTAACTACCCTGTATGGCCTCTACGAGTCTGGCAACCTCGTCTTCGTCGATACCTTGCCTCCACTGTCGCGCAAGATTAAGGACAACTCTTCGCCGGAGAATGTTGGTAGCGATCCGGCATTGGAAATCGCAAAGGTGCGACGGCTTTATGTCATTGCTGTTATTGGCCTGCCGAACAGCAGGCGTGTCATGGAAAGCGCCATTAAAGCGCTCTGGGTCCGCATAGAGGAACCGGACGCCGCACCAAGCTATATTTCCGTGTATCGCTGGAAACGTCGCTACCTTGAAGCCGGCAAGGATCTCAGATCTCTGATATCTCGGGATGGCATGAAAGGCAACACGCGAGATCGTTACCCTTCCGAGGTGACCACTTTCGTCGACGCTGCGATTAACACGGTTTATCTTACGCTTGAACGCAACACCATCCAGGACACGCTGGATGAGGCCACGAA
The DNA here is from genome assembly GCF_050436545.1 of Paraburkholderia sp. GAS41. Lineage (NCBI taxonomy): Bacteria > Pseudomonadati > Pseudomonadota > Betaproteobacteria > Burkholderiales > Burkholderiaceae > Paraburkholderia > Paraburkholderia sp. GAS41. Next base: position 25,609 of record NZ_JBNDMK010000019.1, read on the forward strand.
TTGCGTCAAACAGGAAAACAATCTTCGGCCAAAATCGCTTCAGCTACCATTGCCTACACGCCGCCTGGTTCAGCGTATGGTTAGCGAGATACCCGCGTTCGATCGGTACGCGGCACGCCATGGTCGGGATGCGGCCGAGAAGATGTTCCGCGCTGTTCTCAATCAATGCACCACTTCCGCCCCCCTTGAACGCGCCCAAATAGATCATACGCCGCTAAACCTCGTCGTCATCGACGATGAAACGATGCTTCCGCTCGGCCGCCCCTTCGCCACGGCCTGCATTGACGACTTCACTCGCTGCGTATTGGGCCTGTATATCAGTTTCGAACCGCCAAGCTATTTTACCGTCTCAAGGTGCCTGAAGCAGGCATTCACGCCCAAAACCGAGCTACTGAAGCTGTATCCAGAGATTCGGCACTCATGGGAAGCATACGGCGTCCCGATCGAACTGTTGGTTGACAACGGTCAGGAGTTTCATAGCATAAGCCTAGAGAATGCATCTCTGTCCGTAGGGATGGAAATTACCTACCAGCCACGCAGGAAGGCATGGTTGAAAGGCAAGATTGAAAGATTTCTAAAAACTTTCAATGAAGGTGTCGCACAAGGCGTCCCAGGAACGACATTTAGTAACATCCTGGAGAAGGAAGACTATGACCCATCGAAGTTTGCCATTGTCCGATACAGCACACTCAAGAAAATCGCCTATCTCTGGATTGTGGACGAGTATCACCAGAAGCCCCATCGCTCATTAGGTGTACCGCCGGCGGTTATGTGGTCCAGCAGCATAAGGGACGAGGACATTCCTCTGCCAGACAATCCGGCACGGCTTGACTTTCTGTTGGGCCAAAGCGAAACACGGACTCTTTCCCATAAAGGAATTGAGTTGAATGGCCTCTTTTACAATTCGCCAGACCTCGTAGCATTGCGTCGCAGGCACGGCGCCAAGTTTACAGTCGAAATACGCTGGGACAAGTCTGATCTCGGCCACATTACAGTCATTTCGCCCACGAACTCGGAATCCTTCAAGGTTCGTTGTTTGCAATACGAATATGCGAACGGCTTGTCTTTCTATCAGCACAGAATCTGCAAGCGGTTTGCGGCATCCAAATGGGAGACCTTCGACCCGCATGCCTGGCTGGAAGCGAAATCGCGCATAAGGCAGATCGTCGAAGATGAGTTGATGTTCAAAAAGACTCGCAGTCGCGCGAAAGTCGCACGATACAAGAACATGGACGCCTCACCTACCCCGCCGGAAGACGATTCGAAATCCGGGCTACCGTCTGCACCAACCGCTCCGTCCATTCCGCCTTCAGAGCAGAAAGATTTATCTACGCCGCTCGAACCCACGCCACTGCCAGCGACTAGTCCTGCCTCACCTAAACGCCGCATCGCACCGGTATACAGGGAGCGGCGCCCAAATTCAGATCACTAAAATTACCTGTATTCACAATGAAAAAGAAATCTGCGCCCAGAACGATCGTCGAAGACACCCTTGTCCCCCACGCCGCCTTCAACGGTGCATTGCGACGAATAGAGCAATGTTTCGCCTATGCCGACAGCGCTAGAGAGCCTATATGTATCGCTTTGATAGGCGAAACACGGACTGGCAAGAGCCGAGCGATGGAGGAGTTCTCGACACGCCATCCTTCCATACGAAACGGCGAAGGGCTGTACATACCCATCCTGCGTGTGACGACTCCAGCCAAGCCGACCGTCAAAAGCCTGGTTGAGTTGATGCTGGAACGAATGCACGACGAACTTTCCGAAAGCGGAAGTGAGAACGCGAAAACCCGGCGACTAGTAAAGTTGATGGATGAATGCGGAACCCAGATGGTCATGATTGACGAATTCCATCACTTCGTGGACAAGGGTTCACATAAGGTCATACACGATGTCGCCAACTGGTTAAAAACACTTGTCGATCGAATACGATGTGTTCTGATTGTCGCTGGCCTTCCCACGTGTCAAGCCGTTCTCGAACAAAATGAACAACTTGAAGGGCGATTCAGCGCACCAGTCATGATGCCTCGGTTTGAATGGAAAATCGACGAACATCGCGAAGAGTTTATCGCCATCCTTAGTGCGTTCCACGAGTCAATGAGTCGATACTTCGATCTCCCCGAACTTGACAACGCAGATATGGCCTTCCGCTGCTATTGTGCGACGGGAGGTTTGATGGGGTATCTAACCAAATTCCTACGACAGGTGGTGTGGAACGCGTTGGACTCTGGCAAAAGGAAGATCACATTGGGAGATCTTGCGATAGCTCACGACGAGGCTGTATGGGCAAAGCACGGACCCCGAGGTTTGCCGAATCCGTTCACAAAAAACTTTCAATCAACGCCTAACGAAGATCTGATTGAACGAATTCGAATGATCGGTGTTCCTTTAGAACAGGAAACTCAGAAAAGGCGTCGTGTCAGCCCTCCGAAAAAAATGAAGGTCACTGAAGTGCTAAGTACGGCATGATATTGGTACGCACTCCCTCGCATAAGGAGACTGAGAGCCTGCTTGGCTACGTCGTCCGTGTCTCCGAAACAAATGGATATGAAAGTCCGTGGAATATCCTTAATCGGCTCGGGATCGCTCAGGGAGCTATGAGTTCCGCCGGCTTTCCCACCCGGACGTTCGCGCCGATTCTTGGTCGTGCTCCAGACGCGCTGGACGATATTGCGTATTCGTTGCCCGAATCCGGTGACAGGGGCTTCAAGATCCTGAGTCATTCTCTAGGTAGCGGCCTTCGGTATCGCCCCCTTAGACTGAAACACCCAGCCGCGTGCCCGGACTGCATCTCGGAGAAAGGTTTTGCTGAAGCATTTTTTGATCTGCGCATTGCCGTTGCCTGTCCGATTCATGGCAAGGAAGTGCTATTCAGATGCGACGCCTGTCGAAACCCGCTTTCCATGTTTCGACCCGGCCTGCTTGTCTGCCAATGTGGAGCATCGCTAGCAGAGTCATCCCGACGGCCTGCAAGCGAACAGACAGTCGCATTGATGGCTGTGTTGAAGGCAAAGCTTGAGGGTACACGTATGACCGATCCCGCACCGGCGGGATTGCCTGCACAAGCACTGCTCGCCATGCCGCTCAGGGTACTGCTCCAGCATCTACCCAAGTTTGCTGCGTTTAATCGCAAGGGTGTACATGAAGACTCCCCTGAAATCGCGGACGGAATTGCTCAGGCGCTGGCGAATTGGCCTCGAGGGTTTCATGAGTTTTTGAACGACCTGTCCCGGACCGAACAGACGGTCGTATTCAGGAGGCGCTATGGAGCGTTCCTCGATCAATTCTTCTCCAGTCAGGAAGCTCGCAAGGAATTCAACTGGCTACACGAAGAATTCCTTCAATTTGGTCTAACCTATGCAAACGATTCAATCGTTGATGCAAGATTCGCTCCGGCCAAGACGACTGAGCGTCGATTCATTTCTCTGAGAGAACTTTCCAAACGTACCGGCCTGGATCGCCGTACGCTCGAATCATGGAACAGGAAGGGCATATTGCCGCTTCAGCGCGTCGGATCAGGTTCAAGCACCAGATACATCGCTGACGCCAGAGAGATCAGACTGCCACACAACCTTCAGAAAGCAGACCTTCTCGGTGAGCGCGCGGCTGCGGCGTATCTACAAATTCCAGTAAGCACCCTGTCCAGACTTAAGGGCACAGGCAACTACGAAGTTCAGCATCACACATCGTTCAGTCGCGGCTACCATCGGGCCGATCTTCGGGCCTTTCTTGATCGACTACTTGCACTCAGCCCACCGATCAAACGTAGGCATCTTCAGCGGACGGCGATCAGCTTGCACCATATTTTGGCGACGTTCAAGCTGCGCAGCTCTGATCAAAAAATGCAGATCCTCGTCGCATATCTGAACGGCGATCTTCGTTCTATGGGAAGAACAGGAGACACAACAGCAGATATCATGTTTGATCCGCAGCATGTTGCAGCACTCGTTTCCGCAGGTCACGCCGTCGCCTCATCCGAGATCCTGACGAAGCAGCAGGCAGCTCTCGTTATCGGGTGCGATAGTATGACGATACATGGCCTTCTCGCTCGCGGGCTTATCAAAAAGTCGGCCACAGGCCAGGAGCGGCAGATCGATGCCGGTTCCGTTGAGAGGTTTAGACAAGACTATGTGGCACTTGCAAGATGCGCATCTAGCTGGAAAACCAGTTCCGCGCGTCTCAAAAGGCTGTGCAAACAGACCAGAATTCGCTTGATACAGGTCCCATATGGCGATGGCGGCAATGCAGGATTCATTCGACAAAGCGCTATCGACACGCTCCGGTCTGCTATGGACGACGAAGATACTCAAAAGAGGTACCGGCGCAGAAATCAAAATAGCCCAAATCAAGCGATATCATCCCTGCACCGATACATCCAGAATCTGGCGCAAAATAACGAGCCACTCCCGCGACGGTTCGGCCGGCCCAACAAGCGAGCAATAGCGTTGGCGTGTGGCGTTACCCGCGACTTTTTTTACACCAATTCTGATGCGATGCGCATTCTCGAAAAGTTCACGCTTCAGGAGCAAGAGTTACTTGCCGCTCAAGGTTACATAGTGAAGCCGCCACTTGCGCGGTTAGGCGATTACTTAGAGCAACTGAGGAAGAGTGGCACGCCTCTTCCGCGCCGAGCGGGCCGCGTGAACAAGCTAGCTGTTGCGCGAAACTGTGGGATCAACCGCAGCGTCCTTCACGACGATGCCAAAGCAGAAAAAATGCTAGCGACTTACGAGAAGCATGAGAAAATTCGGTGATCCTGCAGGCTTAGAACCCTTAACAAAATGATGTTCGGGGCTGTTAACTCTCGATCGTTCCTGCTAACCTGATCGTTGTTTCGACGGCGAAAAGGACATGGCCAGACCGATACTCGACGACGACCTATGGGCACTCATCGAACCGTTGTTGCCGCCGCCGAAGCCTCGGCGCTCACGGCATCCCGGGCGCAAGCCGCTGGACAACCGCGCGGTACTGACAGGCATCCTGTTCATCCTGCAGACTGGTCTGCGCTGGGACCTGCTACCACAGGAAATGGGCTGTGGCAGCGGTATGAGTTGCTGGCGCCGCCTTCGCGACTGGCAGGCAGCCGGCGTGTGGGACGAGCTTCACCAGGTTCTGCTTGCGCGCTTGCGCGCGGCCGACCAGATCAACTGGTCCCGGGTCATCGTCGACTCCTCTTCAATCCGTGCCATCGGCGCTGGTCAAAAACGGGACCGAATCCCACAGACCGCGCGCGACCAGGTTCAAAGCACCACCTCATTACCGAAGCGCAGGATATCGCGCTCGCGGTGATACTGACGGGCGCCAACCGTCACGATGTCACCCAGCTTCATGCATTGGTTGATGCCATCCCGCCGATCGGCGGCAAACGCGGCAGACCACTATCGAAACCGCAGGTCGTTCAGGGCGACAGAGGCTACGATCACGACAAATACCGCCGTCCGTTACATGCTGCCGGCATCGCAACTGAAATAGCACGGCGCGGCCAGCCTCACGGCAGTGGTCTGGGCAAAACCCGCTGGGTCGTAGAGCGGACCATCTCCTGGCTTCATAACTTCCGTCGACTGCGTATCCGTTTCGAGCGCCTGGCTTTCATCCATGAAGCTTTCCTGAAGCTGGCCTGCTGCATCATTTGCTGGCGACAGCTGCAAAACTCATTCTGTTAACGCCTCTTATAAGCGTTAATAAAGCGATGCCAATGTCGCCAGGCATCTCGCCTGGCGACGCCCAGCGCAGTGCACGGTCAAACGTGCCGGCGCGGATTTTTTCATTGCAATGAGAGGGGCGTTTGGCAAGGCGCCTGATGGCGCGGCGAATTGGACGCCTCTTCCTTAGGACGCACCAAATGTAGCGATCGGGAGCGTCCGCTTTGCGCTGTTCGCCGGTCGTCACTGCTACCAGGCTGCCTATGGCGGACCGGGGTCGCACTCCGGCGATCGACGCGCTACGCACACGCCCGGCCACATGCAAAACGCATGGGGCGGCAACCGACAAGCTACTGCCATTCGAGGTGATCGTCGGCAGACGCTCTTACGCCTCTTCGACCTGCGACCGCTGTCCTTGGCCCTGTGATGAGCGACGAGCGGTGAAGAGTCGAAAAATCATCACGCTTCCCCGTGCAAAATCTGCGAGTAGAGAACTACGACGCCCTCCCTGTGCTTTAAGCTCGAATCGAAAACGGAAGACGTGAACCCATACCTCGCAAAACGACCATCGGCAAGGACGTGAGTGCCGCCAAAGCGAGACGCACAAAGCTTGCATCGCACGCAAAGTTCCTCCCGCAACCGCACAGACGAAAAAGCCCAGAGTCGTACGCGCCCCGCTGGGTAAGGGTTTGCGCCCGCTCTGGAGAAAATTTCGCTTTATGCATCAACTTGTGGTGAAAATTTCATCTTGTGGGGTCCGTTGATTGCAATATATGGTGACTAACATCTGTGTAATTGGTTGATTTTATTAGGTCTACCATTTCAGCTTATGCGTCAACGCACAACCGACTCTGATTTTTGGGCTGCTAACTGACCCGTTGCTTTCAAAAATGCCGCAACGGGTCAGTCTCTTCAGATCGTCTTTCGGACCATCAAGCCGCTTTCAGCAAACCATGCGGATCGATCACGAACTTGCGTGGCGCACCGCCATCGAACTTGCGATAGCCCTCCGGCGCTTCATCGAGCGACACCACGGTCACGTTGACGATATCCGCAATCGGCAGACGGTCCCACAGAATCGCCTGCATCAGGTTGCGGTTGTATTTCATGACCGGCGTCTGGCCGGTATGGAACGAGTGTGACTTCGCCCAGCCGAGCCCAAAGCGGATGCTCAGACTACCCCTGCGTGCGGCCGCGTCGGCAGCGCCTGGATCGTCAGTGACGTAGAGGCCCGGAATGCCGATTGCGCCGGCCACCCGTGTAATGTCCATCAGCGAATTCAGCACGGTGGCGGGCGCTTCCTCGTGATGCCCATGCCTGCCATGACCGTGTGCCTCGAAACCCACGCAGTCGACCGCGCAATCCACTTCCGGCTTGCCGAGGATCTGTGCGATCTGCTCGCCAAGCGTCGCGTCGAGCGACAGGTCGACGGTTTCAAAGCCCACCGCTCGCGCATGCGCGAGCCGTTCCGCGTTCATGTCGCCGACGATCGTGCAAGCCGCGCCCAGCAGGCGCGCGGAAGCCGCCGCCGCCATTCCCACCGGACCTGCACCGGCGATATACACCGTCGCGCCCGGCTTCACGCCCGCCATCACGGCGCCGTGATAGCCCGTCGGCAAGATATCGGACAGACACGTCAGATCGCGAATCTTTTCCATTGCGCGATCGCGATCCGGAAACTTCAGCAAATTGAAATCTGCGTACGGCACCAGCACATATTCGGCCTGACCGCCGATCCATCCGCCCATATCCACGTAACCATAGGCCCCTCCCGCGCGCGACGGGTTCACATTCAGGCACACGCCGGTATGCTGCTCCTTGCAGGTCTGACAGCGTCCGCAAGCCACGTTGAACGGCACGGAAACCAGATCGCCGATCTGCAGCGTTTCGACATCGCGGCCCAGTTCCACCACTTCGCCGGTGATTTCGTGGCCCAGCACCAGTCCTACCTCGGCCGTCGTACGGCCACGCACCATATGCTGATCCGAGCCGCAGATATTGGTCGATACCACTTTCAGAATCACGCCGTGACCGATCGCACGGCCGCCCGGATCGACCATCTTCGGATAGTCGATCGGCCGCACTTCGACCTTGCCCTCACCCAGATACACCACACCGCGATTGCTGCTCATTGTCTCGTCTCCATGTTCGTCTGGCTGCTCGATTAGCTGCACGAATAACAGCGCGGTTCGTCACCGCATCCGGCAAACGCCGCTGCTTCGAGCGTATTCCCTGAGCCCCTGCGACAAGTGTGCAAAAACCGACATGGGCTTTGCCCAAACCGACAAACCCGCTTTTGAGCGGTTTTTGTTGATTGAACGATCAATAAAAAACCGCTAGAGTGAAGTCCTTCGACGCCAGGACCTGAGAGACATGCCCAAAGTCGGAATGCGCGAAGTGCGTCGCGCGCAATTGATCGACGCCACCCTTTTGACGATCGAGGAAGCGGGGCTTTCTGGCACCACGCTGGCCTCGGTAGCGCAACGCGCCAACATTTCAACCGGAATCGTCAGCCACTATTTCGGCGACAAGGACGGTCTGCTCGAAGCCACCATGCGGCACATCCTGCGCGATCTGTGGGCAGCCACCACGCGCCGGCGCATCGCCGCGAAACCGCAGCCGCGCGCGCGGCTGCGCGCCATCGTCGCGGCCAATTTCGACGTCAGCCAGCTCAGCGGCCCGGTGATGAAAACGTGGCTCGCGTTCTGGACCCAGAGCATGCACGAGCCGCAGTTACGGCGACTGCAACGCGTCAATACGCGCAGGCTGTTTTCGAACCTGTGCGGGGAATTTGCCAGAACCTTGCCGCGTGCCCAGGCACGGCGCGCCGCCAGCGGGCTCGCCGCGATGATCGATGGACTGTGGCTGCGCGGCGCCCTCGCGGGCGCTCCGTTCGACACCAAAGCGGCCTTGCGGCTCGCCAACGATTACATCGACATGCTGCTTGCACCCGGCGCGTGATGCCTCGCGCACAACCACGCGCAGTCCCAAGCCTTCAAGGAGAAACCTGATGCCCTCGTTCGGCCTGCAACGCCTCTATATCGGCGGCGAGTATGTCGATGCCACCAGCGGCACGACCTTCGACACCTTCGACCCGGCCACCGGCGAGACACTCGCAACCGTGCAGCAGGCGAGCGCCGCGGATATCGACCGTGCCGTGCAATCCGCGCGCCAGGGTCAGCGCGTGTGGGCCGCGTTGACCGCCATGCAACGCTCGCGTGTCCTGCGCCGCGCGGTGGAATTGCTGCGCGAGCGCAACGACGAACTCGCCGAGCTTGAAATGCTCGACACCGGCAAGCCGATCGCCGAAACGCGTGCCGTGGATATCGTGACCGGCGCGGACGTCATCGAATATTATGCAAGCCTTACGACTGCGCTTGAAGGCCAGCAGATCCCGCTGCGCGCCGAATCGTTCGTCTATACGCGCCGTGAGCCGTTGGGCGTCACGGCCGGTATCGGCGCATGGAACTACCCCATCCAGATTGCCTGCTGGAAATCAGCCCCGGCGCTCGCCGCCGGCAACGCCATGATCTTCAAGCCGAGCGAAATCACGCCGTTGTCCGCATCGAAGCTGGCGGAAATCTATCTGGAAGCCGGCGTGCCGGCAGGCGTATTCAACGTCGTGCAGGGCGATGGAAAAGTGGGCGCATGGCTCGCCGCGCATGAGGGCATCGCCAAGATATCGTTCACCGGTGGCGTCGAAACGGGCAAGAAGGTGATGTCGCTCGCGGCGGCTTCGTCGCTGAAGGAAGTGACGATGGAACTCGGCGGCAAATCGCCGCTGATCGTCTTCGACGATGCCGACCTCGACCGCGCCGCCGATATCGCCGTCACCGCCAATTTCTTCAGTGCCGGCCAGGTATGCACCAACGGCACGCGCGTGTTCGTCGATCACATCGTGCGCGAGGCGTTCGAAGCGAAGATCGTCGAACGTGTGCAGCGGATCCGCATCGGCAAGCCGTCCGATCCGGCCACCAACTTCGGGCCGCTGGCAAGCGCGGCGCAACTCGACAAGGTGCTGGGCTACATCGAAAGCGGCAAGCGCGAAGGCGCGCGTCTCGTGGCTGGCGGCGCGCGCGTTGTTGAAGGCGACTACGCCCGCGGCCAGTATGTGCAGCCCACCGTTTTCGCGGATTGCAGCGACGCCATGAAGATCGTGCGCGAGGAAATCTTCGGCCCGGTGATGTGCCTCTTGAGCTTCACCGATGAAGAAGAAGTGATCGCCCGCGCCAATCACACGCTTTACGGCCTCGCAGCGGGTGTCGTCACTGAAAACCTGTCGCGCGCGCACCGCGTCATTCATCGCCTCGAAGCCGGCATCTGCTGGATCAACACGTGGGGCGAATCGCCGGCGGAAATGCCGGTGGGCGGCTACAAGCAATCGGGCGTGGGCCGCGAAAACGGCCTCACGACGCTCGAGCATTACACGCGCATCAAATCCATCCAGGTCGAACTGGGCAAGTACCAGGCGGTTTTCTGAGGAGGCGCCATGGCGGCCAAAGAATACGACTACATCGTGATCGGCGCGGGCTCGGCGGGCAATGTGCTGGCCACGCGCCTGACTGAAGATCCGGCCGTCAGCGTGCTGCTGCTCGAAGCGGGTGGCCCGGACTACCGTTTCGATTTCCGCACGCAGATGCCGGCCGCGCTCGCCTATCCGCTACAAGGACGGCGCTACAACTGGGCCTACGAGACCGACCCCGAACCGCATATGAACAACCGCCGCATGGAATGCGGGCGCGGCAAGGGGCTCGGCGGGTCGTCGCTGATCAACGGCATGTGTTACATCCGCGGTAACGCACTCGATTACGACGGCTGGGCCGAACGCAAGGGCCTCGAAAACTGGAGTTACCTCGACTGCCTGCCCTACTTCAGAAAGGCCGAAACGCGCGATATCGGCCCGAACGCGTATCACGGCGGCGATGGCCCGGTCCACGTCACCACCAGCCAACCCGGCGCGAATCCGCTGTTCGGCGCGATGGTCGAGGCCGGCGTGCAGGCCGGCTATCCACGCACCGACGATCTGAACGGTTACCAGCAGGAAGGCTTCGGCCCGATGGACCGCACCGTGACCGCCAACGGGCGTCGCGCCAGCACCGCGCGCGGCTATCTGGATCAGGCGCGGCAGCGCTCCAACCTGACCATCGTCACGCACGCCACCACCGATCGCATCCTCTTCAGCGGCAAACGCGCCAACGGGGTCGCTTATCTGCGTGGCGGCGCGAGCGTCGCCGTGCATGCACGCCGCGAAGTGCTGCTATGCGGCGGCGCGATCGCCTCGCCGCACATCCTGCAACGTTCGGGCGTGGGTCCCGCGGCATGGCTGCGTGAACTGGATATACCGCTCGTGCTCAATTTGCCTGGTGTCGGCCAGAATCTTCAGGACCACCTGGAAATGTACATGCAGTACGCGTGCAAGGAACCCGTTTCGCTTTATCCGGCGCTACTACTGCACAACCAACCGGCTATCGGGCTCGAATGGATGCTTAGGGGTACTGGCATTGGCGCGAGCAACCACTTCGAAGCGGGCGGCTTTATCCGCACTCGCGACGACGATCCATGGCCGAACATCCAGTATCACTTCCTGCCGGTGGCGATCAACTACAACGGCACGCATGCGATCAGGATGCACGGCTTCCAGGCGCACGTCGGCTCGATGCGCTCGCCTAGCCGTGGCCGCGTCAGGCTGCGTTCGCGCGATCCGCACGAGCATCCGTCGATTCTCTTCAACTACATGGCCGAAGCACTCGATTGGCGCGAGTTCCGCGACGCCATCCGGATCACGCGCGAAATCATCCGGCAGCCGGCGCTCGACCGCTTCCGTGGCCGCGAACTGAGTCCCGGCGCGGACCTGCAAAGCGACGCGGAAATCGATGCCTTCGTGCGAGCCCGTGCAGAAACGGCGTATCACCCGTCGTGCTCATGCGCGATGGGCTATGACGAGATGGCGGTGGTCGACAACGAGGGTCGCGTGCACGGGCTGGAAGGTCTGCGGGTGGTGGACGCGTCGATCATGCCGCGCATCACCACCGGCAACCTGAACGCGCCGACCATCATGCTCGCCGAAAAGATCGCCGCGCGCATGCGCGGACAGGCAGCGCTCGCCCGCGTCGAGACGCCCTACTTCGTGGCAGGCGGTGCGCCGGCACGCAAGAATGCAGTCGAGCACGCGTGAAACGAAAAGAAGCCCGCCTGTTGCATGCCTGAGCGTGAATCAGGCTGCGCCAAGCGAGCTTCGCAATAAGGTACCGGCCAACCTCTCAGACCGGCTGCGCCCGTTTCTGGCGTGGCCCGGGTGTGAATTGCGGCGCCAACCGCCGCGTGACCCAGCCATGACGAATGCGCTAACATTTTATCGGCCAATGTTCTGAACGCTTCATGGGTAATTTCCCGACCTTGACGCCGCGGCGGGCCAATCCGCGTGAATCTGCGTGAATCCGCGCGGCGTCGAGGTTATTGCAGCATCGCGTGCATGCTGCGTCTGTACGCTTCATCACGAAACCCTTCCCCCTTGCCTGGCCGGCGCCGGTTCTCGCTTTCGACCACCCTCCCCGCCGCCTCATTACACCCTTTGGCCGATGCCGCCGCGCCCGAAAGGTAAAATACGGGATGAGGCCCGCTGGGCCATGTCCAGACCGGACCGCCAGACCCACCGATGACGCCCCGTCGCGCATCGACGTCCGCAACCCGATAACCCGCGGCGACCCGGCCCGAACCGGCATCGCCCGAGGACAGCTCGTCCTTTAACAGAGCCCCTCAGGAGCCACTTCATGACCGACTCGAACGTGTCTTTCCTCGGCAGGATTTCGCTGGCCGTCGGAACGTTCTTCAGCATTCTGGGCGACGGCGAGTTCGCCGCCCGCGTACAGCGCCTGCGCAGCGGCGCGCCCGTCACGCCAGTTGCAGCAGCCGCGCCAGTGGCCACACCTGCACCTGCGCCCGCTCCGCACCCCGCTCCGGCGCCCGCCCTGAAAGAGGCGAGTCCGGATGCTGCCCTCCAGTTGCTAGGCCTGTTGCAGCACGACGCGCGTTTTATCGACTTCGTCCAGGAAGACGTAGCCGGCTACTCCGACGCCGACATCGGCGCCGCCGCCCGCGTCGTGCATGGCGGCTGCCGCAGCGTGCTGCGCGAGCATTTCACCATTCGCCCCGTGCGTGAGGAAGCCGAAGGCAGCCGCCTGACGCTGCCCGAAGGCTTCGACGCCACCGCCATCCGTCTGACCGGCAATGTGGTCGGCAAGGCGCCGTTTACCGGCAGCCTCAGTCATCGCGGCTGGCGCGTCGAAGAGGTGCGCTTGCCGAAGCTGGCCGCCAACCACGATGCGTCCGTCATCGCCGCCGCCGAGGTGGAACTATGAGCGCGCCGCGTTACTCGATCGGCATCGATCTGGGCACGACCCACTGCGCCCTGTCGTATGTCGACTTCGCCGGCAGCGACGGCGAAAAGACCACCCAGGAGGTACTGCCCATCACGCAGCTCACCGCGCCGGCCACCATCGACAATCTGCCCTTGCTGCCGTCGTTCCTGTACCTGCCGCATCCGAGCGAACTGGCACCCTTCGACCTCGGTTTGCCGTGGACCGGCGGGCGCGACTTCGCGGTCGGCGAAATGGCCCGCAGCCGCGGCGCCGGCACGCCGATCCGCCTCGTTTCGAGCGCCAAGAGCTGGCTGTGCCACCCGGGCGTCGATCGCCGTGCGGCGATTTTGCCGAACGACGCTCCGCCCGAAGTGACGCGCGTGTCGCCGCTCGAAACCTCGATTCGCTACCTCACGCATCTGCGCGAAGCCTGGGACCATGTGCATCCCGACGCGCCGTTCGGCGAGCAGGAAATCACCGTGACGATTCCCGCGTCGTTCGATCCGGCCGCGCGCGAACTCACCGCCGAAGCGGCCCAGACGGCCGGCTATAGCGGCATGACGCTGCTAGAAGAACCGCAGGCCGCGCTGTATAGCTGGATCCAGAAGAGTGGCGGCGAGTGGCGCAAGCAGGTGCGGGTCGGCGACATCATCCTCGTGGTGGATGTCGGCGGCGGCACGACTGACCTGTCATTGATCGCCGTGGTCGAGCGCGAGGGCAATCTCGAACTGCACCGCGTCGCCGTGGGCGAGCACATCCTGCTCGGCGGCGACAACATGGATCTGGCATTGGCCCATGTGGTGGCGCGCAAGCTCGCGGCGCAGGGCACGCAGCCCGATCCGTGGCAACTGCGCGCACTCACCTACGCCTGCCGCGCGGCCAAGGAAACCCTCCTGACCGACGCCAGCGCCGACACCGTGCCGCTCGTCGTACCGAGTCGCGGCGCCAAACTGATCGGCGGCTCGATCCGCACGGAACTCACTCGCGCCGAACTCACGCAGACGATTCTCGAAGGGTTCTTCCCGCAGGTGGACAGCGCCGCGCGTCCGCAGAGCCGCGCTCGCGCAGGCTTGACGCAGCTGGGTTTGCCTTACGCGCAGGACGCCGCCGTCACGCGTCATCTGGCGGCGTTCCTCGGCCGTCAGGTCGCGGCGCTGGCTGAACTCGACGGCCTGCAAGGCGCGCAGCCCGAAGGCGCCAGCTTCCTGCATCCCACCGCGGTGCTCTTCAATGGCGGCGTGTTCAAGTCGCCGCTGCTGGTGGAGCGCATTCTGCACACGCTCAACGGCTGGCTTGCGGCGGAAGGCGCGGCACCCGCGCGTCTGCTGGAAGGCGCGGATCTCGACCTGGCGGTGGCACGCGGCGCGGCCTATTACGGCTACGTGAAGCACGGCCAGGGAGTGCGGATTCGCGGCGGCATTGCGCGGGCCTTTTATATCGCGGTCGAATCCGCCATGCCTGCCGTGCCGGGCCTCGAACCGCCGATCCAGGCGTTGTGCGTGGCGCCGTTCGGCATGGAAGAAGGCACCGAGGCGGAACTGCCCACGCAGGAATTCGGCCTCGTGGTGGGCGAACCGGTGCACTTCCGTTTCTTCGGTTCGTCTGTGCGCCGCCAGGATCAGGTCGGCACGCTGCTCGACTACTGGTCGCCGGAGGAACTGCAGGAACTCGACGAGATCCAGGCCACCTTGCCGCCCGAAGGCCGCAGTCCAGGCGAGATCGTCGCGGTCAAGCTGCATGCGCGGGTCACCGAAGCCGGCACGCTCGAACTGGAAGCCATCCCGCGCGGCACCGGCGAGCGCTGGAAAGTCGAGTTCGACGTACGCGGCAACGCCCACGCCTGAGCCAGATGAAGCAGTACATCGTCGGGATTGATCTTGGCACGAGCAACACGGTCGTCGCGTACGTCGAAACGGGCTCCGAGGACATCCGCGTCTTCGATATCGACCAGCTCGTCAGTCCCGGCGAGGTCGCCGCGCGGCCGTTGCTGCCGTCCGTGCGATATCACACGGCGCAAGGGGAACTGAGCGCCGGCGATGTGCAATTGCCGTGGCCGGATGCGGCATCGGAGAAGCTCGAGCGCGACGCGCAGCACCCGGTCGTGATTGGCCGGCTCGCGCGCAGCCTCGGCGCACAGGTCCCGGGCCGGCTCGTCGCCAGCGCCAAAAGCTGGCTCTCGCATGCCTCCGTGGATCGCACGGCGCCGATCCTTCCGTGGGGCGCCAGCGAGGACATCTATAAAGTTTCTCCCGTCACCGCCAGCGCCAGCTATCTCGCGCACGTGCGCGCCGCGTGGAATCAGCACTTTCCGCATGCGCCGCTCGAACAGCAGGACGTGGTGCTCACCGTGCCCGCATCCTTCGACGACGGCGCCCGCGCGCTGACGCTCGAAGCGGCCCGCATAGCCCGGCTGCCGAAGTTGCGACTTCTGGAAGAACCGCAGGCGGCTTTTTACGACTGGC
This sequence comes from Paraburkholderia sp. GAS41, assembly GCF_050436545.1. Taxonomy (NCBI): domain Bacteria; kingdom Pseudomonadati; phylum Pseudomonadota; class Betaproteobacteria; order Burkholderiales; family Burkholderiaceae; genus Paraburkholderia; species Paraburkholderia sp. GAS41. The sequence continues at coordinate 41,071 of NZ_JBNDMK010000019.1, forward strand.
TGTTCCGGCATCGCGGCACGCTCGCCACCGATCTCGCCAACACCCGCCTCGTGCTGATCTGCGACGTGGGCGGCGGCACCACCGACTTCACCCTCATCAAGGTGCAGATGCAGGACGGCCAGCCGCAACTGACGCGCGTCGGCGTAGGCAACCACCTGATGCTCGGCGGCGACAACATGGACCTCGCGCTGGCGCATCTGGCCGAGAGCCGGCTGTCGACGCCGCAGTCGCGGCTGTCGGCGGCGAGCCTCTCGCAACTCGTCGAGCGTTGCCGCGGCGCGAAGGAGCAACTGCTCGGCGCCGATGCCCCGGACGCTACGTCGATTACGCTGCTGGGTGCGGGCTCGAAGCTGATCGGTGGTGCACGGACCACGGAAATCACGCGGCAGGAAGTGGAGCAGATCATCGTCGACGGCTTTTTCCCGAGCGTTGCCGCCGATGCGCGCCCAGGCCGCCCGCGTGGCGCGATCGTGGAATTTGGTTTGCCCTATGCGAGCGATCCGGGCATTACCCGGCACGTTGCCGCGTTTCTGAGCCGGCTGGCGGCGCAGTCGCGCGAAGCCTCCGGCACCTCCGCCAGCGCCGCCGACGACGCGTTGCCCGTGCCCGATACCCTGCTGCTCAACGGCGGCGTGTTTCGCGCCGAGGCGCTCAGCGAACGTCTCGCCGCCACGCTGGGCACATGGCGCGGCGCGCCATTGCAGGTCCTGCATAACGACAATCCCGACGTGGCGGTCGCACGCGGTGCGGTGGCCTATGCGCTGGCGCGCAAGGGTCAGGCGCCGCGCATCGGCGGCGGTTCGCCACGCAGCTACTTCCTCGTCCTCGATGAGGATAGCGAAGTATTGCGCGGGGTCTGCGTGCTGCCACGCGGCACCGAGGAAGGTCACGAAATTCATCTGGCAGACCGCACGTTTGCGCTGCGGCTCGGACACCCGGTGCAGTTTCATCTGGTTTCCTCAGTATCGGACACCCAATGGCAGCCGGGAGAACTGGCTGAACTCCCCTTGAGCGAATTCGTGCGTCTGCCGCCGATCGCCACGGTCGTACCGCCGCGCGATGCCAGCCAGTCCGGCGAAACGCCAGTCCAGCTCGTCGCATCGCTGACGGAAGTGGGCACGCTCGAAGTGCACTGCCTCGACGCAAGCGACCCCGCCCGGCGCTGGTTGCTCGAATTCCAGTTGCGCCGCGGCGAGGCGAAAGTCACGCTCGCGGGCGAAGCCGCACATCCCGCCTTGCCCCGTGCGCTCGACCTGATCGAGCGCACCTTCGGCTCGCGCTCACAGAAGGTCGACCCCAAACAGGTCAAGCGCACGCGCGCAGATCTGGAGCAGATTCTCGGCCCCCGCGCCCATTGGAATAGCGCCCTGCTACGCGAGCTGTTCAACGCGCTATGGGAGCGCGCCAAACGGCGGCGCCGCTCGGCGGACCACGAGCGGCTCTGGCTGAACCTGGCGGGGTTCTGCATGCGTCCAGGTTTCGGCTATCCGCTCGACGAATGGCGGGTCGAACAACTCTGGACGCTGTTCGACGACGGCATTCAATACATCAACGACAGCCAGGTCTGGTCGGAATGGTGGACGTTGTGGCGGCGCGCAGCGGGCGGCCTCGGCGAGAGCGAGCAACTCGACGTGCTCGACGCGGTGGCCTTCATGCAGGCCGCCGGCACGGCACGCTCGAAGCTGCCGTTCGATCCCGCCAAGTCCGGCTACGCAGACATGGTGCGCCTCGAAGCCTCGCTTGAACGCGTGCCCGCGCAACGCAAGATCGAACTCGGCGCACGGCTCATCGAGCGGCTCAGGAAGCCTTCTGAGAACCACCAGGGGTGGTGGGCCGTCGGCCGCATCGGCGCACGCCGGCCCTTCTACGGCAGCGCGCACAGTGTCGTGCCGCCGGACGTCGCGATGACGTGGCTCGACGCCATCCTGGCGCTCGACTGGAAGAAGGTCGAACCGGCCGCGTTTGCGGCGGTGCAGATTGCGCGCATGACGGGCGACCGCTCGCGCGACGTGCCCGATGCGGTGCGGGCGACTGTCGTCAAACGGCTTGAAACGGCGCACGCGCCGGCCAACTGGATCGAGATGGTCAGCCAGACCGTCGAACTCGACGAGGCCGACGAGGGCCGTGTGTTCGGCGAATCGCTACCGCCGGGACTCAAACTGATCGGCTGATGGCCGGTCGCGCCGGAACAGCGTTAGCATCGGTCCGCCAAGTCGTCTTAAAATAGCGACACTATCGATTACGGACTCGTCATGCTGGATACCCTTGGTGCAGAAGAGATGCCGCGCGGTGTAGCGACGGCCAGCGACGACTCGGAGATGTTCGAGCTGGCCCCCGTCTCACTCTGGCTCGAGGACTTCAGCGGCGTGCATACGCTATTCGAGGCCTGGCGCGCCGCTGGCGTCACCGATCTGCGCGCGCATTTCCGCGCGCATCCCGAGCGGGTCGCGCAGTGCGCGCAGAGCATCCGCGTCATCAAGGTCAACCGCAAGACCCTCGATCTGTTCGAGGCGGACAGTCTCGCCACGCTGACCGCCAATCTCGGCGCCGTGTTTCGCGACGATATGCTGAAGACCCACCTCGAAGAGTTGTGCCAGTTGTGGGCCGGCCAGCAGCACTTCATGAGCCAGACCGTCAATTACACGCTTGGCGGCCGGCGGGTCGATGTCCTGCTCAAAGGCGCCGTGCTGCCCGGCCACGAAGGGCGCTGGGACCGGGTGCTGGTCTCGCTGGAGGATGTGAGCGAACTGGAAGGTGCGCGTCACCGCCTCGTCAACGCCGAGCAATACGCGCGCGGCCTGTTCGAAGACTCGCCGGTGTCGCTCTGGGTCGAGGATTTCAGCGCGGTCCGACGTCTGCTCAATGAAGCGCGGGCGGCCGGCATCGCGGACTTCCGTGTGTTTACAGACGTGCATCCGGAGTTCGTCGAACGCTGCATGCAGGAAATTCACGTGCTCGATGTCAACCGGCACACGCTCGCCATGTTCGCCGCGCCGGACAAGCAGACCTTGCTGGCCCATCTGCCGCAGGTGTTCCGCGACGACATGCGGCCGCATTTCCGCGAGCAACTCGTCGATCTGTGGGACGGCAAGCTGTTCCAGCAACGTGAAGTCGTCAACTACTCGCTCGACGGCAGCGAGGTTCACGTGCATCTGCAATTCTCGGTGCTGCCGGGGCACGAGCAGGATTGGGACCTGGTTCTGGTGGCGCTCACCGACATCACCGCGCGCAAAAAAGCCGAGGCGTATCTGGAGTTTCTCGGCAAGCACGATGTGCTGACCAAGCTGCGCAACCGCTCGTTCTATGTCGACGAGCTGAACCGGCTCGAACGCAAGGGGCCGTTTCCGGTGACGGTCATCATGGCCGATCTGAACGGCCTGAAACGGATCAACGACCAGCTCGGCCACGCCGCCGGCGACGCGCTGCTGCGGCGTGCCGGCGAGGTGCTGGCGAAAGCGATGGAAACGCCCTTTCACGCGGCGCGCATTGGCGGCGACGAGTTTGCGGTCCTGATGCCCAGCACCGATGAGCATGGCGGCGCGGCGATGATCGATACGATCCGGCAACTGGTGGAACTGAACAATCAGTTCTACCCAGGTTCGCTGCTGAGCTTTTCCATGGGTGCGGCAACCTGTCAGTATGGCGAACGGCTCGAGGCCGTAGTACAGCGCGCGGATCTGCTGATGTATGAGGAAAAGCGCGCGCACTACGCGAATCTGGTCGCGAGCGGGTCCAACGAGGATTGAAGCGGCACCACACACGGCGCTGCCCTTCTTGCAAGGAGAAGCGCCATGTGCAAGTCTGTTTTGCTCTCTGCGTCACGTCGTCAATTGCTGTTCGCAGGCGCCACCTTGTTGACGCTGGCCGGCCTCGCCCCCAACCCGACGCGAGCCGCCGCACCTGCGGACGCCGATGCCCCCAACGCGATCACCCCGGCCGAGGCGCTCACGCGTCTCATGGACGGCAACGCGCGCTACGTCGCGAATGCGCCTTCCAACAAGGACTATTCGGCGGGCCGCGCGAACCGCGCCGAGGCGCAGTATCCGATTGCCGCGATCGTGGGTTGCGCGGATTCGCGCGTCGCTCCGGAACTGGCCTTCGATCAGGGGCCCGGCGATATTTTCGTGGTGCGCGTGGCGGGCAACTTCGTCAATGAGGATGGCCTCGCCAGTCTCGAGTACGGGGTGAAATTCCTGCACGTGCCGCTCATCATCGTGCTGGGTCATACCCACTGCGGCGCGGTGAGCGCGACCGTCGAGAACGTGCGCCTCAACGCCAACCGCTTGAGCGTATCGAAGCCCATCATCGGCCGCTACGTCAGCGAGGGCAAAGACAACGTGGTCGGCGGTGTTTACGATCTCGCCACGGGTAAAGTCAATCTGCTGTGAGTGCAACCCACCGCAGTTGGGCTGCTGCGTTGCACAAAAGTTGACTCCCAACCCCCTACGCACTAACCCGAATGCAAAAAAGTATCAGTTTGCGGTCCTATTTTCAGTGGTGAGACTGCTCCAACAGCGCTAATTTCCAGTCATGGCGTTGCGCGAGACGGTTCAAGCGAACGGCCCGAAAAAAAAGCCAGCTCAGGAGGAAGACACATGCACACCACCCGGGGTGCCACGGCGCGTCAGGAGGCCCGCAGCGCCAACATCGTCCAGCCGGATCTGGAACTGGTCGCCGTGCCGCGCGACGAATCGTTCAAGGTCTGGTCGCACGGCTACCCCTATCGCACGGTGCGCTGGCACTTCCATCCCGAGTACGAAATTCATCTGATTACCGCGACTACGGGTAAATACTTTGTCGGCGATTACATCGGCAACTTCGCGCCCGGCAATCTCGTGATGGTCGGATCGAATCTGCCGCACAACTGGGTCAGCAGTGTGCCGCACGGCGGCCGCGTGGATGAACGCGGTATGGTGCTGCAGTTCGATGCCGAGTTTCTCGCCCGCGCCACCCTCGCTTTTCCCGAGCTCAAACGCCTCGAAGGCTTACTGGATGCGTCGCGTTGGGGCGTCCTGTTCACGGAGAAAACGGGCGCCGCCGCCGAACCGGTCATGCGCGAAATGCTAGGTGCGCAAGGCATACGGCGTATCACGCTGTTTATTGGTTTGCTCGACCTGCTCCTGCAAAGTGCCGAGCCGACGAAGCTTGCGAGTGCCGCTTATCAGGCCGATCCGGCTTGCTACGCGGGAGCGCGCATCAATCATGTGCTGACCTATATCGGCAAGAACCTGTCGCAGGAATTACGCGAAACGGAACTGGCTGAACTCTCGGGGCAAAGCGTCAGCGCCTTCTCACGATACTTCCGCCGCCACACCGGCGTGCCCTTCGTCCAGTACGTCAATCGCCTGCGCATCAATCTGGCCTGCCAATTGCTGATGTCGGGAGAACTGAACGTCACCGATATCTGCTATCAGGTTGGCTTCAACAACCTCTCCAACTTTAACCGCCAGTTCCTGTTGCTCAAGGAGATGTCCCCTTCGAAATGGCGGAGCTGGCAGCAACTCAATGCCGCCAGCGCCACCGAATCGTCCGACGCCGCCTGGGACCAGCAAGCGTTCAGCTAGCCACTGTTTTCCCGAAGCCTCACCCGTAGCCCAACCACGGCGCTCCAATACGCCGGGATTTTTCTAATAAACGGAGACACCTGATGACCCGACTCTCTCACCCACTGTTCGGCGCGGGCGCGCTGAGCCTGAGCCTCACTCTGCTGGGCAGCACGGCAGCACTGGCGGCGCCCAGCGGCACGGTCGCCTTTCTGATGCCCGACCAGGCCTCGACGCGCTACGAACAGCACGATTTCCCCGGCTTCAAGGCTGAAATGGGCAAGCTCTGCCCTGACTGCAAGGTGCTCTATCAGAACGCCAATGCCGACGTTTCGACCCAACAGCAGCAGTTCAACTCGGTGATCGCGCAAGGCGCCAAGGTGATCGTGCTCGACCCGGTAGATTCGACGGCCGCCGCGTCGCTGGTTCATATGGCCCAGGCCCAGGGTATCAAGGTGATCGCCTATGACCGGCCGGTGCCCTCGACGCCTGCCAATTACTACGTATCGTTCGACAACGAAGGCATCGGCAAGGCCATCGCGCAGTCGCTCGTCGAACATCTGAAGGAAACCAACGTGCCGACCAGCAAGGGCGGCGTGCTCGAGGTCAACGGTTCGCCGACCGATGCGGCAGCGGGCCTGATCAAGAAGGGCATTCACGCCGGCCTCGCGGGCAGCGGCTACAAGACGCTCGCCGAATACGACACGCCTGACTGGGCACCGCCGAAGGCCCAGCAGTGGGTCAGCGGGCAGATCACGCGATTCAGCTCGCAGATCGTCGGCGTGGTGGCCGCCAACGACGGCACCGGTGGCGGTGCGATCGCGGCTTTCAAGGCAGCCGGCGTCAACCCGGTGCCGCCTGTGACGGGGAATGACGCCACGCTCGCGGGGTTGCAACTGATCATCGCAGGTGACGAGTACAACACGATTCTGAAGCCAAGCGAAATCGTCGCGGCAGCGGCGGCGAAGGTGGCCGTGGGCTTCCTGAGCGGCCAGACCCCGAAGGGTGAAACGACGCTTTTCAACACGCCGACGCAACTCTTCAAACCGGCGGTCATCACGGCGAAGAACCTCAAGGCGGAAGTCGTCGACAAGGGTTTCGCGAGCGCAAAGGATCTGTGCACCGACCGCTACGCCGACGGTTGCAAGAAACTTGGCATTACGAACTGATCCGGCACGACGTTGCAAGGGATCTGGCTCGCGCCGGGTCTCACTACTCCTGAAGAGGTATCCGTCCCATGACTGACAACTCCACAACCCGGTCCGCGCGAGGTGAACTGGTGCTGAGCCTGCGCGGCGTCTCGAAGCACTTCGGAGCGGTCTCGGCCCTGACGGACATCGAGCTCGACGTGCACGCGGGCGAAGTGGTCGCCCTGGTGGGCGACAACGGCGCCGGCAAATCGACTTTGGTGAAGGTGCTCGCCGGCGTCCATCAACCCAGCGCGGGAACGATCACTTTCGGCGGCAAGGAAGTCACGCTATCCAATCCGGGCGCGGCGCTCGATCTCGGCATCGCCACGGTGTTCCAGGATCTCGCGCTGTGCGAAAACCTCGATGTCGTCGCCAACATCTACCTCGGGCGCGAGCTGAATCCATTACGCCTCGACGAGGTCGCCATGGAGGTAAAAGCCTGGACCCTGCTCAACGAGCTATCCGCCCGCATCCCCAGCGTGCGCGACGTGGTTGCCTCGCTCTCGGGCGGCCAGCGACAGACGGTGGCAATCGCCCGCTCGCTGTTGCTCGATCCGAAGCTGATCATGCTCGACGAGCCGACGGCGGCGCTCGGCGTGGCTCAGACCGCGGAGGTGCTGAACCTGATCGAACGGGTGCGCGACCGCGGCCATGCCGTGATCATGATCAGCCACAACATGGAGGACGTCCGCGCCGTGGCGGATCGCATCGTCGTGCTGCGCCTCGGCCGCAACAACGGTGTCTTCTATCCCGACTCTTCGAATCAGGAACTGGTGGCCGCGATTACCGGCGCCACCGAGAACGCTGTGTCGCGTCGCGCCGGCCGGCGCCAGGCCGAACAGGGCGCCTAGTCAAAGGAACCATCATGAGTAACGAAATGCAAGGCGCCCCTCACCCTGACCCGCAGGGCGCGGCCAAACCCTCCACCCTGCTCGATCGCAGCGATGTGCGCGTCAAGCATGCCGCCGGAGTGGGCGGCACCGTTGCCGCCTTCGTCGAACGGGTGCGTTCAGGCGATCTGGGATCGTTGCCGGTCATCGCGGGCCTCGTCATCATCTGGACCGTGTTCACCAGCCTGAACCCAGTGTTTCTCTCCGCCGACAACCTCGTCAACCTGCTATTCGACTGCTCGACCGTCGGCGTGATTTCGCTAGGGATTGTCTGCGTCCTGATGGTGGGACAAATCGACCTGTCGGTGGGGTCGATGAGCGGCTTCGCTTCGGCCCTCGTCGGCATGCTCTGGGTCAATCATGGCTGGCCTGTGCTACTGGCCATCGTTGCCGCCGTCGTCGTTGGCGCGGTGGTCGGCGCGGTGTATGCCCTGTTGCTCAACCGCCTGGGTATGCCGAGTTTCGTCGCCACGCTGGCCGGCCTGCTCGCGATCCTTGGCATGCAACTCTACGTCCTGGGCGCCACCGGATCGATCAACCTGCCCTACGACACGGCGATGGTCAACCTCGGGCAACTGATCATCATCCCGGCTCTCATTTCGTACCTGCTCGCGCTCGTGCCGGGCGCCGTGATGCTGCTGCTCGGGATGCGTACACGTGAACGGCGCCATGCGTCGAATCTCTCGGCGCCCTCGGTGGGCAGCCTGCTGGTGCGCAGCCTCGCCATCACCGTGCTGCTGGAAGCGGTGGTGGCTTACCTGAACCGGGGACGCGGTGTGCCGCTGATGTTCGGCATCTTTCTCGGCATCGCCGTCGCAATGGACTACGGGTTGAAGCGTACCCGCTGGGGCCGCTCGATGCATGCGGTCGGCGGCAATCACGAGGCCGCGAGGCGGGCCGGCATCAACGTCAGCGCCATTTACACCAGCGCGTTCGTGCTGTGTGCGAGTCTCGCCGCACTCGGCGGTGTGCTCACAGCGGCACGGCTTGCCTCGGCGAGTCAGCAGGCCGGCACCGGCGACGTCAACCTGAACGCGATCGCCGCGGCCGTGATCGGCGGCACGAGCCTGTTCGGGGGACGCGGTAGCGCGTACTCAGCAGTACTCGGCATTATCGTGATCCAGTCCATTGCCAGCGGCCTTACGCTGCTGAACCTGTCGTCGTCGCTGCGCTTCATGATTACCGGCGCGGTGCTGGCCATCGCGGTGATCGTCGACTCGCTCGCCCGTCAGTCCCGCGTCTCACATGGCCGCGCGTAAGCCAATCAATAGAGGAGCAGTCAATGTCTGAATCCATTAAGGGAAAAATTGCCGCGATTACGGGTGCGGCATCGGGTATCGGCCTCGAGTGCGCGCGCGTGCTGATGGGGGAAGGCGCGAAGGTCGTCCTGATCGACCGTGCCAGGGACAGGCTCGAAAAACTGTGCGCGGAACTGGGGCCGAACGCCCTGCCGCTCGTCGTGGATCTGCTGCAGCCGGCGGAAGTCTCCGCAATGCTGCCGAAAATCCTCGACCTCGCCGGCGGGCTCGACATCTTCCACGCCAATGCCGGCGCCTACGTGGGCGGCGAGATCGTGGACGGCAATCCGGACGAATGGGACCGGGTGCTGAACCTGAACGTCAACGCGGCGTTCCGTTCGGTCCACGCGGTGCTGCCGCACCTGGTCGCGCAGAAATCGGGCGACATCATCTTCACGAGTTCCATCGCGGGCATCGTCCCGGTCGTGTGGGAGCCGATTTACACCGCCTCCAAGTTTGCGGTGCAGGCCTTCGTCCATACGACCCGGCGTCAACTCTCCAAACACGGTGTGCGGGTCGGCGCGGTGGCTCCGGGCCCCGTGGTGACCGCCCTGCTCGACGACTGGCCGAAGGCGAAGATGGACGAGGCGCTAGCCAACGGCAGCCTGATGCAGCCGAGAGAGGTTGCCGATGCGGTCCTCTTCATGCTGACGCGGCCCCGCAATGTGACGATCCGCGATATCGTTATCCTTCCAAATAGCGTCGATCTCTGACCCGCGCGGCAGACCTGTGAACTTCACGGGCCTGCCATGGCCCGCTGTCCGCGAGGCGGTCAGTCTCGAACGCCTCCATCAACAAGCAACCCGCAACGAGCAGGCAGCAAGCTATGACCTTCGAAAATCCAACCTCCGGCGCGGCAGGCAGCACGCCCGGCGCGCGCTATGTCATCGGCGTGGATGTGGGCACGGGCAGTGCCCGGGCCGGCATCTTCGACCTCGCCGGCCGCATGGTCGCCTCGGCGAAACGCGACATCACGCTGTTCCATGCGAGCGGTTCCATCGTCGAGCAGTCGAGCGCGGAGATCTGGAAGGCCGTCTGCGACTCCGTGAAGGACGCCCTGGCGCAGGCCGCGGTGCCGGCGGATCAGATCGCCGGTATCGGCTTCGACGCCACCTGCTCGCTCGTCGTGCTGGGTGCGGATGGCCGGTCCCTGCCGGTAGGTCCTTCCGAACAGGCCGAGCGCGACATCATTGTGTGGATGGATCATCGCGCCGTGGAGCAGGCCGAGCGCATCAACGCGACGGGGCACGACGTGCTCAAGTTTGTCGGCGGCAAGATTTCGCCGGAAATGGAAACACCCAAGTTGCTGTGGCTGCTCGAGAACAGACCCGCCGTGTTCGAGGCAGCATGGCAGTTCTTCGATCTGACCGACTTTCTGACCTGGCGCGCGAGCGGCGATCTCGCGCGTTCCACCTGCACCGTCACCTGCAAATGGACCTATCTCGCACACGAACGGCGCTGGGACGAAAGCTACTTTCGCACTATCGGACTCGGTGTGCTGGCGGACGAGGCGTTTGCGCGCATCGGCCAGATGGTCGTCGATGCGGGAACACCACTTGGTAACGGGCTAACGGCAGAAGCCGCCACCGAACTCGGCCTCAACCTCGGCACGCCGGTGGCGACAGGCGTGATCGATGCGCATGCCGGCGGGATTGGCACAGTGGGCGCGGACGGCGCGCCCGAAGCCTGCCTCGGATACGTGTTCGGCACCTCGTCGTGCACCATGACGACGACCCGCAGTCCGGTCTTCGTGCCCGGCGTGTGGGGCCCGTATTTTTCGGCGATGGTGCCCGATGCGTGGCTCAACGAAGGCGGCCAATCAGTCGCCGGCGCAGCGATCGAACGACTGCTTTCGATGCATCCCGCGACCCCCGAGGCCCGCCGGCAAGCGGACCAGGCGGGCCAGTCCCTGCCGGTGATGCTCGCGGCCCTTGCGGTGCAGTCGGCGCACGCCTTGTCGGAGACGGTGAAGCTCGCGCACGGTCTGCACGTCGTGCCGGAATTTCTCGGCAACCGTGCCCCGCTGGCCGACCCGCACGCCCGAGCCGTGATCGCGGGCCTTGGCATGGAAGACGACCTCGACAGCCTGGTCGCCCTCTACGTGGCGGGCCTTTGCAGTATCGGTTACGGCTTGCGGCAGATCATCGAAACACAGGCCACCGCGGGTGCGCCAATCGAGCGTGTGGTGATCAGCGGCGGTGCCGGGCGGCTCGATGTCGTGCGGCAGCTGCTCGCCGATGCAACCGGCAAGCCCGTGCTCGCCACGCAGGCAGAAGAGCCCGTGCTGCTGGGTGCCGCCATGCTCGGCGGTGTGGCGGGCGGCCGCTTCGAGAACGTGCGCGCCGCCATGGCCAGCATGTCGCAGATCAGCAAGACCTACGAACCGGCAAGCGGCGACATCGCGACCCTGCACGAGGCGCGCTTTCGCGCCTTCAAGCAGTTACAGAACGTGGCGAGAGAAATCCGCTGAGCCAGCGGCGTGCAGCGCCTGGCACCTGACTGACGCTCTGGCGCTCACACCGCCGTCACGTATTTCGCCGCCGGCGGCGCGACGCGCGGCGGCGGCGAATCGAATACCGCGCGCATGCGCTTCACCTCGTCCACGGGGCTGAGGCCGAACAGCCGCTTGAACTCGCGGCTGAACTGCGAGGCGCTTTCATAGCCCACCCGCGCCGCGGCCGCGCCCGCGTTCAGACCGTCCTGCACCATCAGGAGCCGCGCATGATGCAGGCGCGTGGTCTTCACGTACTGCATCGGCGAGGTCGACGTCACGCCCTTGAACTGCGCGTGAAACACCGCGAGACTCATGCCGGCTTCACGCGCCAGCGTATCGACATCCAGTTCGCCCTGATAGTCCGCATGAATGCGCCGCAGCGCCTTGGCGATGCGGCCAAAGTGATGCTGATGCGTGAGCGCCGCGCGGATTGCGTCGCCCTGCTCGCCGGTCAGCACGCGATAGCAGATCTCGCGCATGATGGCGGGCGCGAGAATCTTTGCGTCGAGCGGCGAAGCCAGCGCTTCCAGCAGACGCTGCACCGCGTTACTCATGATGGGATCGAGCGGGGTGGAATAAATGCCGCGCGGCTCGGTGAACGTCGCGCCGTGGGTATCGTTTAGCGCCATCAGCAATTCCGCGACCACGGTCAGGTCGACCCGCACCGAGATGCCGAGAAAAGGCTCCTCCGGACTCGCTTCGGTTTCGCACTCGAACGGCAGCGGCACCGACAATACCAGGTACTGCTGCGCGTCATACAAATAGGTCTGCTCGCCCAGATAGCCGCGTTTGCGACCCTGGCACACGATCACGATGCTCGGCTCGTAGAGCACGGGCATGCGCGGCATGGGACGGTTCGAGCGCATGAACTTGACGCCCTCCAGACACGACGGCGTGAAGCCTTCGCCCGGCGCGAGAACGTCGAACAGTTCGACCATGTGCTGCTGGGCGGGACTGACGGCAGCGCGGCAGGTTTGAGTCGTTTGCATGACAGTGCCTATTGATGCAGCAGAGAATAAGGCTTGAAATTTAGCATCAAACGGCCTATAGCGCTCGTCCTCAGGAGAAATAGGCAAACCTTCGAGATATTCAGGTATTCCCCAAGTACCGCTCGCCGCCTACGATGGGAACCCTGCCGGATCACCCATCCCCCGCCGCTGCTGGCGCCTGGCGTCACCCCTCTCATCAGGAGCACTCATGACCACGACTTATGCCTATGCCGCGAACGACGCCCAATCGAAGCTCGCCCCATTCGAATTTCAGCGCCGCGAACTGCGCGCCCATGACGTGCAGATGGAAGTGCTGTTTTGCGGCGTCTGCCATTCCGACCTGCATCAGGCCCGCAACGAGTGGAAGAACTCGATTTTCCCGGTGGTGCCCGGGCACGAAATCGTCGGCCGTGTGACGGCGGTGGGTCCTGACGTGACGAAGTTCAAGACCGGCGAGCTCGTCGGCGTGGGCTGTCTCGTCGATTCCTGCCGGACCTGCCCGAGTTGCACGGAAGGCCTCGAACAGTATTGCGAAAACGGTTTTGTCGGCACCTACAACGGTGCGGACCGCGAGACCGGTGCGATTACCTTCGGCGGTTATTCGACCCAGCTGGTCGTCGACGAAGCCTTCACCCTGCGCGTGCCGCAGAACCTCGACCCGGCCGGTGTGGCACCGCTGCTGTGTGCCGGCATCACCACCTACTCGCCGCTGCGCACGTGGGGCGCCGGTCCCGGCAAGAAGGTCGGGGTCGTCGGCCTCGGCGGTCTGGGCCACATGGGCGTGAAGCTGGCACGTGCGATGGGTGCGCACGTGGTGCTGTTCACGACCTCGCAATCGAAGGTCGAAGATGCAAAACGTCTCGGCGCGCATGAAGTGGTGATTTCGAAGAACCCCGAAGAGATGGAAGCGCATACCAACAGCTTCGATCTCATCGTCAACACGGTGGCTGCCCAGCACGACCTGAACCCGTTCCTGAACCTGTTGCGTCGTGACGGCACGATGGCACTGGTGGGCGCGCCGGAACACGATCACCCGTCGCCGCAGGTGTTCAACCTGATCATGAAGCGTCGCCGTCTGGCTGGTTCGCTGATTGGCGGCATTGCCGAAACTCAGGAAATGCTCGATTTCTGCGGCGAGCACGGTATTACATCGGACATCGAAATTATTCCGATGCAACAGATTAACGAGGCGTATGAGCGGATGTTGAAAAGCGATGTGAAATATCGCTTTGTGATTGATCTCGACTCGCTCCGGAAATAACTGCCGGTCGTTTTACCCCAAGGATTTATTCCGGTAGTTCAACAGGTCGTCACGCCGGCGGGTCAAGCGCCCGCCAGCCGTGATGCACAGGCCGCGCCCGTCGCGGCGGCCTGCCCTGCTCCCGCCTCGCTTCTGCAAGCCGACACGCCTCCCCGCCGGGACGAGGTGCGTTGGCTGTCTGTCCTTGATTCGGATTGTCCCGCGTATGTGTTGTATGACAGGAGATTGCCCGTGATTGACCGTATTCAGGCGATGCGCACTTTTATCCGTATCGTCGATACCCATAGTTTCACACGCGCTGCGCAATCGCTGGATATGCCGCGCGCGACGGCCACGACGCTGGTTCAGAGTCTCGAAGCGTTGCTTGGCACCGCCTTGCTGATACGCACGACACGCAGACTGAGCCTCACGCCCGAAGGTGCTGCGTACTACGAACGTTGCGCGCAGATTCTCGCCGACATCGACGATATGGAAGCGAGCCTGCGTCATTCAACCGACCAGTTGAGCGGCCGCCTGCGCGTCGAGATTCCCGGTGCGGTGGCGAGCGCGCTGGTGTTGCCGGCGCTCGACGATTTTCATGCGCGCTTTCCGAACGTCGATCTCGCGATCGGCGTCAGCAATCGCGCGGTGGATCTGGTCGGCGAAGCGGTGGATTGCAGCATCCAGCTGGGCGAATTGCCGGATTCCGGTCTGGCAGCGCGGCGCCTTGGCATGCTCGAACGGGTGACCTGTGCCAGTCCCGAGTATCTCGAACGGCACGGCATGCCCGCGGATCTCGACGCGCTCGAGAATCACGTTGCCGTGCACTACCTCTCGCCGCACAACGGGCGCGCGGTGGATCTGGATTTCGAAGTGGGCGACACGGCGCTGAACGTGAAAGTCGACGGCTTCCTGAACGTGAGCGACGAACAGGCTTACCTGACCTGCGGGCTGGAGGGGCTGGGGCTGATTCAACCGGCGCGCATTGCTGCGCAACCGTACCTCGATGCGGGTCAGCTACGCGAAGTGTTGCCGCAATGGAGGCCTTCGTCGATTCCGGTGTCGGTGGCGTTCGTCAAGAGCCGGCGCGTGTCGCCACGGGTGCGGGCATTCGTCGACTGGCTCGCGATGCTGTTCGAACAGGCCGAGAACGTCGATCAGGATCTGTCGCGCGTGCGGCAGTTGCTGCGCGGCGGGCTGCATCCGGCGTGAAGGGCGGCGAAGTGACGAGAGTTGGGCGGAGTTACTTGAACACCAGCGGCTCCGAGAACGGCGCCTTGTTCGGCTCCGCCCGATACTTGTCTTCGATCGCACTCAGGCAGCTCGTGAACCGCGTGCGAAACGCGACGGGGTTGTCGCCTGGCGGCGCGAGGCCGTCGGATGTCACGTTCCAGCCATCGGCGGTACGAATGGCATCGAGATCGAAGGATGCATCGTTGCCCGTGTCCAGTATCACCGCCTCGCGTCTGTCACCGCCGGGCAGATGCAGAATCGCCTCACACCCCTGCTGTAGCCGCATCGGCACGCGAGGCGCCGAACTGCCGAACGCCGGGGCGTTGTCAGGCGCCGTATGGTACATGCGCAACGACACGAACTGCGACGGCAGCGCGGCGACCACGAATTGCACGTCGGACTGCGAAATGCCGTCACTGCAGCCCGCCAGGGTTCCCAGCAGAACCACCAGCTTGAGACGGGCAACCATGCGCCCGGACGATCGATTACGACGCAAGCCGTTCATCGAACCGACGCTCGCTGTGCCGCGCTTAGTCATCCCCCTCCCTTTCCTTCCCATTCCCTTCGGAACCGCAAGAGATCAGTAAAGTGAGGCTCTTCGGCTAGCTCTTATATCGGCAACTCCGTTGAATTTCTTTAGGTCGTCACTTGCGCGGCGCAAGCGGCGCGCGCAGTCCGCGTGCTGTCGGCCAGTTCATCCGCGCCGCGTGCCGCACGCACGCGGGCCTCGCCCACCAGTCTGGACAACGTCGCCGGACTCATGCGCGCAGCGACCTCGCGTACATAGTCATGATGACGCGCGTCGAGCGCGGCGCGCAGATAGCTCGCCTGCAGATATCGCAGCAAGGCGATCCGTCTATGCCCCAATGCGATGCTCTGCTCCAGCAAGGCAAGCGCCGCTTCGCGATCGCCCGCTTCGTAAGCCCGTTTGAGCAGTTCAGAGGTGCGTGCGCGTGACATCTGGATTTCCCGCGATAGTCGATGAACTCGCGTCGATCACAAGCGGCGCCGCGAAGAACGAAGTCACGGCCGCTTCGAACCCCTTCACACCAGCAGCGGCGCGGCCGCGTCGAGCATGATGCGGCAAAAGTAATCGGCGAAGCTGCGGCGCACGACCAGTTCGAAGGTATCGTCACTCACCGGAATCAGCACGATCGAGGCCTTGAAGTAATGGCTCTGCGCACATTGACCCACAGCCAACACCTGCGGATGCAGATCGAGCGGGCAACCGCGCGATAACACGTCGCGCACTTTTTCGCCGCTGACTTCGAGCAGCGTGTAACCGCTGCCGATATCGACCGCCGACGCAAACAGTCCCGCCAGCGCCTGCGTGAGCCGGGCCTCGAGCGTTGCGCCCTGCTGTTGATGCGAGCGCACCTGCCACTCGTCCGGACCCAGCCACAGCACGTCGTAGCCGTTACCACGCGCCACGGTGTTCGGTTTGGCGGGCGGCCGGCAGCCGGTCACGCTTTCCACGGCACTGACGAAAGCCGGATCATTCGCATCGCCGCGCAGATTCGCCAGATCGCGAAACGGCCGTTCGCTCAGATTGAATTTCTTCGAAGCGCCTGCCTGATGCGTCTTCAGCAAATCGCCCACGCCCACCAGCGGCGACTCCAGCCAGGCTTCGCATGGCGCGCGTTGCACGATCGTCGAAGCCGCGTCCGGTGCATTGCTTCTTGCTTCATTCCACATGTTGACGCACTCCTTCCTTATCGTAGAAAACCGGGCTGGCGACTTTTGCCGCAACCTGTTTGCCGTTCGCGAGCGGGATCGTCACGTTCTCGCCCATCTTGCCGAGGCCGCCCTTGATGACGGCGAGCGCGATTGAACGCTTCAGGATCGGGCTGTAGTAGCTCGAGGTGACGTGCCCGAGCATCGGCGCGGTGTCGCCCGAAAACGGACCGGCCACGATCTGGCTGCCTTCCGGAATCACGAACGACGCATCGTCGCTGAGTAAGCCCACGAACTGCTTGCGGCCTTCCCTCGCGGTATCGGAACGGATCAGGGAGCGCTTGCCGAGGAAGTCCTTCGACTTCGCCACCAGCCCGCCCATGCCGAGGTCGTACGGCGTGATCGAGCCATCCGTATCCTGTCCGACGATGATGTAACCCTTCTCCGCACGCAGCACGTGCATCGTTTCCGTACCGTACGGTGTGATATCGAACTCAGCGCCCGCACCCATCAACGCTTCCCATACGGCACGCCCCATGTTTGCCGGCACGTTCACTTCGTAGGCCAGTTCGCCCGAAAAGCTGATGCGCATCACGCGCGCCGCAACGCCGGCAACCGTGCCTTCGCGGTACGACATGAACGGGAACGCGGCGTTGGCAAAATCGATATCGCCGCACACCTTTTGCAGCACCTTGCGGCTCTTCGGACCGACGACGGCGAAAGTCGCCCAGTGGTCCGTCACCGAAGCGAGCCGCACCTTCAGGTTCGGCCATTCGGTTTGCAGCCAGCGTTCGAGCCACGTCAACACGCGCGCGGCACCGCCCGTCGTGGTGGTCATCATGTAGTGCTGGTCGGACAGACGCACGGTGACGCCGTCGTCGAACACCATGCCGTTTTCGTCGAGCATCAGGCCATAACGGCACTTGCCGACTTCGAGCTTGCTCCACGGGTTGGTGTAGACCCAGTTGAGCAGTTGTGCCGCGTCCGGACCCTGAATGTCGATCTTGCCGAGCGTCGATGCATCGAGAATGCCCACACTGTGACGCACTGCCAGACATTCGCGCGCGACCGCCGCGTGCAGGTCTTCGCCCTTTTTCGGGTAGTACCACGGACGCTTCCAGTTGCCCACGTCCTCGAAGGCGGCGCCGTTTTCGACGTGCCATTCGTGAATACAGGTTTTGCGGATCGGATCGAGCAGGTCGCCCAGTTCCCGGCCCGCAAACGTACCGAACGTCACGGGCGTGTAGTTGGGCCGGAACGTCGTGGTGCCGGTTTCCGGAATCGTCTTGCCGAGCGCGTCGGCCAGAATCGCCATGCCGTTGATATTGCCGAGCTTGCCCTGATCGGTGCCGAAGCCCATCGCCGTATAGCGCTTGACGTGCTCGACGGATTCGAAGCCTTCGCGCGCGGCAAGCAGAATATCTGCCGCCGACACGTCGTTCTGGAAATCGACGAACTGCTTCGGACCGCGCGCCGCGGCTTCGCGACTGCCTACCAGCCAGAGCGGCAGCAGCGGCGCTTCAGCAATCTCGGCAACCTTCGGCACCTGCGGACGCGTCACGTTGAAACCCACCGCCTTCGCGGCTTCGACGCCTGCGTCCACCGCAAGCCGCAAGCCGCGTGCAAGGTTGAATTCACCCGCCGCCGCGCCGACGCTGGTTTCCGGCTGCATCGCCTTACCCGGCACGAAGCACACCTTGTCGTCGTTCCAGTGCGCCTTGCCGCCCGATTGCGCGAACAGATGCAGCACGGGACTCCAGCCACCGGACATGGCGAGCAGATCGCACGCCAGCTCAGGCTGTTTCGCGCCTACTTTGCCGTTCGCATACGCGGCGATTTCGACCGAGCCCACCCGCAGCTTGCCGCTGGCGGTCGTGACAACCGCGTTGTTCAATACCTTCACGCCGTGGCGCCGTGCGGCGGCCGGCAATGCGCCATTGCCCTGCCCGCGCGGATCGACCACCGTCACTTTCGCGCCGCACGTCTTCAGATCGAGCGCGCATTGATAGCCGTCGTCGTTGTTCGTGAACACCACGGCCTCGCGGCCCGGCAAGACGCCATAGCGATGGATATACGTCGACACCGCCGAAGCCAGCATCACGCCAGGCAGATCGTTGTTGCCGAAGACAATGGGACGCTCATGCGCACCGGTGGCGAGAATCACGCGTTTGGCGCGGACTTTCCACAGCAATTCCCGCGTGCCCTTTCTCATCGAGACCGGCAGATGCTCGGTCAGACGCTGTGTCACGGTGACGAGATTGTGGTCCTGATAGCCGAACGCCGTGCTGCGGTTCAGAATCTTCACCTCCGGCATCTGCCGCAGTTCCGCCTCCACTTTCTCGACCCAGTGCGACGCGGCGCGGCCATCGATCTCCGCGCGGCCCGCCAGCAGGCTGCCGCCCAGTTCACTCTGATCGTCGACCAGCATCACGCGCGCGCCGGACAAGCCGGCCGCATGCGCCGCCGCCAGCCCGGTCGGGCCACCGCCCACGACCAGCACATCGCAATAGGCAAAGCACTTGTCGTAACGATCGGCGTCCAGTTCCTGGGGTGCCTTGCCAAGACCCGCGGCTTCACGAATCTTGTCTTCGTATTTCGGCCACCATTTACGCGGCCACATGAACGTCTTGTAGTAGAAACCGGCCGGCAGAAAGCGCGAAAACTTCTGGTTGATCGCCATGCGGTCGTGCTCGAGGCTTGGCTCCGCGTTCACGCTCGTGGCCACCAGTCCCTGATACAACTCCACTTCCGTCGCCCGCGCATTCGGCACCGTATAGGCGCCGCGCTCGAGTTGCACGATGGCATTCGGTTCTTCCACACCCGCAGTGACGATGCCGCGCGGACGGTGATACTTGAAACTTCGGGCTACGAAGTGCACGCCGTTGGCGAGCAACGCCGAGGCCAGCGTGTCACCCTGAAAGCCCTGATAAGTGCGCCCGTTGAAGGTGAAGGTCAACGGAATCGCGCGATTGATGCGCCCACCGGCGCCGAGACGGTCTTTCTGGCTCATTGCTTGTTGCCCTCGTGAGCGTCGTGGGTGGCAGATCCGGCGGTCGGGCCGCCGAAGATTTCATAGCCGAGAAACTGATAGGACACCGTATCGCGCGTCGCCATGAACCAGCGGCGGCAACCCTGCGTGTGCAGCCATTGTTCGCGGTGCACGCCGCGCGGGTTCTTGCGCATGAACAGGTAGTCGCCCCATTCCTTGTCGGTCAGGTTTTCGGTTTCGAGCGGACGGGCAATGCCGGCCTCTCCGCCGCACGAGAATTCTGATTCGGCGCGCGGCCCGCACCACGGACATTCGATCATCAACATAGGTTTCTCCGGTTTGTGTGCGTGCAGCGTTAGTGGGCCACGGCTGCCGCGCCGTGTTCGTCGATCAGATGTCCTGTGTAAAACCGGTCCAGCGAGAACGGCGCGTTCAGCGGATGCGGCGCGTCGTTGGCAATCGTATGGGCGAAGGTCCAGCCCGAACCGGGTGTCGCCTTGAAGCCACCCGTGCCCCAGCCGCAGTTGAAATACAGCCCCTTCACATCGGTCTTGCTGATGATCGGGCACGCATCCGGCGAGACGTCCACAATCCCGCCCCACTGCCTGTTCATCCGCACGCGCGAGAACACCGGGAACATTTCGACGATCGCTTCCAGCGTGCCTTCGATAATGTTGAAGCTGCCGCGCTGACCGAACCCCGTGTACTGGTCGACACCCGCGCCGATCACCAGATCGCCCTTGTCGGAC
Source organism: Paraburkholderia sp. GAS41 (assembly GCF_050436545.1). Lineage (NCBI taxonomy): Bacteria > Pseudomonadati > Pseudomonadota > Betaproteobacteria > Burkholderiales > Burkholderiaceae > Paraburkholderia > Paraburkholderia sp. GAS41. The sequence goes on from NZ_JBNDMK010000019.1 coordinate 61,360, forward strand.
TGGCTGATATACGCATGCACGGCGTTCGACATCACCACCGTATTCACCACCGGCTTGATCGGTTCGGACACCAGCGCCTGCAGCGGGTGACTTTCCAGCGGCAGGCGTATGCCGGCCATATCCGCCAGCGTCGAGGTATTGCCTGCGGCCACCACCGCCACTTTCTTCGCCTTGATGAAGCCCTTCACCGTATCGACGCCCGTCACCGCACCGCCTTCGCGGCGAATGCCGGTCACCTGGCAGTTCTGAATGATGTCGACGCCATGCTGATCCGCGCCACGCGCAAAACCCCATGCCACCGCATCGTGACGCGCCACGCCGCCGCGCCGTTGAATGGATGCGCCCAGCACCGGATAGCGGCTGTTGAGGTTGATGGTCGGCTCGATTTCCTTGATCTGCGCGGGCGTGAGGTATTCGGCATCCACGCCGTTCAGGCGGTTCGCGTTCACCCGGCGCTCGGTGTCGCGCACGTCCTGCAGCGTGTGCGCGAGATTCATCACGCCGCGCTGGCTGAACATCACGTTGTAATTGAGGTCTTGCGAGAGCCCTTCCCAGAGCTTCATCGCCTTCTCATACAACGCCGCCGATTCGTCCCACAGGTAGTTCGAGCGCACGATGGTGGTATTGCGCGCAGTGTTGCCGCCGCCAATCCAGCCCTTCTCGAGAATCGCGATGTTGCGCACGCCGTGTTCCTTGGCGAGGTAATAGGCGGTCGCCAGACCATGCCCACCGCCGCCGACGATCACCACGTCGTACTCCCGCTTCGGTTCCGGGCTTCTCCACTGCCGCTCCCAGTTCTCGTGATACGACAACCCGTTGCGGAACAAACTGAATATCGAATAGCGGCTCATGGGGTGGATCCTCTCTTTAGCATTCGATGACGTTCACGGCGAGACCACCGCGCGACGTCTCCTTGTATTTCGTCTTCATATCGGCGCCGGTTTCGCGCATCGTCTTGATCACGTTGTCGAGCGACACATAATGCTGGCCGTCGCCTTTGAGGGCCATGCGCGATGCGTTCAGCGCCTTGATCGCGCCCATCGCATTGCGTTCGATGCAGGGAATCTGCACGAGGCCGCCCACCGGGTCGCAGGTCATGCCCAGGTTGTGCTCCATGCCGATTTCAGCGGCGTTTTCGACCTGGCTCGGCGTGCCGCCCATCACGGCGGCGAGCGCCGCAGCGGCCATCGAGCAGGCCACGCCCACTTCGCCCTGGCACCCCACTTCCGCGCCGGAGATCGACGCGGTTTCCTTGTAGATGATGCCGATCGCCGCAGCCGTCAGCAGGAAGGTCACGATGCCGTCGTCGTTCGAACCGGGCACGAACTTGACGTAGTAGTGCAGCACCGCCGGAATCACGCCGGCCGCGCCATTGGTCGGCGCCGTCACGACGCGGCCACCGGCGGCGTTTTCTTCGTTGACGGCCATCGCGTACAGATTGACCCAGTCGAGCATCGAGAGCAGATCGCGCAACGATTCTTCGGAACGGATGCGCAGGTGGCTCGACAGATCGGCGGCGCGGCGCTTCACGCGCATCGGGCCGGGCAACTCGCCGCGCACCTTGCAGCCGCGCTCGACGCAGGCGGCCATCGTGCGCCAGATCGCCAGCAGGCCGTCGCGGACCTCGGCCTGCGAGCGCGTTGCGCACTCGTTCGCCATCGCCACCTCGGCGATCGACAAGCCGCTTTCGCGGCACACCCGCATCAGTTCGTCGCCGGTGCGAAACGGAAACGGCTCGTCGGCGCCCGCGCGCACACCGTTGACCCGATCGCCCTCGCGATTCACCACGAAGCCGCCGCCGACCGAGTAATACTCCTTCTCCACCAGCAACTGGCCGTTCTCGTCGAAGGCCTGAAAACGCATGCCGTTCGGATGGACCACGCCGGTGCCCGCCAGCAACTTGCGGTAGAACGCCAGATGCTCTTTCTCGTCGTACTGCACGCGATGCTTGCCCAGCAGCACGAGCGTCTTGTCCTGACGGATCTGCGCGAGACGTGGCTCGATCAGGTCCGGATCGATCGTATCCGGCAGATGACCTTCGAGGCCGAGCAGCACCGCCTTGTCGGTGCCGTGGCCTTTGCCGGTCGCGCCGAGCGAGCCGTACAACTCGACCTTGACGCGCCGCACGAAGGCCAGCAGATTGGCATCCTCGATATGGGAGGCGAAGCGGCACGCGGCGATCATCGGTCCGACTGTGTGCGAACTCGACGGACCGATGCCGATCTTGAACAGATCGAAGACGCTGACGTTCATGTGGGCTGCCTGGTCGTGATGGGTCGGTGGGTCGGTGTACCGGATCGCCGCTCGCCACCAGGGTGGCGCAAACCGTTCGTTCCGGAGAATTTCACGTGCATTGCTGCATGACGCTAGTACACCAAAGCGTAAAATTGGCCGATAGAACAAAAGCGCCATCAATTTGGGACGGCGGCGCCACCCCGGCACACGACCCGGCGGGCGGTTCGCTTCTGCGATGGTTGACGGCGCAAAAGCGCAAGCCGGGGCAGCTCGGATCGGCGACGCTTGATGCGACGCGCGCCTGCGCCCGCGCGCGTCACACTCGGCTGGTTCACGTCTCGCCTCTTTTGATTCCCGTTTACCCTATGACGCACCCTGGCGCAGTCGCACCATGAAAACCGCAGAATCGTTACCGCTGACTTCCATCGACGGCGTGCCCAAGGAACGCATCCGTTTCGGCATCGTGCTGCTGCCGAATTTCACGCTGACGGCGTTTTCGGGCTTCGTCGACATGCTGCGGCTGTCCGCCGACGAAGGCGACTACAGCAAGCCCGTGCGCTGCTCGTGGAGCGTGATCGGCGATACGCTCGCGCCCGTGCGGGCCAGTTGCGGCATCCAGATCACGCCATGGGAGACCTTCGAGAACGCCGAGGCCTTCGACTACGTGGTGGTGGTGGGCGGCCTGCTGCATTCCGGTCCGCAGGCGACCGACGAGACGCTGCAGTTCATCCGCCGGTCCGCGCGCGGCAATACCACGCTGGTCGGCATCTGCACCGGCGTGTTTGCGCTGATGCGCGCCGGCGTGCTGGACGAACACCGCATCTGCGTGAGCTGGTTTCATTACTGGGATTTTCTCGAGCGCTTTCCGTCGGTGAATTCGGATGCGCTGATTGCCGACCGCCTGTTCGTGATCGACCGGCGGCGCATCACCTGTTCCGGCGGCCGGGCGTCCATCGACGTGGCGGCCGCTATCTTGCTCCGGCACTTCGAACACGCAACCGTGCAAAAAGCGCTGCGCATCCTGCTAGTCGGCGAGATGCAGAAAGGCAACGCGCCGCAGCCGCATCCGCCGGGTCTGGAGCCCGCCACGCATCCCAAGGTCAAGCGCGCGATCCTGCTGATGGAACAGCATGTGGGGCGTTCGCTGCCGCTCGAAGAACTGGCCTGCAAGCTCGATATGTCGCCGCGGCAACTGGAGCGGCTCTTCAAAGCCGAGACCGGCAAGAGCCCGCAGGTGTTCGCCAAACAGGTGCGCCTGCGAACCGCCGCGTGGCTCCTGACCAGTTCGGACCGGACGGTGGCCGATATCGCATCGAGCTGCGGCTTCTCGGACGCCTCGCACCTGGGGCGTGAATTCCGCAAGCAGTTCGGCGTGCCCCCGGTGATGTTCCGCGAGCAGCGAGGCGCCGTACCCGCTGAGGATGCCGCCGTCTTTGACGAGACCTTTCCCGGACGCGTGGACGTCTATTAAGGAATCTTAATGATGATGCACACAACGACAAAGGCGGCCCGATCCGGCGGCCGCCTTTGTCATGCGAAGCATCTGGGCGTTAATCGCCGTATTGCGATTCTTCGGACCACACGGTATTTTCCCGCGCCATCAAGGCCGTGGACGCTGCCGGTCCAAACGTGCCGGCGGAGTAGCCACGCGGCCGGTCGCCCGACTTCGCCCAGCCGTGCAAAATCGGCTCCGCCCACGCCCATGCCGCTTCGAGTTCGTCGCGGCGCATGAAGTGGGTGAGACGTCCGCGCACCACGTCGATCAACAGGCGCTCGTACGCTTCGGCACGACGCTCGGTGAACGCCTCCTGCAGATCGAGGTTCAGATTCACCGGCAGCATGTTCATGCCGCTGCCCGGTTCTTTGGCCATCATCTGCAACTGGATCGATTCTTCCGGCTGCAACTGGATCACGAGGCGATTGCCATAATGATGCGGGCCGCTCGGAATGATCGAGAACGGCATTTCGGAGAACTCGATGACGATCTCCGAGACCTTCTTCTGCATGCGCTTGCCGGTGCGCAAATAAAACGGCACGTTGGCCCAGCGCCAGTTATTGATCTGCGCGCGCAAGGCGACGAAGGTTTCGGCGCCGCTCTTGGCCGGCACGTTGTCCTCTTCGAGGTAACCCTTGACCGCCTCGCCGTCCACCGCGCCGGCGGTGTATTGGCCACGCACGGTGTCGCGCGCGATATCTTCGGGCGTCATCGGCCGCAGCGAGCGCAGCACCTTGAGCTTTTCGTCACGCACCGCATCCGGGTCGAGCGACACGGGCGGTTCCATGGCAACGATGCACAACAGTTGCAGCAGATGGTTCTGCACCATGTCACGCAATGCGCCGGTCTTGTCGTAGAAGCCGGCGCGGCTGCCCACGCCCACCGTCTCCGCCACCGTGATCTGCACGCTCTTGATATACGGCGCCTGCCACAGCGGACCGAAAATCGCATTGCCAAAGCGCAGCACCATCAGGTTCTGCACCGTTTCCTTGCCCAGGTAATGGTCGATCCGGTAGATCTGGGCTTCGCTGAAATGCCGCCCGACGTCGGTGTTGATTTCCTGCGCCGAGGCCAGATCGTGACCCAGCGGCTTTTCCAGCACGACGCGCGCGTACTCGTCGATCAGGCCCGCGCCCGAGAGGTTGTCGCAGATGTTCGTGAACAGATCGGGCGAGGTGGCGAGGTAGAACACCCGCCGGGCGTCCGGCCGCGACACTTCCTTCAGACGCTCGTAGTCCTCCGCCGAATCCACGTCCATGCGCACGTATTCGAACATGGCGAGGAATTTGTCCCAGGCGGCGGCATCGAACGCTTTCTTCTCGATGAAGGGCTTCGCCTTCGATTCCATGAATTCGTTGATGTACTCCTCACGCGACCACGGCTTACGGCCGATCGTGAGAATGCGCGTCTCCGGCGGCAGATTGCAGTGCAGATGCGCCATGTAGAGCGCCGGCAACAGCTTGCGGAACGACAGGTCACCGGTGCCGCCGAAGATGATCATGTCGAGCGGCAGGTCCGGGGTGGCAGATGCGTGTTGGGTAATCATGGCGCGATGTCACCGTCGTGAAAAGCGTCGCAAAAGGCAACGCGAAAGGGCAAAAATGCCGGGAACCGACATTTTCTGGCAAACGCCTATGGTGCAACGTTTTCGGATTGTTTGCACGCAACACGCCCGATACGGTAGAAAAACTACACGCGCTTGCACGCGTATCGCAAGCTCATTGCAAGCTTATTGCCGGTTTATTGCCGGTTTATTCGTGCTGCAACGCCGTGCGGGCGACCCGGCAGGCGCCCAGATCCCACGCGGCACAACCGACGCTCTTGAATAGCACGGGCGTGCTAGCCGCAGGCAGCGGCGCCGAGCCGCCCAGCACCGCCGCAATGCCGATCACACCGGCCCAGTCCACGCCCGCCTGGATGAAATCGCCGGCTTCGTGCTTGGCGCCCGCCAGATCGTCGACGTAGAGCGCGCTGCCGTGCACGGTGTGCGCACCCAGTTCCAGCATGGCGGGCGTGAACGCCCCGACCCCGATCACGAGACGCTGCGCGCGCGGCGCTTCGTCGTAGACCGCCTGTTTGCTGGTCGTGAGGGCAATCACGACATCGACGGAATTCGGCACTTCTGTGCCCGCGAGCGGCTGCAGATTGCGCGCCTTGTTGCGATGCGCGATGCAAAAGGCGTCGGCCTTCGCCAGCGCACTGCCCTTCACCCAGATGAGAGCATCGGGAAACAGTTCGCCAATCGCCTCGGCGTGATTCGCGGCCTGCGTGCCGGTGCCGATCAGCAGAAACTCGCGCGGCGCCGAACGGCCGGACGCGCTGCCTTTGAAGGTCTGCACGCCGAGCATCGACATGGCCGCAGTACGCCGCCCGGTGACGGTGGGACCGTCGAGGATGAACAGCGTTTCGCCGCTATCCGAGTCGAATCCCATCACCTGACCGTGGATGGTCGGCAAGCCACGCGGGCCGTTGGCCGGGCAGACGTTGACCAGTTTGTGGATACCGAGATCGGGCGCGGTGGCGGGCATCGACAGCATGATGCCGCCCGCATTGAGCGGCACGACCAGCCGCTCGGGGCTCACGATCCGTTGCTGCGCGTAGTCGATCGACGCGGTCTTCAGCGCCTCCACGAGTTCGGCGTAAGGCGTGAGACGCGCGGTAGCCGCGGCATCGAAAATCTGCGTGGCGGGGTGAGTCATAAGCGGGGTTTCTCCATCGACGTGCGCCGTCTAGCGCACGAGAAAGCCATACGTGAGCGGATCGCGTTCGTCGACGATCCAGTTGGCAAACCCGCAGATATGCGCATCGCCCTCGATTTCCGGAATCACCGCATCGAACTGCTCGAGCTTCGTTTCGGACAGCACCCGGCCGCGGAAAATCGTGCCGATCACCGATTCGTTGACGAGCGTCTCGTCGCGCCCCAGTTCGCCGCGCAGATACAGTTGCGCGACGCGTCCCGCGGTGCCCGAGCCGGTTGGCGAGCGGTCCACCTCGCGGTCCGCGAATACGCAGCAATTGGCCTGTGTCGAGCCTGCGTGACGCGGCGCGTTGTCGATGATCGTCCCGTAAATGTGGTTGATTTCGGGAATGTGCGGATGGACCACCTTGAACGCTTCGTTGGCCGCGCGCTTCACTTCGGCGCCGAACTGGATCAGACGATCCACCTCCGCCTCGCGCACGTTCAGATCGAACGGCTTGCCCGACGTGTAGAAATAAAACGCGCCGCCGAAGGCGATATCGCCCGTCACCTCGCCAAAGCTCGGCGTCGTCACGGTGACGTCGCGCTGCCAGATGAACGAAGGCACGTTGACAAAGCGCACGCTGCCCGCGTGATCGCCGTCCCATTTGACGAAGGCTTCGATGAAACCGCACGGCGCGTCGATCCCTACCCGCGTCTCCGGCTCGGTGCGTTCGACCCAGCCGAGCGCCACGGCGGCGGTCGCCAGCGCGATCACGCCATGGCCGCAATGATCGCTATAGCCTTCGTTATGCACGAAGATGATACCGAAGTCGGCACCCTCGCTGACCGGCTCGGTCAGGTAGCCGCCGTACATATCCGCATGGCCGCGCGGCTCGAACATCAGCGCGCGGCGCAATGGATCGTGATGCTCCTTGAGCCATGCGCGCCGCTCGACAATGGTCTTGCCGGGAAACTTCGGTAGCCCGCTCGTGACGAGCCGGAACGGCTCGCCGCCTGTGTGCACTTCCACCGTGCTGATGACTCGGTTCAGTTTCATGATGCGCGACACCCTTGTTGCGCATGCCGCGCGACGACGCCCCAACCCTTCCTGCCGACCATTCCGTTGCCTCCATCCTGTTCTATACTGGATCAAAATGTAGACCACCTTTGGTTTTACATCAACCAGTTTCAATAGTGTCCTGTTAATCTGGTTGGAATCGGGATCAGTCAGACAAAGACAAACAGGTGCTTATGGTCAACTCCGCCCTCGCCATGGAAAGCAGCTTTCGCCCCAAGCAGATCTACGAGCAGGTCTCCGAGCGTATCCGCGCCGAAATTCGCAACGGGCAGTTCGCGGCGGATTCGCGCCTGCCGTCGGAGCGTGAACTGGCCGCGCGTTTTGGCGTGGGACGTCCGGCGGTGCGCGAGGCCATCGGCGCCCTGCAAAACGAGGCGCTGGTGATCACGCGGCGCAATTCAGGCACTTATGTGTGCGCGGATGCGCTGCAGCGCCTCGCCGTCGCGCCGCTCGAAGCGGCTTCGCTAGCCGACCCGGATTTCAGCCCCACCTCGACGCTCGACGTGCGGCTGATCCTCGAACCGGCCATTGCCCGGCGCGCGGCCGCGCACGCCCAGCGTGACGAACTGGCCGAGCGCTATCTGGCACAGATGGATTCGATCGTCGACGTGGCCGACCCGCAGCAGCGCGTTCTATGGAACAACAGCGACCGCCTGTTCCATCGGCAACTGGCGGTCATGACCGGCGACGCGTTGCTGGTGAAGATCGCGGACGAAGTCGCGAACACCATGGACCAGCCGCTCTGGAAACGGCTCAAGAACGACGGCATTTACGATGCGGGCCGGATTCGTCTTTACGTCTCCGAGCACCGCTTGATCTACGAGGCGATCGTGGGCGGCGATGCGGACGCCGCGGCGTTCTACGTGGAGCAGCACATCATGCGCGTGCGTCGCGATATCGCGCCGAAGTGACGGCGGTCAAGGTAACGCCTGACGATGCATTCGAGCACGGCGGGCGGCGGTCGCGACGGGCAACTACGAAATCACGGCAACACCCAAGCGCGCTTTCCCACTGCACACGCATCACGCCATCGTGCAAAGCTGCACTGCGGTTACTGCGTCTGCTCCTTACCCGCACTCGCTGCATTGCCAGAAGAATGACTACCCTGTTTGAACATCGCCTGACACGGCGGACTCAGTTCGCTCACGTGCTCCTTCATACACGCCGTGATCTTGTCCCTGTTGGGAATGTCCGAACTGCAAAAATGCATCGCATCGCCGCGGCAGGCCTTTTCCTGTTCGTCCTGGGTCGCCGCGCATGCTTCGCTGACCGTCAGCAGCACAAGCAGGCTGACGGCAATCAGGGCGGGAGATCGGTTCATATGGGCTCCGGGTTGACAAATCGGGCAGCGATTTCCCCCGCTGCCCATCTGTCCCTTCAGCAGAAATCGGACCCGGAAATCTGCTCAAGGATTGCGCGGCGTCTGGTCGGGCGACTAGCCGGCCGGTCGGGTCAAGGTCAAACCCCGGCCGGCATAAAAACGCGCGACCGTGGCGAACGGCAGGTAGACGTCGCTCTGATACGGCGCGATGCCGGAAGGGTTGTGAAACCAGACGCCGTCCGGGTCGCGCCCATGCAGCAGAATCAAATGGCCGCCGCGTTGCGCATTCGGCGCGTCCGGGCGGCGTATCTCTGGGCTCACCGAAATGATCGCCAGCGTCTCGCTGTCGATACGCGCAGCGATCTCCTCGAGCGTGGCCTCCGGCAACACGTCGACCTGCAGACCAAAGGCCCGCTCGGCCCACGTGGCGAATGGCCGATAAATCAGACCATCGACACCGCCGTCGGCGCGCATCCGGTACACCTCATGGCGCAACGCTTCGTCGAGCAGCGCGGCGCGCGGCGCATGTCCGATGCCCCAGAAGTCCAGCGCGGATTCGAGGCACGTCAGGCCGCACAGCCGTTGCGCCCAGAATCGATAGTGCTCGCGCTCGGTGAAGCCGCTGCGTTGCCATGCGGGGTCGTCGCAAGGATCGGCGTCGTCGTCGACGATCGGCTGCACCCATTCGGGGCTGCCCCATTGGGAGTAATACGGCACGCCGGCATGGCGGATAGTCTTGTCTTTCATGAATGCGATCGAGGTAGTGGGAACGGCATGGCAGACGCCACTCTGCCAGATCGATCGCGGGCTTGTCTCGTCGAATTGCGACGCCGCGTGCAACATCGAATCTGCGCCGCAGGAAAGCGCGCGATGGATCACATTTCATTACATGTCGGACCCGCTTTCCTCGCTAGAATAGATAACGCACATCGAGTACGACTCGAGCGTGCAGTCGGTCGGCACGCCTCAATCAGGCAGCGCCACGACAACTTTGCGGCGTCGCCACAAAATCCCCAACAACGCCACGTTTTTGCTGTACATTTGCTCTCCCATGCGTGCCCGGTCGGCTCGCAGCGAAGGCCATGCGTACCAGCGCCATCCGGTCTTTTCGCGTTCTTCACCCGCTATCATTTAAAACGACGGACCTCCACGCAGCATGGCCAACGAAGCAACCTCACCTGACTCCATCGCAGTCGCGGAACGCGTGCGCGAGTTGATGAGCCGTCACGGCATCGGCAAGCGGCAGCAGACCACGGAGCTATGTCGCATTCTCGATCTGAGTTTTTCTCAGGGTCACCGTAAGTTGCGTGGCAACAGCCCGTGGACGCTGTCGCAAATCAAGAAGGTGGCCGAGGTGTTCGGCGAACCGGCTGCGCAACTGTTCGGCGCGCAATCGCTCGATCCCGGCATGGTCGGCGCCATTGCGCAGGAAGCGGCCTTCTCGGTGGGCGGCATCGAGCTTGCCTGCACCGCCTGGGTGGGCGCGGCGCTCGAGCCGGGCAGCCGCCCCGAGTTCGTTGCCTATTCGAAGCTGGGGCAATGGCGCGTCACGCGTCACGACGGCGCCTTGTATCAAAGCGCATTCGAAGTGCACAAGATCGAAATCTATCCGCGCCGCTCGGAAGCCGACAAACCGCTGATCGCCGTGGTCGACGACGATCAGGCTTCGGCCGACAACCTGCGCGACTATCTCGAACGCAGCGGCTTCACGGCGGTAGCGATTTACGGACTTGGTGCGTTCGTCGACCAGCTGCAGACGCAGGTATTCGACGGTGTCGTCATCGACTGGCTGTTCGGCAATCAGACTTCCGCGTCGGTGATTCGCGCCGTGCGCGCCTCGGAAAATCCAGAGGCGCCGGTGTTCGTACTGACCGGCGAGTTGCTGACCGGCAAGGCCAGCGAGTCGGAGATCAGCGAGATCATTCGCAATTACAACGTGGCGTGTTATGAGAAGCCGGCGCGCATGGCGATCCTCGTCGCCGATCTGTCCAAACGTCTGAACCGTGCCTGAAGCGGAATCGAATCGGGCCTGAAGCGCGCCTGAAACGCATCAGTTCAGATTGCGTGCTGCCAGCGCGCGCTGCAATGCTTCGCGCAACTGCTCGTAATGCACCGGCTTCACCAGATAGTCGAAAAACGGCACGGTGCCGGGCGGCGGCGCGTCCGGTGCATACGCGCTGATCGCGATCACCGGTGCGCCCGCCGACGGTCCGCTACGCGCGCGGAATTCGGCGAAGAACGTGTAGCCGTCCTGATCCGGCATATGCAGGTCCAGTAACAATACGTCGCAGCGCCGCGCATCGAGCCATGCCAGCGCCTCTTTGGCATTGGAGACTGCGCTCGCCTCGTAACCCATGTGCGTGATCATTTCCAGCAGCGATTCGCGGATCAGTCCGTTGTCGTCGACGATCAGCACTTGCGACCGGCCATCTTGCCGCGCGCTCGCCGCCTTCGCGCCAGGCGGCTTGACGGGCTCGACCGGTCCCACCGGGATCGTCACGTTGAAAATCGTCCCCTCGCCCACTTTGCTTTCCACCGCGACGCTGCCGCCAAACAGTTTCAGCAGTCCCTGGACGATCGCGAGGCCCATACCGGCGCCCTCGAAACGCCGCGCGCGCGAACCGTCGAGCTGGGTAAATTCCTTGAACATGAGCGGCAGTTGCCTGGGCGGCACGCCCGGTCCGGTGTCGCTCACCTCGATGGTCAGCAACGCCAGCCGCTGCACCAGCCGCACCCGTACCGAACCCTTTTCGGTGTAGCGAATTGCGTTCGTCACGAGGTTGCTGACAATCTGGCGGATCCGGTGCGGGTCGGAATCGACCGGTCCCGTCAATCCGCTCGCCTCGCTTTCGAGCGTCAGCCCGCGCGCCACCGCGGCCGGCGTATGTTCGTCGACGATCGACGCCAGCAGTTCACGCGGCTCGAATTGCTCGTAGCGCAATTCGAGCTTGCCGGCGCCGAGGCGCGCGTAATCGGTGAGATCGCGCATCTGCGCTTCCAGATGACGGGCCGCGCTTTCGAGCCGCTGGATCACCTTGCGGTCCGCCTCGGACTGGAAATTGAAACCGAGCAGTTCGATCGACGAGACGATCGCGTGCAAAGGCGTGCGCAGTTCGTGACTGATCATGCCGAGGAAAGCGTCCTTCGCCAGACTCGCCTCGCGCGCGGCGCGAGTGGCCTGATGCTCCGCCTCGAGCGCGGCGCGTTGCTGGCGGATCAGGCGGCTGCGGCGCCGGCCGTTGACGACCAGCAGCAACGTGGCCGCCGCGGAGAGCAGCAACAGCAGGATCCCGGTGGCAAACAGCATGCGCCGCTTGTCGAGGAAATCGCGGCTCAACGCTTCGCGGTCGGCGACGTCGGCGAAGCGCCGGGTCAAGGCCAGATCGTTGACCTCCTGCCAATGGGCGCGCAATGCGGCAACCATCAGGTCGGCCTGATGAGGATCCTTCGGCAAGGTGTCGAGCTTGGGCGCGAGTTCGTCCAGGGTCGCTTCGAGCGTGCGGAGTTCGCTCTCCTGACGCTGCAGCAACGAGAGCTGGCCAACCAGCATGCGCGTCGAGCCGGCCATCACGTGCAGCTTCGATTGCAGCACATCGTAGCGCAACTGCAGTCGCGGGTAATCGACGTCCGTACCGCTGCGATAGAGCAGCAACTGGTTTTCAAGGCGAGCGTAGGCGATCTGCAGTTGCGCGGCGTCCCAATAGAAGCCGTCGTACGTGCCTGTCAGAAACTGCGTGGAGCGCGGGTTGAGCAGGTTGGCGTACATCAGATAACCGATCGCCCCGACCGGCGCGGCGAGCGCGGTCACCCACACCACGGCCAGCAGCCAGCGGCGCAGCCGGTGCGGCATTACCTGACGATCAAGCCCTTGATTTGCCATACGAATTTCGAGTCCGCGGCCGCACCCGAGAGTTCCGATGGGAACGCGTCGCGCGGATAGATGAGAAACAGAGGTCCGAAATCGCTGACCTTCAGGCGCTTGCCGTTCATGCTATACGCGACGATTACCCCGTAGCGGTCGCAATCCGATACGGGGATCGTTTCGGTGTAATCGTCGAGCGTATGGACTTCAATCTCGCTGCCTTTGGCGCCGACCAGCTTCAGGATATCCGCGAGCGACGGACCTGTGAAGGTCGAGCGGCCCGTCCAGGTGGTCGAGGTCGTGATGGAGTGCGTGGGCAGCGCAAGAAGCTGCGCTTCTGTCAGGTGATAGACGGTGTGGGACGCGTCATTGGTGATGGCAACGCTGCCGCCTGCGTCGAGCGACAGCGAAGCAGCCTGCGCGCGCCCAGCCCCAAGCATTCCCAGCGCCCCGAGCGCGACAGCAAGACACGCGATCCAGCGCGCGCCCTTCCTGGTGTAGTCCATGTAACCAGCCTTCTTTTCATCTGTTTTCTTGTTTCGCCGTGACCTGCTTGCCCGCGACTCCCCCATTTCTCCCCGATAACCCGCAGCTATCAGGAGGCGTCGCAAACCCGATCCCGACGTACCTTCTGCCATCCATGTCCGCATGGGGCCGAACAGCCAAACCGCACGCATCATATCGTCAAACCGGTGACATCAAAAAGCGTGACATCGCCCAGACATCGCGCGCTCAAGCGCCGCTCACGCCTTGCCGTCCGCGATGCGCAGATGACGCGCTGCACGCTGCGAAGCCACCACGATCAGCTTCATGGTCGCCCGCGTGGCGCCGACGAACAGCTTGCGGGCGCTGCGTTCATCGAAATGATCGAAATCGACCTCGGTCAGGATCACGCACGGCGCCGATTGCCCCTTGAAGCGGTAGATCGACTCCAGCAGCACGTCGCCCTCGCGGTACTCCGGATTGCCGAACAGATCGTACTTGCCGGTGAAGCTGCGCAGGCGGTGCGGCCCGAGTTGGTCGAGCGCGCTCAGCACCGATCCTTCGCGCCCGCGGAACGACAACACCGCAATGTCCTGTTTGCGAAATCCGAGCGAGAGCGCCTGGGTGATCGCCCGCTTGGTGGCGTCGATGCAAGCCTCGGCCGCGTACGCCTCGTCGTACGTGGAGAGCGCCAGATCGGAGCCGTCGAACGGGCTGCCCGACGACAGCGCCGCGGCGAGCGGCACCTCGCCGCCCACGACGTCGCGCACGAAATCGAGAATGTCGCGCGGGCTGCGATAGTTGGTGGTCTCCTTGAGCGTCGTCCAACCAGGCAGATCGACGGGCGCGCGCATATATAAATTCTGCAGCGGGTCTTCCAGCCACCACCACGCCGCGCCCGGCCGCAACAGGCGTTCGAGCGCACCGATCCAGGCCTGCTGAAAGTCCTGGCCTTCGTCCACGATCAGGACGTCGAATTGCCAGCGTGCGTCGATCGGTGTGTCCGCAAAAATCGTTTCGAGCTGGTCGAAAATGTCGGCGGCCTGAAAGTCCGGCGCCCGGCCGCCGTCGCGGGCAATCCAGTCGCACAACTGGTGATAGTTCGCCACCTTGGCTTCGGATGGCGCCACCCGTGCAATATGGTCGGCAAGCGGCCGGTTGAAACAGACGTACAGGGGCCGCTGGCCGCGCGCCACGGCGTCCTTCATGACCTGCACGGCCAGTTGCGTCTTGCCCGAACCAGCGGTGCCGGCGACGCGTAAACGGAACGGCGTGAATTCGAGCCGCCGCGCCCAGGTGGCGAGCCCCCCGGCGAGGCGCGTGACGAGCGTGCCGGCCTGACCGACGAGCGCGCTCGCGTCGGGCGTCAGCGCAAGTTCGTCGGCGAGGAAATGGTGAATCTTCGCAGCGCAGGCGAGGCGCGGTTCGTCGGCTGGCAACGCCTCGCGGATGATTGCGGCGAGCCGCTCCTTGCGCGTGGCGTCGACGATCCGCGCCGGATTCACGCCGGCAATCGCCGCATCTTTCACCACGTGATCCGGGCAGTACAGCAGTTCCTCGATGAAATAGGTCCCCGCGCCGAAGGCCGCGGTGAAGCGCCGGTGCATGCCTTCGATGGTATGCGCCAGCGCGATCGCCACATTGCGCTCGGTCTGCAGATAGACCTTGACGAGCCCTTTGGGCGTTTCGCGCAAAAAGCCGGTTTTCTGTTCGACGATCATCACGCGCCCCGAAGGACTGACGATCACGAAATCGGCCTCGCCGAACACCGAAAAGCCCTGATTGAGCCGCGTCCAGTGCACGCCGTGATACACGGTGTAAGCGTCGGGCAAGGCCCCTTCGAGGAGCGCAAGGGTCTCGCGTTCGCGTGCCGCGGCGCCGGTGGCGGCGAGGTTCTTCCAGTCGTCGGGGACAATGCGGGCCATGCGGTGCCTCGTCATTTTCAGGTGCGCCCATTGTACGCAACGCATGTGGCTTGCCGGCATCGGCCGTTCGGTCAGTGACAGGGTGAATCGAGACGGCTTCGTGTATCGTTAGTGGTTGAACGCCGCATTCGCGTGCGGCTTGCCAACCAGCAAACAGGAAAGAGGATCTACCGGATGCTTACAATCTGGGGACGCGCCAACTCGGTCAACGTCCAGAAAGTGTTGTGGTGTTGCGACGAACTCGTGCTGCCGTACGAGCGTATCGATGCGGGCATGCAGTTTGGCCGCGTCACCGAGCCGGCCTATCTGGCGATGAATCCGACCGCCCGCATTCCGACGCTGGTCGACGGCGATTTCGTGCTGTGGGAGTCGAATTCGATCCTGCGCTACCTCGTGATGCAATACGGCTCGTCGAGCCCGCTCTATCCGCCGGAGCCGCAGCAGCGCGCGAGCATCGACCGCTGGCTGGACTGGTCGCTGTCCACGCTGCAACCGGCCGAACGTCCGGTGTTCTGGGCCATCGTGCGCACGCCCGCTGCCGAACGCGACGCCGTCAAGCTGACTGCGGACCTCGCCGCCGTCACCGTGTTGTGGAAGCTGGTCGACACGCATCTGCAAGGACGCTTTTTCCTCGAAGGCGAAAAATGCACGCTGGCTGACATCGTGATCGGCGCGTATGCGAAACGCTGGTTCGGGCTGGACGGCATCGAACGGCCTTCGCTGCCGAATCTCGAGCGCTGGTATTCGAGACTCGCTACCCGCACGGGCTTTCGCAAGTATGTCGATTTTCCGCTGACCTGAACGCCTGTTCTGAACATCTGGCCTGATGGGATCTGATATGACAATTACGCTCTACGCCTGGGGCACGCCAAACGGCCGCAAGGTCAGCGTCGCTCTGGAAGAAATGGCACTGCCATACGCGGTGGTGCCGATCAACATCGGCAAAGGGGATCAGTTCCAACCCGACTTCCTGCGCATCAGCCCGAACAACAAGATTCCCGCCATCGTCGATACGGATGGCCCGGGCGGCGGGCCGATCAGCGTGTTCGAATCGGGCGCGATCCTGCTTTATCTCGGCGAAAAAACCGGCAAATTCCTGCCTGCGAGCCTGCGCGAACGCGTGCCGGTGCTCGAATGGCTCATGTGGCAGATGGGCGGTTTCGGGCCGATGCCCGGTCAGGTGCACCACTTCGCCGCAATTGAAGCGGAGGCTGACCGCCGTTACGGCCTGAAGCGTTTCTCGGAGGAGACTCGCCGTCTGTACGGCGTGCTCGACCGGCGGCTGGCGGAAGTGGAGTTCGTCGCGGGCGAATTGTCGGTGGCGGATTTTGCAATTCTCGGCTGGGCATGGCGGCACGAACGTCATAAGGTCGACCTCGCCACCTATCCCAACGTGCGACGCTGGTACGACACGCTGTTCGCCCGCCCCGGCGTGCAGCGTGGCTTCGCGCTGGAATTCGAGTGATCGAGTCGCGCGGCGGCGCGGCTCGATCGTCCGGCGGATGGCAGGCAGAAGCCGCCCGTCAGCGCGGATATCGCCACTGGGTGCGGCGCTGACTGGCGCGCCGCAGCCCCGGCACGCCGAACCGCGATGGACCTTATAATCTGCCTATGAAGAACGCAAAGCCTTCCACGGTGGCCGAAAAAGCCGCCCTCGCCTCAACCACGGCTCACGACAGTGCGCACGCTCATGCACACGGTCACGAGCATGAGGACGGGCACGACCATGGGCACCTCCAGGCCGCTTCGCCAGAAGCCGCGTTGGTGCTGGCCGAGGAATATTGCCGCGAACGCGGCGAGAAACTCACACCGATCCGGCGCAAGGTGCTGGAGCTCCTGCTCACGTCAGGCCGCGCCACTAAAGCGTATTCGCTGCTCGACGACATGCGGCAGATTCACCCCGGCTCGGCACCACCCACGGTGTACCGGGCGCTCGACTTTCTGCTTTCGGCCGGGCTCGTGCACCGCATCGAATCGATCAACGCATTCACGGTGTGCCATGACCTGACCCAATGTCAGCATGGCATTCTGGTGGTGTGCCAGCAATGCGGCAATGTCACCGAGTTGCATCAGCCGAAGCTGCGGCAAGCGCTGGTGGCGCAAATCGAGGATGCGGGCTACCGTCTCGCGAGCGAGGAGATCGAGCTGAAAGGCTTGTGTTCCGCTTGCCAGGCCGCTGAGGCCAGCGCAGCCAAGGCAGCCGCGAGCGACGCCTGATCGCTGCCTGAACCCAATCGTAGATAACGCCCCGCTCGCCCGAGGTGGAATTGCCCCGAGAGCGTTGACGCAAGGCACCGTGTTCAGCGGCGCTTCCCTGCGCCATACAGCCGGCGATTAACCGGCTGCGCGGGCGTCGATTGCGTCGTGCAGCAGGTTGACCAGTTCGTCCG
Source organism: Paraburkholderia sp. GAS41 (assembly GCF_050436545.1). Taxonomy (NCBI): domain Bacteria; kingdom Pseudomonadati; phylum Pseudomonadota; class Betaproteobacteria; order Burkholderiales; family Burkholderiaceae; genus Paraburkholderia; species Paraburkholderia sp. GAS41. The sequence continues at coordinate 78,829 of NZ_JBNDMK010000019.1, forward strand.
GCCTGGCCGGTTTGGTCATGAAATGCTGGAAGCCTTCGCCGATGCTTCGCAAACGGTAGGCGTCGTCCGTGTGGCCGGTGAGCGCCACCGCAACCGCCGGCGCATGATCGCCACGAATCTCGTGATCGCGAATCCGCTGGATCAGGTAAAAGCCGTCCATGCAAGGTAGTTCGAGATCGCACACCACCGCATCCGGTGACACCCGCAGCGCCGCTTCGACGCCTTCTTCCGCATCCGCCACTGCGACGACATGCGCACCCTCCGACTCAAGCAACAGCGTCAACGATTCCCGGCTTTGCAGGTCATCTTCGACGAGTACGATCGTTGCCTGATCGAGTCTCAACACTCCGTTCATTTTTTCGTTGTTGCTAAAAAGCAGGTTAGGCCCGACAAGGGAGCCATTGTATCGCGCCTGTCGTCGCGACCCTGTTAACCGCGCCTATTCGCCGTCCACAGTTCGCAAGGTCCGACTCGGTTTCGCGCGACGAGTTGCAATCGTTCTGTAACAAAAAGACCTGGCCTGTCGCTGTGCTGCCATGACGTTCCGTGCATCCTCGTGCAGCGACAAGTCATATGCATGAAACAGGCCTGTTCGGCCCCTTGCGTGGCGCTCGCGCGAAACGCCAAACTACGTCCGGCAGCGAGTCGCCTCAAAGGAAGCGGGTGATGAACAGCACGAGGCGTGCCTTGCCCCGCTACGCGGGCTTCACCGCCCACTGCGTGGAGCGCGAAGCGTTGTCGCGCCTCCCGTTACAGCGGCCGCACCGGACTACGCCGCACGCGAAAAAACACCCGAGCCAGCGATCCAGCGCTCGCTGCTGCGCAAAGACACCTCGCAGCCACCACGCAGACAGCGCGCAAAATCTGCCACGCGATGCCATTTTTTGCCTGCCTTCCCTAGGTGTAAACGATGACTTCAAAGCGCCGGTATTTTTCCGGCGGCGCTACCCCTCGATGCTAAATTCCGAGCGAGGCGACGACCGTGCCCGCACCATTGCACCCGTGCAATGCCCGAAGTCCGGCCCGCTGACACAAAGACAATAAACCGATCGGGCAGACCGTCCGTGGAGGAGCATCCGGCATGAAGATAAAGAAGGCGATCGACCGTATTCCCGGCGGGCTGATGCTCGTCCCCCTGTTGCTCGGCGCATGCGTTCACACCTTCGCGCCGCACGCCGGCAAATTTCTCGGCTCGTTCTCCAACGCGCTGATTACCGGCACGCTGCCGATCCTCGCGGTATGGTTTTTCTGCATGGGCGCCAGCATCAGCCTGAAGGCCACGCCGATCGTGCTGCTCAAGAACGGCGTGCTGGTCGTCACCAAGGTGTTGACGGCCGCGGGCGTGATCGCCTCGCATTTCCTGCCGCCCGGCGGCATCACCTCGGGCTTTCTCACCGGCATGTCGGTGCTCACCGTGATCTGCGTGATGAATGAGAGCAACGGCGGTCTGTATATGGCGCTGATGTAGCAATACGGCACCCAGGAGGAAGCGGGCACGTTTTGCCTGATGTCGCTCGAGTCGGGGCCCTTCATGACGATGGTGACGCTCGGCATCGCCGGGCTCGCGAGCTTTCCGTATGCCACGCTGCTCGGCGCCCTGCTGCGTTCCTGATCGGCTTTGTCCTCGGCAATCTGGACAGCGACCTGCGGCAGTTCTTCGGCCAGGCCGTTGCCGTGATGGTGCCGTTCTTCGCGTTTGCGCTGAGCAACAACCTCGATTTTCGCGTCATCCTCGACACGGGCCGGCCCGGCGTGCTGATCGACCTTTGCGTGATTCTCGTGACCGGCACCACGCTCGTGCTGGCCGATATTTTTCTCGCGCGCGGCAACGGCACGGCGGGCATCGGCGCCGCGTCGACGGCAGGCGCAGCGGTCGCCGTGCCGCAGATCATCGCCGGCATCGAACCGCGCTATGCCGCGATCGCGCCTGCGGCAACCGCGCTGGTCGCGACCTCGGTGGTGGTGACCTCGCTGCTTACACCGATCCTCACCGCCATCTGGGCGCGCCGCTGGGGTGTGCTCTCGGCAGGCTACCGGCGCGAGCACCCGCTCGCCACCGACCCGCTATCCGGGAATCGCGAAAGCCGCCACAATCACGATGACCACGACAATCGCGGACTCGAGCCCACGCTCCATCATCCGTTGAAGTAGTCTCTCCTTTTCAACCTGACACCACCCGACCTCACGATGCAAGAACTCGATCCCGCTACGCTCGAAGCCCTCCGTCACGTCAGCACGGCCACGCTCACCACGCAGCTATTCAAGCGCGGGCTGCGCAACACGTTCATGCAGGGTGTCGCGCCGCTGGCTGCGCCGGGCGGCGAAAATCTCGTGGGGCCGGCCTTCACCTTGCGCAATATCCCGTCGCGCGAGGACATCGACGTGCTGGAGCTGTTTGCGAATCCGGAGTACGCGCAGCGTAAATGCGTCGAAACGATTCCCGCCGGCCATGTGCTGGTGCAAGACTGCCGCGGCGAGCGCAACAGCGCATCGTTCGGTTCGATCCTGACGCAGCGTCTGAAGATACGCGGCGTCGCCGGCATGGTTTCGGATGGCCCGGTGCGCGACAGCACGACGATCGCCGCCCTCGGTTTGCCGGTGTTTTGCGCGGGCGCGAGTGCGCCGCCGAATCTGCTGCGCCATCACGCGATCGATATCAACGTGCCGATCGGCTGCGGCGGCGTGGCCGTGTTTCCGGGCGATGTGATCGTGGGCGATGCGGACGGCGTGGTCGTCATCCCGCGCGAGATGGCCGATGACGTTGCCAAGGCAGCCGCCGAGCAGGAACAACTGGAAGAGTTTCTGACGGAACGCATTCGCGAAGGCGCGGCGCTGCCGGGGACGTATCCGCCCAATGATGTGACGAAGGCGGCCTACGAAGCGTGGAAAAAAACCCGTAACCCGTAACGCTTCATTCAGATCGCGCGTCGTCGATTGGCCACATCGCATGGCGATGCGCGGCCTTGCGTTCAGCTTTCGATTCGTTCTCCGATATTTCCTCGCGTGCGGCCCTCCGGGTCGCACCTTGTCTGCCGCATATTTCCGCGTCTTTCTGCGCGTTACCGCCTGGTCATATCCGGTTTGTCCGCAAACTGGCGCACGCCTCTCCCTGTAATGTCGGGCCACGTCACAGCGCCGCTCTGGCGCCTTGACCTTACACACGCAGCGCAATCGCGCTGAGATTCGCCGTCCAGATATTTTCCGACGTAACAGGATGGAATATCTGCGCGTTGTCGCGTGCGTGCGGGTCGGATGTAATGGACTCGCCCTCCATTCCCGGCGCACGATAAATTGGCTGACACACCGCATTCCCACGACGCGCCCGCCATCACTTGCGAATCCGTTCGAGGCCACGCCCATCCGCAGAGGGACGTGGCCGAGCACGAGGCCGCGGCCTTGGCGCAAGTTGCGTTGAAGACCGGCGTCGTCCACGTCAGCCGCCAGTCGCTCACGGAGAGCGGCAATGCCATTTTTCGCGTCCAACTAGCCGACGGTCGCGCGGTCGCGGTACGTATCAATCCGCGCCGCGGCATGTTCAGCTTTACCCGGCACAATCTCGATGCGCTGCGCACGCTCGGCCTGCCGGTACCCAACGTTCTCGCTGCGGGCGCCACGCCCGCGCAGGCCTCCTTCGTGATTCTGGAGTGGTTGCCCGGGCGGGATCTTCAGTACGAGCTCGCGAGCCTGTCCGCGCTGCAGTCGACGCGCATTGCCGAGACGGTGACCGGCTATCAGAAGCGCGTGGCGAGCCTGCCCGAAAGCCAAGGGTTCGGCTGGGCGCCGATCCGCCGCCATGCGACGACCGCGCAATGGACCGGCATCTTCGGCCAGCCCTCGACTGAGGAACCGCCCCACGACGCATCTGCGCTGGAGCATTTGCGCTCACGCTTGCGTGCGATACGCCGCGCTGTCGAGCCTTATTTCGCGTCGTTGCGTCCCATCTGCTTTCTGGACGACATGACGCTCAAGAACGTGCTCGTCGAGCAGGGTGAATTGCAGGGCATCATCGATGTTGATTTCGTCTGCTATGGCGACCCGTTGATGGCAGTCGGCACCACGCTCGCGCACATTGCGGCCGATGTCGGCGAGGCCGGGCGTTTCTACGGGCAAGAGCTGATCCGCTGCGCGGCTCCGTCGCCGGACGCCCAACGTGCGATCTATTTCTACAGTTCGCTCTGGATGACAGGTTTTCTAGCCGCCGCCGAAGCCGCAGGCGAGACGCAACGCGCCGCCGAGTTGCAGCAGGCCACTGACGCGATGCTACGCACCGCCGAAACCCACCTTCACGCGTGAATCGGAGCGGCCACCGCGCCGTTGCAAGCAACGCTATCCATACCCCGTCTAGCGCGTATCGCGCTCCGGTCTCAACCCGTGCACCAGCAACGCCACCGCGTGGCGGGCGATGTCATCCGGCGTCAAACTGCGCCGCGCCGGATCGTTGCGCCACATTTTCGAGGTGGCGAGCGGCAGGATGGTCAGGCCGAGCAGCGTGAGAAACACCAGCGACGGCTCCAACTCCGCATTCACCCGCCCCTCTTTCTGCCATTGCTCGATGCGCGCCAATGAAGCGTCGTGATGGGCGTGACCGAAACGCTCGTGCATGCGCTGGCGCAACAGCCCGCCCTCACTGATCACCTCGCGGACCCACAAAGGCGGAAACCATGGATGTTCGACCGCCACCGCCACCATCGCGCGCGCCAGTTGCGTGATCGCCGCCACCGGATCGTCCGGATTGGCTTCGAATGCGCCGCCAATGGCCGCGCGCAAGGGCAAAAACCGCTCCTCGATCAGCACGTCGAGCAACTGGTCGCGCGTCTTGAAGTAGTAATGCACCATCGCCGGCGTGAAGCCGGCCTCGCGGGCTATTGCGCCGAGCGTCGTATCGACGATGCCCTCGCGCGCAAACAGCGTGAGCGCCGCGTCGAGCAGCCGGGCGCGCTGCTCCGGCCCTCGCGCGCTGCCGGTGGGCCTGCCGGGGCGGCGCGCGGTGGGCACGGGCTTGTCGGAAGAAGCAGTGGTCATGGTGGTTTCATTTGACTGACGGTGAGATGTGGCATATATTAATCTTTGAATTAATTAATTTCAACACATTCAACACATCTTTATCCCGTTCGATAGGTCCCCATCCATGGATCAACGTACCACTACCCCAGCGGAACTCGCGACAGCCACGGAGCATCCGCCGATTCGCCTGCTGTTTCCGGCCCTGCTGCTGGTGATGCTGCTCGCCGCGCTGGACCAGACCATCGTCTCAACGGCATTGCCGACCATCGTCGGTGAGCTGGGCGGGCTCAACAACCTGTCGTGGGTCGTCACCGCCTACCTGCTGACCTCCACCATCGTCGTGCCGCTCTACGGCAAGTTCGGCGACCTGTTCGGCCGCAAGATCGTGCTACAGGCAGCCATCGTGCTATTCCTGGTCGGCTCGGCGCTGTGCGGGGTCGCGCAGGACATGACGCAGCTGATTATCTTGCGTGCCTTGCAGGGGCTTGGCGGCGGCGGATTGCTGGTGGTCACCATGGCCGCCATCGCCGACGTGATTCCGCCTGCCGAGCGCGGCCGCTACCAGGGCGTATTCGGCGGCGTGTTCGGTCTTGCTACCGTCATCGGCCCGCTGCTCGGCGGCTTCCTGGTCGAGCACCTGTCCTGGCGCTGGATTTTCTACATCAATTTGCCGCTCGGGGTACTCGCGCTGGTCGTGATCGGGGCGGTGTTCAAACCGCGCGCCGCGCATATCAAGCACACCATCGACTACATGGGCGCGGCGTTTCTGGCCGGCGCGCTCACCTGCATCATCCTGTTCACCAGCCAGGGCGGCACGATCCTGCCGTGGTCGTCCCCGCAACTGTGGTTCACGCTAGTAATGGGCTTCGTCTGTATCGGCGGCTTCATCTATGAAGAACAGCGCGCAGTCGAGCCGATCATGCCGCTCGAACTCTTCAAGCAGCGCACCTTTCTGCTGAGCAGTCTGATCGGTTTCATCATCGGTGTCTCGCTGTTCGGCTCGGTGACGTTTATTCCGCTCTATCTGCAGGTGGTCAAAGGTTCGACGCCTTCTGAAGCCGGCATGCAGATGTTGCCAATGATGGGCGGCCTGCTGGTGATGTCAGTGATCACCGGACGCATCATCAGCAAGATCGGCAAATACCGCATGTTTCCGATCGCCGGCACGTTCCTCGTCGCTGTCGCGATGACCTTGCTCGCGCATCTGCAGATCTCCACCCCGATTCATGTGATGTATCTCTACATGGGCGTGCTGGGACTGGGTCTGGGCATGGTGATGCAGGTGCTGATTCTCGCCGTGCAGAACACCGTGGAATTCAGGCATATGGGTGTCGCCACGTCCGGCGCCACGCTGTTCCGCTCCATTGGCGGCTCGGTAGGTGTCGCAGGCTTCGGGGCAGTATTTTCGAACGGCCTCGCTTCCCGCCTGCAAACGCTGATTCCGCCCGACACCGAGTTGCCGCACGCGCTCGGCCCGGTGGCGATACACCAGTTGCCCGCGGCGCTGCGTGACGACTATATGCAGGCATTTGCCGGCGCGCTGCACACGGTTTATCTGTCGGCCTCGTGCGTGGTTGTGCTGGCGTTCGCCCTGGCCTGGCTGCTCAAGGATCATCCGTTGCGCAAACATTGAGTACTGCGATGAGCGAAGCCGCATGCCATTGCGGCCGGCTTCGCTAAGCGCTTCATCCGATCAGAATCCGCAGTGCTTTCGCGCTGCCGGCAGCTTGCAAAAGATCCCCTCCTGTTTCGTTCTCCCGACATGTGCAGCACTTCGGCCCGCCGCTATGTGCGGTTTCGAACACTTGGTAGGGGTAGGGGCGAACGTCGATTGACGTTCACACCGAAAGCTCACATATTGTTCATGGCGGCGCCGTCATTTTTCTGTGGCGAGCGCTGAACTCCAGCGCATGTAGATCGTGATTCCCGCAGCGATTGCGCGCTGCCTCGACACGCTCTGACGCATGCCGTATCGGCATAGCCTATCGCAGGTGGGTCACCGCATGTCCGCCCAAAATACTCCTGACCAGAGTTTTCCCGCGCCGTGCAAACGTTGCGGTGGCGCGCTGTATCAGCACGCCGATCTGTGCCCCTACTGCGGCGCGGCTCATCCGCTCGCCGCGCCCGCGCGCGGACACTTCACAGGTTCGGATGGTCCGTTGCATCGTCCGCTGCGTGCGGGCGCCCAGTCCGAACCGGCCGCACCGAATCTCGCTTCGCCGGACACCCCGATTCCGCCGCTGGATCAGCTGCCGCTCGGTACCTCAGTGGGTGCACGCTGGCTGCTCACCCGCGGACTGGTCGTGCTTGGCGTCGTCATACTAGGTTATGTCGGCTACACGCTGCTCAGCGATCATCATACGAGCACGCCCGTCTACGATGAGCAGGACACCAAATCAACTACCGGCTCCATCGCACCGTACACGCCTGATCAGAACACGAATACGCGCACCACGACAGCCGCCGTCACGCCGTCCATAGCGCCATCCACGGCGCCCACGCCAACGCCGGCGCCAACCCAGGCGCCGGCCCAGCCGGTTGTCCCGCACTATCGCGATGTGTCCGAAAGCCTGCGCGCCGCGCATACGTACGCCGCCGCCCATGACCTGTCGAGCGCACAGGCAGCGCTCGGCGCAGCGTTCTCGCTGGAACCGGACAACGCCGATGCACACGCGATCCAAAGCCAGTTGACGCCGCTCGAGCAACGCCGTGACGCCGCGCTGCAAACCGCCAACGTATGCCTCAAGGACCACTTGTGGAACTGCGTGGCGCACAGCGCCAGCGACGCTATCGCGATCGATAGCGGCAGCGTCCAGGCCAGGTCGCTGCTGCAACAGGCGATCGTCGAAACGGGTTGGACGCCGCTCGGCAACCACGCCGCGCCGCCCTCGAAAGTCTCTCAGGTGCCGCTGCCCCCTCTGCCTGCTCCGGCCGCTCAGGTTGCGCCCGCCGCGCCGGCTCCTGACAGCGTCGACGCACAAGTACGCGCGATCGCACAGTCGGGCTGGCGGAATTCGCCGGCATCGGCAGCGGCACCGGCACCGGCACATTAGCGCACCGTCGAGCGCACGCCGACGCGCGCAAGTCTGAGCGTCTGTCCGCACGATCTTCAGGCACTACGCAAGTCGCAATACCTGGCAGTTGCTGAACCGACTCACCAATGCTTCGTCGCGGCTCGCCGCGCGAAGCCTGTTCAAACCAGACCGATAGGTGGAACAACCATGCTCAAGATAATTCTGGCGGGGTGGCTCGGGTTGTTGCTGGCGTCGTCGAGCGCGCTTGCCGACAATGCGCACTACAAGATCGTCACTGGCCCTGAACGCGGCACGTATATCCAGATCGGCGCGGATCTGGCGAAATGGGTGGCCGAGCCGGTCGGCATCGACCTCGACGTGGTGCCGTCGAAGGGTTCGGCGGAGAACGTCCAGCGCATGCGTTTCGAGCCCAACGTCAAGCTCGCACTGGTGCAGTCGGATGTCTATCAGGCCTACGTCGACATGGCCAACGCCGGCAATACCGATGCGGGACAGGCGATCCGGCCGCTACGGCTCATCATGCCGCTCTACGACGAGGAGATTAACTTCGTCGTACGGGCCGATTCGCCGATCAAGTCCATCAACGAGATCAAGGACAAGAACATTAGCGTCGGGCTGCTGGGCAGCGGTACGGCGCAATCCGCCAACACGATTTATCACCTGATGTTCGGCCAGCCAATTCCCGAGCAGAACGCCCAGCACTTCAGCAACGAGGACGCGCTCGCCGCGCTGATCGTCAAGAAGATCGATGTGGCGGTGATCGTGGTCGGCCAGCCCGCCAAGCTGTTCACCGACATGAACCCGGAGTTGCTGCAACAACTCCGCCTGTTGCGGGTCGATCCCAACGCGCCCGAAACGGCGCGCGCCAAACAGACCTATTTTCCAGCCATCATTCATACCGCCAGCTACCCTAACTGGTTGAAAGAGGACGTGCCGACCTTCACCGTAAAGGCTTTTCTCGTCACCTACGACTACGGGCTGCGCGATACGGTCGTCAATCTCGACCGCTTTGCCGAGTCGTTGTGTACGAACTTCGATAACCTGCAGGAGCACGGTCACCCGAAGTGGAAGCAGGTGAAGATGGAATTGCCGAGTCTCGGCAAAGGTTGGCAATACTACGCACCGGTGGAAAAGCATCTGCGCGCCTGCATTGCCCGTCGCGAAGCAGGTTTGACCACTGCATCGCCCGCGCAAACCGCGGACAAGGCGCCGGTGAAATCAAATTGCACGGATGAAGCGCGCGTGTTGATGCTGTGTAAATGAATCGGCCTTAACGCTGCGCGCAGGGGTGGAATGAGGCGCTTGCACAGCGCCTTCCACACCTTTCTGATAGGCCTTTGCGCGGGTTCAGGCCGGGACCCGCGCGAGATCCATCGCACGCTGCAGCGCCTCGTAAGCCTTCGGCCGGTTGCACTGTGAAACGTTGAAGCGCAGGAATCCCGCCGCCGATTGCGCGGCGCTGAACACATTGCCCGGTGCCAGCACGACGTTCTCCGTCAATGCGTGCCGCGCGATTTCGGCGGCATCCAGTTCCGCCGGCAACCTCGCCCAGACGAACAGGCCGGCGCGCGGCCGGGTCCATACTTCCAGCCCGGCTTGCGTCAGGCGCCGGATCGTGTCACCCCTTGCGTCCGCGAGCTTCGCGCGCAGTCCTTCGAGATGGCGCCGGTACGTGCCGTCCACCAGCAGCCGATGCACGACGCTCGCCGCCAGTTGACCGTTGCCAAATGATGTCGCGAGCTTCAGATCGATTAACGGTTCAATCCAGTCCGCGCGTGCCGCGATGAAACCGCAGCGCACCGCCGCCGAAAGCGTCTTCGAAAAGCTGCCGATCGACACCACCCGCGCGAGCCCATCGAAAGCCGCCAGTCGCGGCGCGGCCTCGTCTTCGAAGTCGGCGAAGATGTCGTCCTCGACGATCAGCAGATTGTGTTCGCCGGCCAGCTTCAGCAGCCGATGCGCGACGGCTGGCGCAAGCGTCGCACCGGTCGGATTGTGGATCGCCGAATTCGTCACATAAAGGCGCGGGCGATGCTCCACCAGAGCCCGCTCGAAGCTCGCCAGATCCGGTCCGGCCGGCGTGTACGGCACGCTGACGATGCGCGCGCGATGGGCGCGCAGCAAGGCCTGAAAGTTGAAATAGCACGGATCGTCGATCAACACCGTGTCCCCTGGCTCGAGCAGGAAACGGCAGACGAGATCGAGCGCATGGGTGCCGCCGTCGGTCAGGATGATCTGTTCGGGCGGCGCGTCGACCCCATGCTGGCCGAGACGCCAGGCGAGTTGGTGACGCAGCGCGGGCAGGCCGGGAGGTGTGGCGTACTCGGCCAGCGCCGCATGCGGGTCGCGCGCCACCGCGCGCAGCGCGCGCCGCACGCCGTCTTCCGGCAACCATGACGCCGGCAGCCAGCCGCAGCCGGGCTTCAGCACTTTTTGTCCAGCTTCGAGCGATTGCCGCGTGAGCCATAGCGGATCGAGGTCGCGATCCAGACGCGGGCCCAGATCGGACAGCGCGAGTGGCGGCGCATGGCCGGAGACGAAAAACCCCGAACCGCGCCGCGCGACGATGGTGCCTTCCGCGACCAGCCGGTCGTAGGCTTCGACGACCGTCGATTTCGACACGCCGAGCGTCTCCGTCATCATCCGGATCGACGGCACGCGGGCGCCGGGCATCAGCGAGCGGCTCGCAATGCGTTCGCGCAGCGCGTCCATCACGACCTCGACGCGGGTACGCGAGGAAGCAGGATTGCTGGAATTGTCTCTTGTGCTGACTGCCATCTGTACTGCTCCACGTTCGGTACAGTTTGAACGAATTGTACTGATCCATAGCTTACACTTTTAGCCAGTCCGGCGCATGCTGGCGGTTTGATCCCGCAGATGGAAATTTCGATGCAAAAGTCCCAAACCGGCCAGCCCGGCCACAGTCGCGCTTCTAGCGGCTGGGTGAGCGGCATGCTCGGCGTGCTGATCTTCAGCGGCTCGCTGCCGGCCACGCGAATCGCCGTGCAAGGGCTCGATCCCATCTTTCTGACCGTGGCACGCGCGACCATCGCCGGCACGCTCGGGCTCATCCTGCTGCTCGTTTTTCGCGAGACACGCCCGGCGCGGCGCGAACTGTTGCCGTTGCTGGTTGTCGCGCTGGGCGTGGTGGTCGGCTTTCCGTTGCTCACCGCCCTCGCCTTGCGCCATATCACCTCGGCTCACGCGGTCGTCTTTATCGGTCTGCTGCCGCTTTCCACCGCGATCTTCGGGGTGCTGCGCGGCGGCGAACGTCCGCAGCCGGCGTTCTGGCTGTTTTCGGCGCTCGGCAGTTGCGCGGTGGTCGCATTTGCCGTGCGCGACGGACTGCATGCAGCGCCGCTCGGCGACGCCTTGATGCTGGCCGCGATCGTGGTGTGCGGACTCGGCTACGCGGAGGGTGCCCGGCTGTCACGGCATCTCGGCGGCTGGCAAGTGATCTCGTGGGCGCTGGTGCTGTCGTTGCCGTTGATGGCGCCGCTCACCTGGTGGACGCGGCCGCTCTCGTTCGACGGCGTCAGTCAGGCCGCGTGGTGGGGCCTCGCCTACGTGTCACTCTTCAGCATGCTGATCGGCTTCGTTTTCTGGTATCGCGGGCTCGCCTTGGGCGGTATCGCCAGCGTCGGCCAGTTGCAGTTGCTGCAGCCGTTTTTCGGGCTCGTGCTGGCGGGCCTGCTGCTGCACGAGCAGGTGCCGCCGGTAATGATTGTCGTCACGGTGATCGTGGTGGCCTGTGTGGCAGGCGCGCGGCGCTTTGCGCGAACCGTGCCGCTGCGGCCCACCGCCTAGCGGCCTGCGGGCGGGATGTCCCGCCCGCCATCCGTCTGTCTCCCTGCCAGCGCTGAAAGGGTCGCTCGCCCGGCTGTCCAGCGTGTTTGCTGTATGCTCACGCGCTCGTTCAGAAGGAGCATCCATGAAGCTTTCGACCTGTTTGGGATACGCGGCGCTGCTGCTGTCCGTCAGCGCCTATGCGCAAACCTCGCAGACCTTTACCTTCGGTGAGGGCCAAACCACCCTCAACGGCGCGCATGCGCGTCCGTCGCACGGCGCTCAGACACAGCCCAAGGCCAAGCCGAAGCATGCGAGGACGCAGCATCCCGCCTCCGCCCCGCGGTAAAATCCCCGCATGCCGAAAACGCCCTCCTCCGCGCCTCCAGCGTCCAGCGCGTCGCCCAACGAATACACCGTCGACGAACTCGCACGGGTGACGGACAGCACGGTGCGTAACGTGCGCGCCTACCAGGACCGTGGCCTGCTCGCGCCGCCGGAAAAGCGCGGGCGGGTTGGCGTGTACGACGATACGCATGTGTCGCGGCTGAAGCTCATCAACCATCTGCTGGCGCGCGGCTACACGCTCGCCAACATCCAGGACCTGATCAAGGCCGTCGACGAGGGCCACGACCTGCGCTCGATTCTCGGTCTCGAGACGGCCATCGGCAGCCGCTGGTCGCGCGAGCGGCCGAGGAAGTACTCGCTGGTCGAACTGCTGCAGATGTTCGGCGGCAATGCCTCCCCAGGCACTTTGTCGAAAGCGGTCGATCTGGGACTGATCGACCGCAACGGACTGTCGTTCGTCGCCAATAGCCCCGCCGCGCTATCCGCTGGCGCCACGATGGTGCATGAAGGCATTCCGCTCGCCGATCTGCTCGAAGCCGTGCGGATCTCACGTCCGCATTTCAATGCCGTCGCCAAGGCGATGGTCGACCTCGTGGTGCGTCAGCTCGATCGCTACGAAGCTGGGGCGCTGCCACCGCCCGCCGACGTGCCGGCGCTGGTCGAGGCGATCTGGCGGGTCCGTCCCCTCGCCATGGTGCTGGTTGAAACCGAAATGAACCGTGCGCTCGAAGAAGCATCCGGCGACTATCTCGGCGATCGCGTCGCAGGCATCATGGAAAAGCTCGGCAGTACGCACGAAACCACGCCGACGGCCTCCGCGAACTCCGCCGGAGCCGAGCCCGCACGCGCCGTCAGCGCAAAAAAATCACCCGCCAGAAAGTAAGTGACCACGGCGTTGCTGCCGTCAATCGTGCTGTCATCGGCGGGAAGCGCAGTGAGCCGAGCGTCTGCTGCGCGTCATATCCAAATCTCCATTGCTTGGTTTGCGCCACAGCACGTCCATGCGACGATCCCTTTACCGCAGCAGCGACGTCATAACAGCCGCGCCGACATACACCCTGCAAAAACGCGTGGGATGAGCGTGCTCACGCTGCTGCATCGACCGCACGCATGGAGATCACCGAATGACACGCAGTCCGATCACCCGCCCGCGTCTCGCCACCCGCCGCGCATCAGGCACATTCACAGCATTGGCCGTGCTCACGGCATTGACGCTCGTCAGCGCGGGCCAAAGCTTCGCTCAGAACAACGGCGACGAAGCGGGCAAGGTATTGCGGATCGGTTATCAGAAGGCCGGCCTGCTCGCGATTTTGAAAGCGCAGGGTTCGCTCGAACAGAAGCTCGGACCACTCGGCTATAGCGTGAAATGGTTCGAGTTCCCCGCCGGCCCGCAACTGCTCGAAGCCCTGAACGCCAAAAGCATCGACTTCGGTTATACGGGCGCCCCACCGCCGGTGTTCGCCCAGGCGGGCGGCGTCAACTTCGTGTACGTGGGCGCGGAACCTGAGGGCGTTCATACCGAAGCGGTGATCGTCAAGACCGGCTCGCCGCTACAGACGATCGCACAACTCAAGGGCAAACGCATCGCCCTGCAAAAAGGCTCGAGCGCGAACTTCCTGCTGCTCGAAGTCCTGCAGAAGGCGGGCTTGCGCTACGAGGATATCCATCCGGTCTACCTGCCGCCTGCTGACGCCCGCGCTGCATTCGAGAGCGGCGACGTCGACGCGTGGGTAATCTGGGATCCTTACTATGCCGCTGCACAGCAGGCACTGCACGCGCGCACGCTGGCCGATTATTCAAACGTCAACACCGCGCACAGTTTCTATGAGGCGACCCGCGACTTCGCCCAGCACCATCCCGATGTCATCGGCATGCTGCTCGGCCAGTTGCGCACGACAGGTCAATGGGTCAACCAGCATCCGGCGGAAACCGCGGCGCTGATCGCGCCGAAGGTCGGCCTCGATCAGCAACTGGTCGAAACCTGGGTGCGCCGCTATCCCTATGGCACAACCGCTGTGACCGACGACATCGTCCGCTCGCAGCAGAGCGTTGCGGATGTGTTCTACGGCGCGCATCTGATTCCGCAAAAGATCACCGTGCGTGACAACGTCTGGCAAAACAGCGAAGTGGCGGCCAGTCTCGCGGCAAAATAAGCGCGTAGCGATATCACCTGACCCACTCTCTCCGGCCACGCATCGTAACGATGACGGGGCCACAACAGCGCCTCTGCGACCCGGTATCATGCGGGTCCCGCCGCGCACATTCCATCTGTCCCGATTGCCAAAAACGTTGTAGCGGCAGCGCTTTTCCCTTTTGAACCATCATGCGGCGCCACGCGCGCCGTTGCAGAAAAGAAGGACCCTCAAGGCTATGCAGAATCTTCTCGCCGAGATCCACCCGAACCGGTGGACTTTCCTCTGGGATGCACTCACCTCCATTTCGATGCACCTGTGCGCCGCCGCGCTGATCCTCGTCGCGGGCTGGTGGGTCGCACGCCGCGTCTCGCGCTCGCTCAACCGCCTGCTGACCCGTCAGTCGCGTATGGACGCCACGCTGCGCCCGGTCCTCTGCGACACCAGCCTGTGGGGCATTCGTGTCGTGGCGATCGTCGGTGCGCTGTCGCAGTTGGGTATCCAGACGGCCAGCATCGTCGCGGTGCTCGGCGCCGCCGGCCTCGCGATCGGTCTCGCATTGCAAGGGACGATGCAAAACATCGCGGCCGGCATCATGCTGTTGCTGCTGCGGCCCTTCAAGGTAGGCGATTCGATCGAAGCCGGCACGGGCACCGTGGCAGGCACGGTCGAAGAAATCAGTCTGTTCACGACGCGGCTCACCAAGGCCGACGGCATCTGCGAATACGTGCCGAACAGCGCGCTGTGGAGCAATTCGATCCGCAATTACAACCGCAATCCGACGCGCCGTCTGGATCTGGAAGTGGAAATCTCCGTGCGCGACGACGTCGATCACGCGCTAGCCGCCCTGCGCTCGCTCGCCGCCGCCGACCCGCGTGCCTTGCCGACGCCCGCGCCGCAAGTCATGGTGAGCCGCTTCGACGACAGCACGGTGGTGCTCAACGTGCGCGTGTGGGCGAATATCGACGTGTTCTGGGACATGCGCTGGGATCTCGCGCGCCAGGTGCGCCAGACACTCAACGACGCCCAATGCGGTTTGCCTGTCCGCACGCGGGAATTGCATATCGTGCAGAGCAGCGAAGCGATTGCGGCGAGTGAACCGATGCCGCTTCGCGCGACTGCGGCTTCACGCGCCATCACGCAGTAAAGCCCGCGCCGGACTGATCCGGCGTTACGCCTCCCTTCAGCTTCATCCTCGGCGCCATTCCGCATAGTGGAATGGCGCTCGACGCCCCGCCTCCCGCCCCCATAGAGCCCGCCGTCTAAACCGCTTCTTGTGTGATTCGTTCTCAGCCCCTATCGTTACATCACTCAATGTCACAGTTAAGAGTGAAAAAAGGAGACGGACCGGATGAACGCACGCACAATGCCCCCCGACGCGTTGGCGCCTCTCGAGACCGATGTTGCGATTATCGGGTCGGGCTTTGCCGGACTCGGCATGGCGATCCGGCTCCGGCAGGCCGGCATGACCGATTTCATGGTCGCCGAAAAAGCTGCCTCGGTCGGCGGCACCTGGCGCGACAATCATTACCCCGGCTGCGCGTGCGACGTCCAGTCGCATGTCTATTCGTTCTCGTTCGCGCCCAATCCGCGCTGGACCCGTATGTTCGCGCGCCAACCCGAAATCCGCGCCTACCTGGAAGCGTGCACGCAGCGTTTCGGCGTAGCGCGGCATATCCGCTTCGGCCACGAACTGGTTAGCGCTACTTATGACGAAACCTGCCACCGCTGGCAGATCGCATTCGCCAACGGCCAGCGCTGGTCGGCGCGCGTGCTGGTGTCGGGCATGGGCGGCCTGTCGCGCGCGGCGCTGCCCGACATTCCGGGCCTCGCCAGCTTCAAGGGCAAGACCTTCCACTCGCAGCAGTGGGATCACACCTATTCGCTCGAAGGCAAACGCGTCGCCGTGATCGGCACGGGTGCCAGCGCGATCCAGTTCGTGCCGCAGATTGCCTCGCGCGCCGCTCAACTGAACCTGTTCCAACGCACCCCGCCGTGGATCATGCCGAAGGCCGACCGCGCGGTGAAGCCGCTCGAACAATGGTTGTTCCGGCATGTGCCGTTCACCCAGAAGATCATGCGCGCGGGCCTCTATTGCGTGCTGGAATCGCGGGCCTTCGGCTTTGCGGTGCATCCTTCGTTGATGAAGACCGCGCAAAAGATCGCGCTGCGTCATCTGCGCCGACAGGTGCCCGATTCGCGATTGCGCGCCACGCTCACGCCCGACTACACGATGGGTTGCAAACGCATTCTGATTTCGAACGACTATTATCCGGCCCTCTCGCGCCAGAACGTCTCGGTCGTCACGAGCGGTATCGCGCGTGTGGAAGAAGATGCCGTGGTCACCGCAGATGGCGTACGTCACCCCGTCGACTGTGTAATCTTCGGCACGGGCTTCCAGGTCGCGGACCCGTTCCCGCGCGGCGTGGTGCGTGGCAAAGGCGGTGTCGATATCGTGGATACCTGGCACGACG
This sequence comes from Paraburkholderia sp. GAS41, assembly GCF_050436545.1. Classification (NCBI taxonomy): domain Bacteria; kingdom Pseudomonadati; phylum Pseudomonadota; class Betaproteobacteria; order Burkholderiales; family Burkholderiaceae; genus Paraburkholderia; species Paraburkholderia sp. GAS41. The sequence goes on from NZ_JBNDMK010000019.1 coordinate 95,608, forward strand.
GTGCCCATGCTTATCTCGGCACGACGTTGCCTGGTTATCCGAACTTCTTCATGATCGTCGGCCCGAACACCGGCCTCGGTCATAACTCGATGGTGTACATGATCGAGTCGCAGGTCGAGTACATCCTGCGCGCACTGCAAGCCATGAAAGGCGGTCGCACCGCGGCAATCGAGGTGCGTCCGCAAGTCGAACGCGCCTACAACGAGCAGATCCAGCAAAAACTCGACCGCGCAATCTGGTCCACCGGCGGCTGCAAGAGCTGGTATCTCGATCCGGCAACCGGCAAGAACACCACCCTGTGGCCCGGTTTTGCATTCCGTTTCCGCCAGGCGACCCGCACCTTCCGCATGGACGACTACTTCGCCTATGCGCCTGCGGCGCAGTCGAATGCCGCGTCGGGCGGCCACGCAGAACAAACCACAAGGCACCGCTCAGAGAGGATGGGAGAAATACGATGAAGAGTTTCACAGACCGTGTGGCAGCGATCACGGGCGCGGGCTCAGGCATGGGCCGCTCGCTCGCCCTGCAGCTGGCGCGCGAAGGCTGCCATCTGGCGCTCGCGGACCGCAACGCCGCGAGCCTCGCCGAAACCGCGCAGCTCGCGCGGGTAGAGGCGCCGCAGATCGTCGGTGCACCGCTGCATATCACGACACGTGTGCTCGACGTGGCGGATCGCGCGGCCATGTTCGATTGGGCGGCCGAGACCGTCGCTCAGCACCAGCGTGTCAATCTTGTGTTCAACAACGCGGGCGTGGCGCTGTCGAGCACGATCGACGGTATGGAATACGCGGATCTCGAGTGGATTGTCGGTATCAACTTCTGGGGCGTCGTGCATGGCACCAAAGCGTTCCTGCCGCATCTGAAGGCTGCAGGCGCGGGCCACATCGTTAATACGTCGAGCGTGTTCGGACTTTTCGCACAGCCAGGCATGAGCGGCTACAACGCCACCAAGTTCGCGGTGCGCGGCTTCACCGAGGCGCTGCGCCAGGAGCTCGACCTGATGAAATGCGGCGTGTCCGCCACTTGCGTGCATCCGGGCGGCATTCGCACCAGCATCGCGCAATCGAGCCGGATTGCCTCGAACATGGTCGGCTTCATGATCGAGAGCGAACAGCAAGGTAAGGACGACTTCGAAAAGTTCTTCATCACCACCGCCGACCAGGCCGCCCGCGTGATTCTCGACGGCGTGCGCAAGAACCGGCGGCGCGTGCTGATCGGCCGCGACGCGCGAGCCGCCGACTGGCTCGCGCGCACACTGCCGGCTGCCTATCAGACGCTTGTCGTGATGCAAACGCGGCGCATGCAGCGCATTGCGCACAAACGCGCCCGCGCGGCGGAAGCTGCTGGGCGGCGCGCCTAAACCATCTGCACCATCTGCACCAACCGCACATCCGGAACATCGGCACCTCAAGGAGAAAGGCCATGCTGCCCGTTCGCCGCGACCTTCGTTTCGCTTTACCCCCTGAACGTGCCTGCGACTGGCATCAGCAGGGTTCACACGTCACGCACTTTTTCAACGCACTGTCACTGCTGTTCCCCGCGGGCGAGCGCTTTTTCATGGACAGCGTGCGCAACTACCGCGACCGGATTCACGATCCGCTGCTGAAAAAGCAGGTACTCGGATTTATCGGTCAGGAAGCGATGCACACGCGTGAGCACGTCGAGTACAACGATCTGCTGCAGAACGCCGGATTGCCCGCGCACAAGCTCGACCGGCGTCTCGCGATGTTCCTCAACGTCAATCGCAAGATGCCGAAGTCGTTTCAACTGGCGATGACCGTCGCGCTCGAACACTACACGGCCATGCTGGCCGGCCTGCTGCTAGAGGACGATACCCGTGTGGGCGGCTCGGTCGAAGGATATGCGCAGATGTGGACCTGGCATGCGCTGGAAGAGACCGAACACAAAGCGGTCTCGTTCGATGTATGGAACACAGCGGTCAAGCCCGGTCTCGCGCGCTATCTGCTGCGCACCGGCACCATGCTAACGGTGACCGTGGTGTTCTGGCTGATCGTGTTCGACTACCACGTGCGCCTCCTGATCGCCGACCGCAAACGCGGCGGCCATGTGCGCGGCATGTGGCGAGTCGTCAAATTCCTCTACGGACCGAGGCATGGTGTGTTTCCCGGCATCGCAATGGAGTGGCTGCGCTTCTTCAAACCCGGTTACCACCCATGGGATCACGACAATCGCGCGCAACTGGCGCGCATTGACGGTCTCGTCGCCGCGGTCACTGCCGCTAATGCCGCCGACCCCGCCGCACTGAAAGCGAGCCGCCGCGGCGTGCGGGCGGCTGCGTGACCCGCGACGCGCTCATGATCGACACAGGCGATGTACGCCTCGCGGTGTATGTCAGCGGACCGCGCGAGGCGCCGCCGCTGGTGCTCGTGCACGGTTATCCGGATTCAGCGGCCGTCTGGGAGCCGCTGCGGGCACAGCTGGAGCGGCACTACCGCGTGATTGCCTACGACGTGCGCGGCGCAGGTGCATCGCAAGCGCCGGCGCGGCGCGCCGGGTATCGACTCGAACGGCTCGCCGCCGATCTCGCCGCCGTCGCCGATGCGACCTGCGCTGGGCGACCGTTTCATCTGGTAGGCCACGACTGGGGTTCGATCCAGAGCTGGGAAGCCGTCACGAGCGCGGCATTCGAAGGTCGTATTGCGTCGTTCACGTCGATCTCCGGCCCATGCCTCGACCACGCAGCGCTCGGCTTGCGCGGCTCGCGCGGGACATCTCCCGGGCAGCACGCCGCGCGGCCGTTCGCGAGCGGCCTGCGGCAAATGCTGAAGTCGTGGTACATCTTCGTGTTTCATCTGCCGCTCTTGCCGGAACTCGCGTGGCGCTGCGGGATGGCGCGTGGCTGGTCTTTGTGGCTGCGCGTCTCCGAACACGTGCGTGGCGAGCGCGACCCTGCTCAGCTGCGCAACGGGATCAACGGTCTGAATCTCTACCGCGCCAACTTCATCGACCGGCTGTTTCATCCACGTGCGCGACGCGCCCATGCGCCAGTGCAATTCATCGTGCCCTTGCGCGACCGTTACGTCGGGCCGGCCTTGTCGCTGGGCCTCGAAAAATGGCTCGGCGACTATACGCGCGAGACGATCGACGCTGGCCACTGGGTCGTATTGCGCGACCCCGTGGACATCGCCGCGAAGATCGATCGCTTCGCGGCCCGCTGTGCGCCGCGTGGCCGCCCAGACGACGTCAGCGCGTTCGCGGCAAGCGCGTGAAGAGCGTCGGGTAGTCGATCACCAGGCCGTCTTCGTCGACGCTCAGGTTAGCGCTGAAGTTGCGGAAGATCCCCTCGTAGCGATATTCGCGGTTCAACGCGATGCACGTATAGGCCTGCGCGACGCGCGTGACCTGCAGGTCCGGGGTCGACAGGTACGCCACCTCGATCGGCCGACGCTCGCCCTCCGCCAGTTGCAGACGCCGGATGGGCAGCGTGTTGGTGAACGGGGTCGCGGCAATATCGATGTCGATACACCCTTCGATCGCAGCGAGCGTCATGCCTTGGCCATCGTGCCAATGCCCCGCGCCGTCGCTGTGTAACGCCAGTTCGCCGCCGCCCATGATCTTGAGATACCCGTCCCCGACGCGCCAGTGCGGGTCGCAATGTACCCCGTAGTAAAGCCCATAACCCTTGCCATAGCGCTGCCCGACAACCGCGCTCTCGACGAAGACACCCTCGTCGCGCGCATCGAACACCAGATGTTCGATGCCGTCGCCCTCTTCCGATGCCCAACGGACTTCACGCATACGCCTGCCTCCTTGTGGATCGGCACGGCAGCACGGGTTTGCAAGAGCGCATGCCGGACTTCTATCGTAGCAAGACCTGCCAGCGTGCGCTGCGCCCCGCAAAACACATCACAAATAGCCACTATCATCGTATCGGGATGCCGGATAAGGCACGGATACCCTATGCTCGCGGGTCTTCCTCCATAAACCGACCGCGGCGCCCTCGCGTCACGCGGTCCTTCTTCACAGTCACGCCGTTGCGCTGCCTCGCCATCATGCATGCTGCTTCCAACCCGACAGAATCCGCCGCGCTGCGCACGCTGTTGCGCAGTCTCGGCCAGATCGTCCTGCAGCCCAATGCCTTCACCGGAGCGTGCCTCGTCGCCGCATGGCTCGTTTACGACCTGCGTCTCGCCTGCGCCGCGCTGACCGGCGCGATAGCGGCAAATATCGGCGCTGTGCTGGCCGGTTATGACGAGGCCGATACGCTTGACGGGCTGCACGGCTTCAACGGTGCATTGGCCGGGCTCGCGGCATTCACATTCATCGCGGATAGCGCCACCGCGGGCGCCGTGGCAATTCTCGCGGGCTTCGCCACGGCGTGGGGACTTGCACCGTGGTCACGCTGGCTGCGCTCGCGGGGTCTGAGTGTCTATTCGAGCCCTTGCCTGATCGTTACATGGTTGTGGCTGCCGCTTGTCGAGCGTGGCACGGCGCCGCTTGCCGACGCTCATGTCTGGACCTTCGCCCGCATTCCGGACGGTCTCTTCGCGGGGCTCGCACAGACGGGTTTCGCGTCAGGTGCGGTGGCCGGCGTGCTCGTGCTGGCCGGTATCGCCGCGTCGTCGTGGCGGCTCGCAGCGTGGGCGCTGGCAGGCGCGTGTATGACGAGCGCAGTCCATCTGCTGCTTGGCGCAAGCCTCGTCTCGTTCGACGCCGGTCTGCTCGGATTCAACGGAGCATTGACGGCGCTGGCGCTCGCCGACGCCGGTTGGGTCGCCGTGCTCGGCGGTATCGCGCTGGTTATGGGTCTGCAGCACGTGACCGGACACGACGGATGGCCCGCCATGACCGCGCCGTTCGTCGCCGCGACATGGACCGTGCAAGCGCTGACACGCCGCCGCATCACGCCTCGTGGCGCTAAACGGCGGGGCATGCCGACACGGCGGCTCGGCCGTGCCGGAAGATCATGAAAATATCCGTGCTCAAAAATTCTCGAAGCGCTTTTCGAAAAGTTGCCCGTTCCTGAACAGGAACATGACATGGAGTTGACCGGATGCGCCGCCAACATAATCCCATCGCGTGAGATCGCCCGCGGATTTCTCGGCGAAAGGACCGCCCAGTTGTTCCAGCACGTGCACCTTCGATGTCCCCGCTGGGAACCGTTGCTCGAGGCTTTCACGCGTCCAGTTACGCGTATGAATCTGGTCGTAGGTGTACGTGGGTGTCACACAACCAGCCAGCCCAGCGAGGCTGGCCGCGAAGACCGTCAGAACCACTAACTTTTTCATCTTTGTCTCACTCGCATCGGGAAACACCTACGATCCCATCCGCAGGTTCGCAGGACGATCAGACACATCCCAATCCGCTCCGGGCGCGACAATCTGGCACACGAATCGTGTTCGACTTTCTTGCAGGACAGCACACCGAACAGGCATAAAAAAACGGCGTCGCCGCTTGAAGCGGGACGCCGCGAGAACCACACTCGCATGTCGGGGTCGATCACACGAGAGATCTCAAGATATCCGCTACGCAGACGTTACTCAAGCTGAAATAGCTTCGTTTGTAACGGCGGGGTCGGTAGTCCTTACGTCCGAGGAAAGTGCCTCGTCATGCAAGCCGTATCGCACCAAGGGGCGAGCGCCGTGCCGCATTGTTCAGACCCATGATCAATTTACACATTCAAACATTTCTTACGATTGCATAGGACTCCACGTATTTCCTGATACCGAGTACGAACCGCCTCATATCGTCGAAGCCCGGCCATTTTGCCAATGCTCAGAACACATTCAATCCGTTATCCTGACTTTCATCCAGCAGCACAAGCGTTGTGCCTTCCCATGCTTATGACGTGTGCGCCACAACCCTGTGTCGTCGCCTCCGATGCAGCACCGATTGCGATTCGTTCAATCGAGGGGGCACTTGTTTTTAGATAACATATTTGTTATATTGGAACCCAATGGCATTTGAGATCGACTTTTAGAGTGAGAAGGTCAAAACCCAGGTCGCTTCCTTGCCCAAAACGCTGTTGGCGCGCTTTATCGCGCTAGCTGGCCTGAAGGGAGCCGAAGGAATTGCCAGAGTGTTCTATTGCTCGATCGTCGACTATCGAATCGTCATGCTTCACTCCTTTGTGAAGAAGTCGCAAGACACGCCGTTGAAGGAGCTGGAAGTGGCTCGCACAAGACTGCTGGAGGTCAAACGTGTCAACGTATAAAGAACTGCGGAAGTCAGCCCTCGCAGATCCCGAGGTCCGCGCGGAATTCGAACGCCTGAATCGCGGTGAATTCGCCCTGCTCGATCAGATGCTCGCGGCACGTCACGCCGCCGGCCTGAGCCAGGCGCAAGTCGCCGAACGCATGGGTACGCACGCGCCCGCCATTACACGGCTCGAGCGCGCGCTCGAATCCGGCCAGCATTCGCCATCCATCGAGACCTTGCGCAAATACGCCGCAGCGTGCGGCAAGAAGCTCGTCATTTCAATTACGTAGTTTGAGGCGTCCGGCGCTGCACTTCTGCTGCAGCGCGGTGTATTGACGCAGTTTGCGTTTCGGGTGTCGCGTCGCCATGCGCGGCACTCCGAAATAAACCTGATATTGATCAACGGCTTATCGCCTCCAGATCACAACGCGACCCTCTTCTGCGCGTCTTTTCGACGCACGTCGCAACGCAGCAAAGCCTTCCACATTCCCCTACTCTTGCGCCATCTGCACACCGCAGTGCGCGCCGACACCGGTCGTCGCGCGTTGGTTGTTTCGGCATCAACGGCAGCAACGCTATGAACCCCGCACCCGCAATCTCCGCATTTGACCTGGCGCGCATCCAGTTCGCGTTCACGGTTTCGTTTCATATCGTCTTTCCGGCGCTGAGCATCGGACTGGCCAGCTTCATCGCCGTGCTCGAATGGCGCTGGCTCAGAACCCGCAAGGCCTACTACAAAGATCTGTGCCTGTTCTGGTCGAAGATCTTTGCAGTGGCTTTTGGCATGGGCGTCGTTTCCGGTGTCGTGATGAGCTACGAGTTCGGCACCAACTGGTCAGGCTTCTCCAGTTTCGCCGGTCCGATTACCGGGCCGTTGCTGATGTACGAGGTCATGACCGCGTTCTTCCTCGAAGCCGGCTTCCTCGGCATCATGCTGTTCGGCTGGCAGCGCGTCAGTCCACGTGCGCACTTCGGCGCCACGCTGATGGTCGCGGTGGGCACGCTGATTTCGACCTTCTGGATTCTTGCCTCGAACAGCTGGATGCAAACGCCGCAGGGCTTCGCTGTCGAGAACGGTCATGTCGTACCGCTCGACTGGTTCAAGATCGTTTTCAATCCATCGTTTCCCTACCGGCTTGCGCATATGGCGCTGGCCGCGTTTATCGTCGCCGCGCTGGTGGTGGCGGCCGTGGGCGCGTGGCATCTGCTCAAGGGGCGGCGCGATCCGGCCGTGAAAAAGATGTTCTCCATGGCACTGTGGATGCTGTTGCTCTTGACGCCCATCCAGGCCGTCGTCGGCGACCAGCACGGCCTGAATACCCGCGAGTACCAGCCGGCCAAGATCGCGGCCATCGAAGGTCTGTGGAACACCGAGAAAGGCGGCACGCCGCTCAATCTGTTCGGCATCCCGGACATGAAGGCCGAGACCACCCGCTATGCGGTCTCGGTCCCTCACCTGGGCAGCCTGATTCTCACGCATAGCTGGGACGGCGAAATCCGCGGCCTGAAGGAATTCCCGCCCGAAGACCGGCCGGATTCAACCGTCGTGTTCTGGAGTTTTCGCGTGATGGCAGGGTTCGGCGTACTAATGATCGCGATGTCGATCGCCGCCTGGGTGCTGCGCCGGCGCGGCACGCTGTACGACGCGAAGTGGTTTCACAAGCACGCGGTGGCGATGGGCCCGACCGGTTTCATCTCGCTGCTGGCCGGCTGGGTCACCACGGAAGCCGGTCGCCAGCCGTGGGTCGTGTATGGCGTGCTGCGCACCTCGCAAGCGGTGTCGCCGCTCACCACGCAGCAAGTCGGCATTTCGCTGATGGCGTTCGTGATCGTCTACTTCCTCGTGTTCGGCACCGGCATCTACTACATGCTCAAGCTGATGCGCGCGGGCCCCGCATTGCCGCCGCATGGCACGCCTGACACGTTGGCGGGCGCACTCGCCGGCCGCACTGCGCGCTGCCCCACGACGGCCGTCGACCGGTTGGTCGACGCAGCCTGAATCTCCCATCACGAGGAAAAAAAGATGGATGTCACCGTAGTGTGGGCCGCGATCATCGCGCTGGGCCTGTTCATGTATGTCGTGCTGGATGGCTTCGATCTGGGCATTGGTATCGTATTTCCGTTCTTCCCCGATGAGAGAGAGCGCAATCTGATGATGAACACGGTCGCGCCGGTCTGGGACGGCAATGAGACCTGGCTGGTGCTCGGCGGCGCCGGGCTGTTCGCGGTGTTTCCGGTGGTCTATTCGACCGTGTTGTCGGCACTGTATCTGCCGCTGGTTTTCATGCTCGCCTGTCTGATCTTCCGCGGCGTGTCGTTCGAACTGCGCGGCAAGGCGAACCGGACCAGGCATCTGTGGGATCTGGCGTTTATCGGCGGCTCGACCGGTGCGGCGTTCTTCCAGGGCATCGTGCTGGGCGCGTTTCTGCAGGGCATTCCGCTCGCCGACGGCAGCTATGCCGGTGGCGCCTTTGACTGGCTGACGCCGTTCAGTCTGCTGACCGGCCTCGGACTCGTCGTCACCTACGCGCTGCTCGGCTGCTGCTGGCTGGTCGCCAAAACCGAAGGCGATCTGCAGCGCCGCCTGCATCGGGTCGTGTGGCCGCTGACGATGGTGCTGCTCGCCTTCATCGTCGCAGTCAGTCTCTGGACGCCGCTGCAAGAGCCGGTCATCGCGCAGCGCTGGTTCGCGTCGGGCCTGTTCTACCGTCTGCTGCCGGTACCGTTCCTCGTCGCGCTGTGTGTGTTCTTCATGCGTCGCGCCGTACGCGACCGGCATCACAAAACGCCCTTCGTGCTGGCGCTCGCGCTCGTGCTGATCGGCTATCTCGGCTTGCTCGTGAGCCTGTGGCCCTACGCGATCCCGTCGAGCATGACCCTCTGGGAAGCCGCCGCGCCGCGTTCGAGTCAGATGTTCACGCTCGCGGGCGCGGCGGTGATCATTCCCATCATCCTGACCTACACCACCCTCGGCTATTGGGTATTTCGCGGCAAGGTGAGCCATGACGACCAGCATCACTATCACTAAGCCGAAGCAGCCGGCCGTCGCACCCACGCGCCGCGCGTTGCCTGGCTGGCTCTGGTTCATCGCGCTGTGGTGCGCCGGCGTGAGCGGCGCCATGTCGCTCGGCTTCGCGTTCAGGATCCTGATGAACCTGACGCTCTTCGCGGTGAAATGACGCGCGGGCTGCCGCCGTGTGCTCACGCGCGCAGCCACTCAGGTAAAGGCCTCAGGGCAAGGCAATTGTTAAACCTTGCATCCCTCGCTTCAAAATCGGACAACCGTACGCGTTTATGTAGCAGGTCGCAGCATAAACAGTCGTCAGATGAATGGATGCGAGGCGGCGGGTGGAACAACGCACCACAAGTACCCACCCGCTGTCCGCACAGGAGACCTCCTCGACGTCGGCATTCGGTACGCTGCTTCCGCGGGGATTTGTGCAAGAGCCCAAGGTGCCACCCGAGCACCCTTAGTGACACCGTTGGCGCCGATCGAGCCTATGATCGCGACAGCAGGTGGCGCAGTAGCGGCAGTTCAATATAAGCCTTGCAGTCAGGGAGGCACGCGGTAGACGAGGCCACGCTTGCAAAGAGGCCCGACGGGACGGATGGCGCAGAACGGGGGTTGCGCCATCCGCGTCCGGCATCGGCGAAAAAACGGTGGACAATACGCATACGCAGGGCCGATACGCGGAGACATCATGAAGTTTCTTGTGGCCGACGATCATGAACTGATCCGCCAGGGCGTCAAAGGATTGCTCCGCGGACTCGACCCGGATGCCCAGTTCGACGAAGCCGACAGCTGGGAAACGCTCGCCGCCGCCGCGCGGCCCGACGCCGATCACGATCTGGCGATCGTCGATCTGCACATGCCCGGCATGAGCGGCGCGGCGTCCCTCGAAGTCCTGCTGAAAGAGAATCCGGCGTTGCCGGTTGTCGTGCTCTCGGCCGAAGAATCGCCCGATGAAATGCGCGCGGTACTCGCTGCCGGCGCGCTCGGCTTCGTTCCGAAACGCCAGCCCGCGAGTGTCATGCTGAAGGCGATCGAACTCGTGCTGTCCGGTGGCGCGTATGTACCGATGGAAGCACTAAGCCTGCTCGGCACGCGCGCAGCCGCTGTACCCGGCGCGGCCAGCAGCACCATGAGCGCACCCGCGGCTCCCGCGCCCGCAGCCGCCGCGCCAGCCGTGACCGAACCGATCGTCCAGGTGACAGCCCTGCAGCCGCATCAACAGCATCTGCTGGAGAACCTCTCGCCACGGCAACAGGACATCATGCGGCTCGTGCATCGCGGCTGGACCAACAAGATGATTGCGCGCGAACTGGGCGTCGCGGAAGGGACCGTCAAGGTGCATCTGTCGGTGATCTTCCGCGCGCTCGGGGTCCACAACCGCTCGGCGGCGATTGCCGTCATCAATGGCTGGCTGGAGGCGGGCAAGACACTCTAGCGGCCGGCTAGACCGCGGACCGCGCCCGGTCCTGTTCGGCCTGCTGCCACAAGGTCTCCAGCATGCGCCGCAAGCGCGCCGGCGTGACCGGCTTGTGCAACACCGGAACCCCCTGCGTCGCGAGGGCCGCCAGCTCGCCCGAGGCCATCTCGCCGGTAATCAACAACATCACGGCACCTTCCTGTCCCTTGCGCTGCAACGCCTCGCGCACGGTCGTCAGCGCCTCTACGCCCGTGCGGTGGTTCGCGAGGCGGAAATCGCTGAGTACCGCGTCCGGCACGAAGCCCTCTTCGAGCGCCCGCAGCGCCAGCGCTTCGTTGCGCACGCCGCGCGCGATACAGCCCCAACGGCCGAGCAGGCTTGTCAGTCCTTCGAGCGTCGACGGGTCATCGTCGATGCACAGCACCTGCCGTCCCTGCGCCGATGGGCCGCCTGCCGCCGTGTCGCTCAGACTCGCCACCAGCGCGGCCGGGTCGCCCGCCTGCACCGGAAAGCGGAACACCGAACCGCGTCCCGGCGCCGAGCGCAAGTTCAACTCGCCACCCAGCAAGCCGATCAGCCGCCTGACCGTGGGCAAGCCGAGCCCGTGTCCCTGGCTCGCGTCGCGCTGCGGGTTGGCCACCTGATAGAACTCCTCGAAGATGCGCTCCTGTTCGGCAGCCGCAATGCCGATGCCGGAATCGCGTACCTCGATATAGCCGCCACTGCGCCGGCCGGCGCGTCGCAGGCCCATCCAGATTGCGCCCTCCCCGGTATAGCGCACGGCATTCGAGAGCAGGTTGCTCAACACCCGTTCGAGCAGTACCGGGTCGTCGTACACCACCATCGTGGTCGGTGCGATGCGCAGCGCGAGGCCCTTGGCCGCCGCCTGCGGCCGGTACTGGCTGCCGACCCGCTCGAACAGGTCGTCGAGCCGGAAATGCAGCCGGATCACCTGCGTGGCGCCGGTTTCGAGCCGCGCCAGATCGAGCACCTGGTTGAACAACTGGTTAAGCGCCTCGACGTTGTTGACGATGTGATCGGCGGTTTTAGCGTGTTGCACGGGTGTCACGGAAGCGTCGTTGAGCGACGCCGCCAGCAGGCTGACCGCATGCAGCGGCTGGCGCAGATCGTGGCTCGCCGCAGCGAAAAAGCGTGTCTTGGCGAGGCTCGCCTCGTCAGCGCGCTGTTTTTGTTCGGCTAGCGATTCCGCCAGTTGCTGCTGATCGACGCGCGCCTCCACCACGCGCTGAAACAGCTTGCGGTAGCTCATCGCGTAGAGGTTGACGGCGCAAAAGAAAAACGTGAGGACGACCGCCAGAATGGTGCGGTCGAAGTTGTGACTGCCGAACAGCAGCACAATGGCCGGCACCAGCACCAAGGTGATGTTGGTCGAAAAGTTGAGCACGTCGAAGCCATTCGACATGAACACGCCGGCCGCCAGCGTCGCCAGTATGACGGTGTGCAGCACCGGCAGATCGCTCTGGGGGGTTTGAAACGCGAACCAGATCGAGAGGCCCGGCGCGCTGCACAGAAGTGCGCCGCGCAGCGCGTGCAGCCTGATCCAGTTGCGTGCGCTCAGCGCAGCGGGCCGGCGCCGCCGGTACAGCAACAATCCCATCGATGCGCAGTTCACCACCGCGTAGAAGACGAAGCATGCCGCGAACCACTGCGGATACGGCATGTCGCCCCAGTAGATCGAGACCAGCACAGCGATCACAAACCAGTGCGTGAAGAACGCTAGCGCGTCCTGTGCGTACAGCACGCGCGCCAGGTCTTCGTCTATCGCTCGCTGGATGGCATCGTCCCGCATCGTGCGGTCTCCCTGGTGGACCGGAGTTAGCGCTTTACGCTGCCGACGATGCCCAACATGGTGCATGGCACCGCAGGCGATGGCGAGCTTGGTTTACCCGGCAGTTTACCTGTCAGCTATCACTTAATCCATATAGGCGAAGCCACGCGCAAAAATCATACTTAAGTCACTTTCAAGCGCGGCCAAAGGTCTTCACGGACCCTCTCGCCGCCCCGCCTGGCGGGGCCTACCGCGCTCCCTGCACCATCCCTCAATGGAGGCTTTCATGGGCGCCGTACCGAGCCGCGAGTTCGTCCGCAATCTGGACAATGCGATCCTTCCCGATCTGTGGCGCCGCCGCACTCACCTGTCCGGAGACGAAATGGTGTCGATGGTCGAACTGGTGAAGCGGGCACTGCGCACCTATCATCCGCTCGAATTACAGGCGCTCGGCGAGGACAAGGAAGAACTCGTCGCGCAGTTCATCTTCTCCCGTGTCCTTCGCCTGACTCCCGGCCATTCCGATACGAATGCCTGCCCGGAAAGCGCCCCATCCAACGGCTACGCCCTCTGTGCGTACTTCCGCCGCTATCTGATCGACTGCCTGCGCAGCGCCGGCCATCAGCGCAACGTGTCGATGGAAAACGAAGGCATGGCACAGGAAATCGACCTGCACGCCCATGCGCTCGAAGACCCGGTCGAAAGCGTCCTGCTGCAGTACGGCCTCGACGAAGCGCGCGTGCGCCGCGCAGCGCGCCGCTTCATCGACGGCCTCGACGAACCGGAGCGCATCGTGCTGGCCGGCAGTCTCGGCTGGTGCTCGGAATGCAAAGGTGGACTGTCGGCCGTCGCTTCGCAGCATCGCGTGCCCTCTTATCACTATCGCGCCGTCAAACTCGGCGTCACTATGAAAAAGACGGGCGACGCCAGCGATTTTTCCAATACGAAGATCGGCCGCTGGCTAAGCGACGTGCTCGGCATCGAAATCGAGCTCGACAATCGTTCGGCCATTCTGATCGCGCTGAACCTGCTCGCCGCCGAATCGAGCGCCAGCGAATTGATCGAAGCCGCTGCCTGAGTGCTGCCTGAGCGCGGCCTGAGCGCGGCCTGAGCGAGCAGGGTCTTGCAGACCACGCGTGCGAATTGACTTATGATCCGAACCAGCATGAAGCCCATAAGCCACCGCCACGCCAATCACCTATGGAACAGTTGACCTTCGGTACCTGCGTCAAGAGAAGCTGGATCAGCACCTGGCAAGCTTTCGTCGAGATGCCGGGACTCGTCCTCGGTGTGTTCGTCGTCATCACCTGCACGTCTCTGCTTTCTGCGTCATTTCACCCCGCGCCATCCGGGGCCGACTTCGATCCTGCCACGGCGGCCGGTCATGCCTTTGCCAGACTGGCGCTTTCGATTCTGCAAATTGTCGTGTGCGGTTGCCTGACGATCAAGGTCACGCGCTTCGTCCTGCTAGGCGAAGGGACGCAACCCCTGGTGCCCCTCGGCGGCAAACCGCTTGGCCGCCACCTGCTGTTCACGCTGGGCGTGGGTGTCGGCACCGTGGTCATCACGATTGCCGCGGCCATGCTTGCGCACGGGGCACAATCGGAGAAGCTCGCGCTGATCGTCGTACCCGTGCTGCTGGTGTACCTGTTCATTCTCGTCCGTTTGAGCCTGATCTATCCGGCGGTCGCGCTAGGCAGCCGGCTGACGCTGCACACGGCGTGGCAAGACAGCCGAGGTCATTTCTGGACGATCGCCGGGATGGGATTCATCGCCTATCTACCGCTGCTGGTCATCTGGATCGCCGCATTGCTGGTGGGCGGCAGGACGCTGCTGGCGGCGCTTCTGCAGGGCTCCGTGGTCGCCAATGTCGTGCAGGCGTTCGTCAGCACGATATTCCTCGTGCTGTCGGCGGCGGTCATGGCGTGGGTCTACCGCCGCTATGCGAACGGTTTGCTGGAGAATGCGGCGCTCTGAGATGGGTTCGGGCGGCACGGCACGCCGCCCTCGCCCGGCATGTGGACATGCCGGCGCCGTTTGCGCTGAAGCCTTCAGAACAGCTTGCCAGGATTCAGAATGCCGTGCGGGTCCAGCGCCTGCCTGATCGCCGCCATCGCGGCCAGTTCCTCAGGCGAGCGCGAGATCGGCAGGAACTCGCGCTTTAACGAGCCGATCCCATGTTCCGCCGAGACCGAGCCGTGCAACGGTCCCAGCATTTCATAGACGTACGCATACACCGCGCGATGCTCCACGTCTGGGACCGAATGGCCATCCACGGTGAGATGCAGATTCGAATCGCCAATATGGCCGAAGAAATAGGACTGGTTATCCGGCCATTGACGATCGAGCGCCGCACGGCAGCGGTCGACAAACCGACCAATCTCGCCGATCGGCAGACTGATGTCGAAGTTGATCGGGTCCATCTTCACCGGGAATTCGGCCGTGCATTCGCGCACTGCCCATAAGGCGCGCGCATCGGCCATCGATTGCGCAATGACGGCATCGCGGATGGCGTGCGCATCCAGTGCTTCGGCTAGCGCAGCGGCATAGCGTTCGCCATCATCAGCCGCATCGAAACTGGCGTGTTCGATTAACGCGTACAGCGGATGCGCCTGCGCAAACGGCGAACGCTTGCCGGTCAAGGCGACGCCGAAGTCGTAGAAGTCCGGCCACATGATTTCAAACGCGCCGATGTCATTGCCGAAGCGGGTCGACAAGCGGCGCAGCAAGCCGACCGCCGCATCGTAATCGTCCAGTGCCACCAGCGCCGTATGCCGCGCCGCGCGCTGTGGATGCAGGCGCAATACCGCGCGGGTAATCACGCCGAGTGTGCCCTCCGAACCGATAAACCAGTGCTTGAGGTCATACCCCGTGTTGTTCTTCACCATCTTGCCGAGCGAGCTCAAGACCGCGCCGTTCGCCAGCACCACTTCCAGGCCCAGCACCTGATCACGCGCCGTGCCCGACTGGATGACGCGATTGCCGCCCGCGTTCGTGGCGAGGTTGCCGCCGATCTGACACGAGCCGCGCGCACCGAGATCGAGAGCAAGCTCGAATCCCGCTTGCGCAGCGGCCTCCTGAGCCGTCTGCAAGGTGGTGCCGGCCCGGACCGTCATGGTGGCCGAAGCAGGATCGATTTCCTCGATGCCGGTGAGCCGTTCGAGCGACAACGCCATATCCTGGGCGCGGGGAATGGCCCCTCCTGCGAGCCCCGTCATGCCGCCCTGCGGCACCACCGTTTGATGTGCTGCGTGACAGATCGCGAGCGCCTGCGACACCTGCTCCGTAGTCCGCGGTAACAACAACGCCGCTGCGCGTGTTGGCTCCTGACGCGTCCAGTCGGTCATCGAACGCTCGCTGATCTGTTCGCCAACGCGCACGGCGTCATGTCCGAGTGCTTCGCGCAGCGCGGCCAGGGTGGCGGAAAGCGTGGCGCTGGGTCCGTTCGTCATGCTGCCGTCCCCTGCGCGGCCTGCTTCTTCCGGTAACCCATCGAGTCGTTGATGCGCCCAAGAATGTAGTCGCCCGCCGCGACGGGTTGATATCTGAGGTCCGCGACGCTCGTACCGAGTTCGCGCGGATCGACTGACGCGCCGTAGGTCGGATCGTAAAACGTGGCGATCGAATAACGCTCGCGGCCGGACGCGTTGATCACACGATGCAGCGTCGAGCGAAACCGGTCGTTGGTCCAGCGCGCGAGCAGGTCGCCCACGTTGACGACGAAGCTGCCTGCAATCGGCGGCGCATCGACCCACGTGTCGTTGGCAATCTCGCGCACCTGCAAGCCGCCGACCTGATCCTGCCAAAGCAGCGTAATGCAGCCATAATCGGTGTGCGGCGCCACGCCGAACTGGTCGGCATCCAACTGCGGCGGCTGCGGTGGGTAGTACACCATCTGCGTGCGCTGCATGCGTTTGGTATAGCGCGGCGCAAAGAACTGTTCGTCCACGCCGAGACTCACGGCCACCGCGCGCAACAGGTCGGCGCCGCACAGCGCTACCGCTTCATAGTAACCGTACAGCGCCGGCCGCAATTCGGGCATGAACGCCGGCCAGTTGTTCGGCCCGCGCAAAGCCTGGCCCGCGAGCACATCGGGGTCGTCTTCCGGCAACTCCAGTCCGATGCTGAAGAACTCCTTGTAGTCGGGGCGCTTGGCCTGATACATCGTCGCATCGCCGAGCGCGTTGAAGCCGCGATGCCGCTGGTTCACCGCAGCACGCCGTTTGGTTTCCACCGGAAACGCGAAGAAGGTGCGGGCCGCCCGCTCGGCCGCGTCGATGGCGGCCTGCGGCACACCATGATTGACGATGTAGAAAAACCCGATCGTCGTACACGCGTCGTGGATTTCACGGCCCACGCGCTGCATGGCTTCTGGATCGCCGACGCGTACGCCAGCGAGGTCGATGATCGGAATGCGGGTGACCGGCTGCATCGCAACCCTCCTGAAAGCTTCAGCAGATTGGACTGCCTGGTAATCTGCTTAGTAATCCGATTAATAAGCTGACGAATGCGCGCGTCGCCGCTACTTCGAACACCTTGCAAAACAGGCGCGTCGCGCACGCCTACCCAGTTGTATATACCGCCAAAAGCCGCATCGCAAGCCGCCTCTTCACTACGTACCAGTCGTTACGTGCGCCCCTTTGCAGCGCACAACAGGATTATTTTTTTCACACGAAAACTGCGGTATATACTGCCCCGCATACTGCGCGTCGACCCACCTCATCGCGCGACACCGCTTTGCCAACCGGAGATTCTCATGAGCATCCTTGCAGGCTGGAAGTGTCGTTTGATGATGTTAGCCTTGTGCGCTGCAAGCGTCGCCGCTCACGCGGAAGATCAGCTTGCCAAGGTCAAGGCGGCGGGTGAACTGGTGGTCGGTACGGAGATGCAGTTCGCCCCATTCGACTTCCTCGAAAACGGTCAGCAGGCCGGTTTCAACAAGGACTTGTTCGCCGAGGTCGGCAAAGAACTGGGCGTGAAGGTGCGCTTCATCGACCTGCCCTGGCCCAGCGTGCTGCCGGGTCTGGAAGCCGGCAAGTTCGACATGGTCGGCGGTCCGCTGACGGTGACGAAGGCACGCATGGAACGCTACGCGTACACGCTGCCCGTCGCCGACGCCACCGACGCGCTGCTCAAGCGCACGAACGACACCGCGCTCAAGCAATCCTCGGATATCGCCGGCAAGACGGTTGGCGCGGGCAAGGGCTCAGCCCAGCTCGACCAGCTCAAGGCCTATATTGCGACGCTGCCCAAGCCGCCTGAAGTCCGCGAATACGTCGACAACAATCAGGCCTACGCGGACCTCGCCGCCGGCCGGATCGCCGCCGTCGCCAACTCGATGACGAACATCGCCTATGTGGCGAAACAGCGCCCCGACACCTTCACCGTGGTACAGCCGCCGTTCGGCGCCAAGGTGTACTTCGCTTACTGCATGCGCAAGGATGCGGACAGCAAGTCGCTTGACGACGCGTTCAATGCCGCGCTCGTCAAGATGCATAACGACGGGCGGCTCGCGGCCTTGCAGAAGAAGTGGTTCGGCGTCGCAATGGACGCGCCGACCACGATGCCCACGCCGAACTATTGATGCATTGAGGCAAGCGCTGCTGCCGGCCGTACGGCCTTCGGCAGCGCTTGCTGGATTGCTCTCGCGGGTGCCCAACACATGTTCAGCATGACTGTCTTTCTTCAGGGTTTGCCGTTGCTGCTGCACGCGGCGATCGCCACGGTCGGCATTTCGCTCACGGGGCTCGTGATCGGCTTCTTCGTCGCAATCGGTGTCTGCTCGGCGCGGCTGTCGGCGCATCGTGCGGCCCGCATGGCCGGCGGTGCCTATGTGTTCTTTTTTCGCGGCGTGCCGATGCTCGTGCAATTGCTGCTCGTGTACTATCTGCTGCCTTTTGTCGGCATCAACGTGTCGCCGCTCGTCGCGGCGATCAGTGCCGTGTCGCTCTGCTCGGCCTCCTATATCGCCGAGATTTTGCGCGGCGGGTTTCTGAGCATTCCACCCGGCCAGATCGAAGCCGCGCGCATGCTCGGCATGTCGCCGCTCGACATGCTGCGGCGAATCCAGGTACCGCAGGCCTTCCGCCTGACGTTGCCCTCGCTCGTCAACGAGATGGTGCTGCTGATCAAGGCGTCCTCGCTGATATCGGTCGTCGGCGTGGCCGAACTCACGCGTACCGCGCAGAACATTGCCGCCAGCACCTATCGTCCGCTCGAGGCCTACCTCGCCGCGGGGCTGATCTACTTCGTCATCTGCGGGACGCTCGCGCTGGTGGCGCATGGCGCCGAATACCGCTTGCAGCAAGCCTGAGCGCGAACGGTGGCACCCGCCTCAGGGCTCATCCGGGACCCAACGATGCAGCAATTCGACCCTACCGTCATTACCCACAACCTGCAGCCGATTGCGGCAGGCCTCGCCACGACCATCGGCACATGGGCCGCGGGCGTCGCCATCGGCATCCTGATCGGCTTTCTGATCGCCGTGTTGCAACTGTTCTGCGGGCGCTGGGTGCGCGCACTATTGCGCTTCTATATCGAATTGTTTCGCGGCACGCCGTTTCTCGTGCAGCTTTTTCTGCTGTACTACGGCGGCCCTTCAATCGGCCTCACACTCGAACCGATGACCGCCGGCGTCCTCGGGCTCGGTCTGTACGGCAGTGCGTATTTTGCCGAGGCGTTCCGCTCCGGGTTCCAGTCGGTGCCGCCGGGACACCTCGAAGCGGCGTCGTGTCTGGGCTTGTCGCGCTGGCAGGCGGTGTTGCGCATCCAGGTGCCGCAGATGCTGGTGCTGATCGTGCCGGCGCTCACCAATCTGATTATCGTGCTCAGCAAGGAAACCGCCGTACTGTCGATCGTCACGGTGCCCGAATTGACCTTCGTCCTGACCGGCATTGGGTCGGCCACCTTCGCCTTCGTCGAAACGCTGCTGGCGCTATGCGTGTGTTATCTCGCGCTGGTCGAACTGACCTCGCGTGCCGGCATGTGGGCAGAAGCCCGCATTGCGCGATTCATGGCATGAACGAATCCCGGATCCATCGATGAACGCCCTTGCCGATATGCCAGCCTCCCAGTCCACCGCCACCCTCGCCGCAACCCAAGCCAGCAGCGCTCCGTTGATCGAAGTGCGCGATCTGCGCAAGCGCTTTGGTGAGGTCGACGTGCTGCGCGGCGTCGACCTGGAGATCGCCAAATCCGAAGTGGTCTGCATTATCGGCCCGTCGGGGTCCGGCAAGAGCACCTTGCTGCGTTGTCTCGCCGCGCTGGAAACCTACGATCAGGGCGACGTGCGCATCGAAGGCGAACTGCTCGGCTACACCGAGCGCAATGGCAAACGCATGCGCGCCTCGCAAGCCGAGATCAACCGCGTGCGGCGCAATGTAGGCATGGTGTTCCAGCAGTTCAATCTGTGGCCGCATATGACGGCGCTCGGCAATGTGATGGAGGCGCTCTTGCGCGTGCAGCATCTGTCGCGCGACAACGCGCGACGCCGCGCCAATGCGATGCTCGAGACCGTGGGGCTCGCCCACAAGGCCGACGCGTATCCGGCCAGGCTATCCGGTGGCCAGCAGCAACGCGTGGCGATAGCGCGAGCGCTTGCCATGGAGCCGCACATCATGCTGTTCGACGAGCCCACCTCGGCGCTCGACCCGGAACTGGTCGGCGAGGTTTTGCAGGTGATGAAGCAACTCGCCCGCGACGGCATGACCATGGCCGTCGTTACGCACGAAATGGGTTTTGCCGCACAGGTCGCGGACAAGGTGGTCTTTATCGATCAAGGACGGATCGCAGTCGCAGGCAAGCCGCGCGAAGTCTTTCACGATGCCGGACAGCCGCGCCTGCGGCAATTTCTGCAGAATTACTTCGACCGCAACGCCTTCTGGACACAAGGTGCCAATGAGGCGGAGCCGCAATGAATGCTCAGGCTCCCCGCGACGCGGACGTCCCTGACCCGCCCACCGCGCGCTACGAACAGGTCAAGAGCCACATCCGCCGCACCATCGACTCGGGTGCGCGACAGCCCGGCGACCGCATCCCTTCGGAACTGGACCTCGTCGCGGCGTTAGGCGTGTCGCGCATGACCGTCAACCGCGCGTTGCGAGAACTCGCGGAGGAAGGCCTCGTCACGCGCGTCTCGGGTGTAGGGACTTTTGTCGCGGAAACGAAGCCGCAATCGACGCTGCTGATGATCGCTCATATCGGCGACGAGATTCGCTCACGCGGCCATGAATACAGCTACGAAACGCTGCTCAAGCAGCGGGAGACCGCACCGGTTCTGGTGTCGAACGCATTGGGCCTCGCACCTGGCACCTCGGTGTTTCATGTGATCTGCGTCCACCGCGAAAACGGGCTACCGGTGCAACTCGAAGACCGCTACGTCAATCCGGCCACGGCACCCGAGTTTCTTCAGCAGGACTTCGCAACGATCCGGCCATCAGAGTACCTCTACAACGTCGTGCCGCTGCACGATGTCGAACACGTCGTCGACGCGGGTCTGCCGACCCTCGACGAGGCTGCGAAACTGGAAATCCGCGCCGAGGAGCCGTGCCTGACGCTGGTGAGGCGGACGTGGACGAGCGGCGTAGCGGTGACGTTCGCCCGCTTTGTGCATCCAGGTTCGCGCTACCGGCTGGGCTGCCGGTTCGGGCCGGCCGTCTCGCAACGACAGGGCTGAACCGGAGCCGCTCGAGCCGCTCAAGCCGCTACCCAATCAGACGTTGCCCGCCAGATGAAAGCGTGACGCCGGATGCCACAGCTGCACCGAGGTCGCCACCGCTTCACCCACCCACGTGCGGCGCCACAACAACAGACACGGCTCGCCGATTTCCATCGCCAGATACCGCCGCACATGCGCGTCCGGCTTCTGCGCGTAGATGCGAAACTCGGCGCGCTGGATCGGCGCAAGCCGCACCATGTAGTGATTCGGCGTCTCGAGCGTGAAATCCTGTTGCAGATACTCGGAAAACACCTTGGGATTGACGTAGCGGTCTTCGTACTGAATCGGCTCGCCCTCTTCGCTATGCACGATCCGCGAGTGAAAAGCAGGCCCTGCCGACAGGCCGAGCGCATCGAGCGCCTGCGCGTCCTCGCTCGGTTCGAGCGCCAGCACCTGGGCCCGATGCCGATGACCGCGTGCCGCGATCTCGTCGGCGATGTTGCGAATCTCCAGCACCGTCGATTCATAGCGCTGCGGCGCCACAAACGTGCCCGAGCCCTGCACGCGCGTCAGCACCCGCTCGACAGTCAGCTCGCGCAGCGCGCGTGATACCGTCATGCGCGCCACGCCGAATTCCTTGACCAGTTCGGTCTCCGATGGAATCAGACCGCCCGGTTTCCAGTCCCCTTCCGCGATCCGCTTCACCACATAGCGCTTGATCTGTTCGTAGGCCGGCATGGCTTTCGCAGGCGTCTCGGTGCCATTGCCCATGCGCGCTGCGGGGCTGCTTTCCAGTGGCGCATTGATATTCATATTCACGTCGACCTCGTGGGTGGTACGCAATATCCCGGCACGCCGGCGGATGGGCCTGGCGCACCGGCTCGTAGGCCGCTTATGCGACGTTCATGGACTCATCGTCCCATCATGCCGCCGATTGCTGCTCGTTCGCCGCGGCGTCGCGGATGACGCCCGCCATCTGCAGCATGGCCTCGCGCGACGGGTCGTCGGAGTCTCCTCCTGCACCGACGACCGCAGGCCGCATCTTACCGGGGTTCGGCAAGGGCGGCGGCGCGGCATCGGCAATCATCCGGAATGCTAGGGCCATGTCCTCCGCGAGCGGCCGGTTGTCGCAATACGTCGGTACCACGCGACGCACGCTACGCCATAACGAATCCGTATAGGGCGCGCGCGGTACGTCGCCAGTCTGCAAATCATAAGCCTGGGCCGCGGCCAGCAGTTCGATTGCGACGATCCGCCCAGCGTTATCGACGATTTCGAGCGCCTTCAAGGCAGCCGGGGTGGCGTGGCACAGATGGTCTTCCTGCAAGCCGGAGGTGATCCCGCCGTCGAGGCTCGCTGGCAGGGCGAGGCGCCGGTTTTGTGCGACCAGCGACGCCGCCGTGTACTGCGCAATCATGAAGCCCGAACAGGTGCCGCCAGGTTCGGCCAAAAACGCCGGCAAGCCGCTGACCAGCGGATTGACCAGCCGGTCCAGACGGCGCTCGGCCATCGCCGCGACCTGCGCAATCGCGGTCGCGAGGCTGTCCATCGCCAGCGCGATCGAAGCGCCCACGGCATGCGCCTGCGAATAGACCCGCGGGTCCTCGGGCGTGCCGGCGACAATCGGATTGTCGGTAATCGAGGCGAGTTCGCGATTGACCACCACAGCGGTGGCGCTCAGCACATCGCGCACGGCACCGTGGACGTGCGGGATGGTCCGCATGCTCAGGGGGTCTTGCGTGCGCTGGCCGACCACGGCGGCGAGAATACCGCTGTCGGCGAGCGCGGCGCGCATCCGTTCGCCGACCAGCGTCAGCCCCGGCGAAATGCGCAACGCCAACGAATCGGCGTCGAAGGCGGCGAGCTGGCCGCGCAGATTCTCGAAGCTCATCGCGGCGACCACGTCGGTCCAGTCGAGCAGACGTTCGGCACGCGCCAGCGCAAGCGCCGCCAGTCCCGTCACGCAGGGCGTGCCGTTGACGAGGCTCAGGCCTTCTTTCGCTTCGAGCACCAGCGGCTCGAGACCCAGCATCTGCAGCGCGTCGCGTCCCTTGAGGCGCTCGCCGCGATAGCGCGCATGGCCCTCGCCGATACACACGAGCGCGATATGCGCCATATGGCTCAGATAGCCGACCGAGCCGAAGGCCGGCACTTCCGGCAGGCAATCCGCATTCAGCAGCGCGACGAGCTGATCGACCACTTCGAGACGAATGCCCGAATGCCCGTGCGCGAAATTGTTGACTGCTGCCGCCATGATCGCGCGCGTTTCGGCGACCCCGAGCGGCGCGCCGACGCCTACCGCGTGACTCATCAGAATGTTGCGCGACAGCGCGCGTTGCTCGGTGCGCGAAACGGTCACGTCGCACAACGCACCGACGCCCGTGTTCACGCCATAGGCGCGAATTCCACGCTCGACGATCTGTTCGACGAGTGCGCGCGCCGCCGCGATACCGGCGCGGGCCTCGGCGGACAGATGGAGCGGCTCGCCGGCAGCGACCGCGGCCATCTGGGCCAGGTCGAGAGGACGATCGGAACGGATCACGGCCATGATAGTTATCCTTGAGGTATTAGTGGGCGCTGCGGTCCTGATGGCTCGAGACGAATTGCCGGAAGCGCTCCGACTTGCATTCGACGAACACTTCATCCGGCGTGCCGTCGGCTTCCACCTGGCCTTGATGCAGGAACATCACGCGATTCGACACGTGGCGCGCGAAACCCATTTCGTGCGTGACAACCAGCATGGTGCGGCCTTCTTCGGCGAGCGAACGCATCACGCGCAGCACTTCCCCTACCAGTTCAGGATCGAGCGCCGAGGTCGGCTCGTCGAACAGCATGACTTTCGGGTGCATTGCCAGCGCCCGGGCAATCGCCACGCGCTGCTGCTGGCCACCGGACAGATGCGCCGGATAGTGGCCGCGCTTTTCCGCCAGTCCCACTTTGGCGAGCAACGCTTCGGCCTCTTCCACGGCCTCGGCGCGGCTGCGCTTTTGCACGCGCATCGGACCTTCGATCAGGTTTTCGAGCACCGTCATATGCGACCACAGGTTGAAATTCTGAAACACCATGCCGAGTTGCGAGCGGATGCGGTCCACCTGGCGGCGATCGCTCGGCTGCAGCTTGCCGTCGCCGCGGCGCTTCATCTTCAGCTCTTCGCCGGACAGCGCGACCGAACCGTCATCCGGCGTTTCCAGCAGGTTCAGGCAGCGCAGAAAGGTGCTCTTGCCTGAGCCGCTCGCGCCGAGGATCGAAATCACGTCGCCCTGGTGCGCGTCGAGCGAGATCCCTTTGAGGACGTGATGGTCGCCGAACGACTTGTGAATGTTCTTGACCGACAATGCAACGGGTGCCGTAGCGTTCATGTAGTTCTCCAGAATGAGCGGCCGTTCAGTGCGCGGCACGACGTGCTTCGGTAGTAGCGGAAACCGCGCGCGGGGCGGCCTGGACGGGTGCCGTGCGCAGATGGCGCGACAACCGCACTTCAAGCAGACCCAGGAGACGCACGATGACGAAATTCAGGAACAGGTAGATCAGCGCGGCGCAGATGAAAACTTCAGTTGTCCGATAGGTCTGCTGGATGATCTGCTGCGCGACACCGGTCACTTCCCATACGGTGACAAGGCTCGCAAGCGCCGTCGACTTCACCAGCAAGACGGCTTCCGTGGAATACGCGGGCAGGCATTGGCGCAGCGCAATCGGTCCGATCACGCGACGCAGCAACGCGAAGCCCGACAGGCCGATGGCATAGCCTGCTTCGATCTGCCCGACCGGCACGGCGATCAAGCCGCCGCGGATGATCTCGGCGGTGTATCCCGCCGTACACAGAGCCAGCGAAAGCACCGCGCACATATACGGTTCGCGCAGCACCGGCCACAGGAAACTCTCGCGGATCACGCCGAACTGGCCGAGTCCGTAGTACACGAGGAACATCTGGATCAGCAGCGGCGAGCCGCGAAACACGAGGATGTAAGCCCGCGCGAAGCGGTTCGGCAGCCAGTGCGGCGAGACGCGCATCGTGACGATCACGAGCGACAACAGTCCGCCCAGCACCAGCGAAGAGAAGAACAGCCCGAGCGTGGTCGGCACGGCGCCAAGTAACTGGCGCAGCGTGTCGAGCAGGAAAGCGAAGTCGATATGCATGATGGCGCGGCCTCGTCAGTTGCGGGCGAAATTGCGGCGGAAGGACCGGCCCACACGCGCTTCGGCGTGGTTGAAGACCCGGTTCGAGATGCTCGTCATCAGCAGATACAACGCGCCGCCCACGACGAAGAACGTGAAATATTGATGGGTCGAGCCCGCGGCCACCTGGCTCACGCGCAGCAGTTCGGCGAGACCCGTGACCGAGATCAGTGCGGAGTCCTTCAGGCTCAACTGCCACACATTGCCGACGCCCGGCAAGGCGAAGCGCAGCACTTGCGGGATCAGGATGCGGCGCGCCATCGTCAGCGTGGGCATGCCGATCGAACGGGCCGCTTCGAGTTCGCCGCGCGATACGGCCAGCACCGCGGCACGGTACACCTCGGCCTGATACGCGCCGGAGATCATCCCGACCGCCAGCGCACCGATCACGAAAGGCGGCACGCCGACGAAGCCATCGGCGCCGAACCACTGGCCGATGGTCGTCACCAGCGTGGAGCCACCGAAATAGAACAGATAGATGACGAGCAGTTCAGGCACGCCACGAAACACGGTCGTGTAGAAATCGCCGACGATGCGCAAGCTGCGAAAGCGCGACAGCTTCGCCGCAGCCACCAGGGCGCCGAACACCGCACCGACGGCGAGCGCCGCGAGCGTCAATGCGACGGTCATCAAGGCCGCCAGCAGCACGACGCCACCCCAGCCATCCGGCCCAAAGCCGAGCATCCCGATCAGAGCCATAACCTACCCCTCGTCCAATCCGTTGGATCAATCAGCCAGCACGCGCGAGCGTTGCTGCGCGTGCTGGTACACCTGCTGTTACAGCGGTTTGCTGCCAGGACCTTGCTGCCATTGCGTCACAAGACTGCATTTCATCTGGGACGTGCCGCGCGCAGCGGCCGCGCCCCCTTCACGCAGTCACGCGTCACGCCCAGCCAGCCGCCGAGTCGCCGCTCAAGGCGTGACGTCAGTCTTGAACCACTTCACTGAGAGCTTCTTCACGGTGCCGTCGGCGAGCGCCGCGCTGATCGCGGTGTCGAACTTGGCCTTCAGATCGGCGTCCTGCTGGCGAAACGCGAGGCCTTCACCCGGACCCCAGATCGGGCCGCCGATCTTCGGTCCAGCCATCACGATCGACGCGGTCTCTTTCTTGTCGGTGTTGGCGGCGTAGTACGTCACGTCGTCGAAGGATGCGTCGATGCGGCCGTTCGCCAGATCGAGATCGCGCTCCGGCGAGGTCTTGTAGACGCGAATCGTGGCGACGTCCTTGAAGCCGTCGTTGATGAACTTCGTGTACACCGTGCCCGACTGGATGCCGATGGTCTTGCCCTTCAACTCTTTACGCAGCGAGTCGACGGTGGGCTGATCGGTTTTCGCATCGCCGGTCAGCTTGAGGACGGCGCTGGTTGGGCCGGCCTTCGGCAGGATCTTGGTGTCGGTCACGGCAAAGGTGGCCGGCGTTGCAGCATAAGGACGCGAGAACGCGATGATCTTTTCGCGCTCCGGCGTGATCGAGATTGCGTCCATCAGGACATCGAACTTACCCGCCTGCAGACCCGGAATCATGCCGTCCCAATCTTGCGCGACGAGATTGCATTGCAACTGGATGCGCGCACACAGGTTCGCCACCAGTTCGGGTTCGAATCCGCCAAGCTTGCCGCCCGGCAGCGTCAGGTTCCAGGGCGCATAGCCGCCTTCGAGAGCGATGGTCACCGTCTTCCATTCTTTGGCCTGCACAGGGGCGGCGAGGATGGTCGCGGCGCCGAGGACGGCACCGATCAATGCTTTAGCCAACGTAGTGCGCTTTACCTTCACGTCGAAACTCCTTTGATTGAGGGAACACCATCCAGCTAGCCGAGCGATTGATTCACTCGCCTAAATTGACTAGACAAGTCTGCATGAGTAAATAAATCGTCGCAAGCGGAAATGTGAGATTTCGCATCAATCATCGGGTAAGCCCTATATGTAAAGGCTTTCAGGCATGCTCTCCGCGCGAAAGGCGATTGGAAGATATCGTGTCGGCACGCCTCGCTGGTGCATTTTGTCTAGACAGGTTCACCAAAACGGAGAGCGATGCGCCTTGTCGGTGCAGGTGCGCACATCGGTGGCTGAAGCTAGCCGGCTGAGTCGTCCACCGAGCGCTGTGCGGCGAGACCGCTACCAGATATACGGCACAAACCGATACCGCACGCGTGCCGCGTATTCCGCATAGCCACGCAGTTGAGCGGCGAGCAAGCGCTCTTCCTGCACGGCACGGTAGCCAACGCCGACTATCAGGAGCGGCACGCAGACGAGCCCCCACCACGAGCCGAGCAGCAACGGCACACCCACGAGGAACGGCAGCGCGGCGGCATACATCGGATGCCTGACGTAGGCGTATGGCCCGGTATCGCTGACCGTATGGTCGCGTTCGGACTGGATCTTGACGACCGGCGCAGCGAAGCTGTTGGCGCGGAACACCGAGCGGCACGCATAAATGCACAGGAAAATGCCGAGCGCGCCGACGACATGCAGCCAGCCTGGCATGGACGACCTGTGAAAGCGGCCGGCGTCGAGCCCCATCAGGATCAGCCAGCCAATCCAGAAGGCGCCCACGAACGCCATGAAGACTTGATCCCAACGGCTCTGCTGGCGCTGGACGATAGGTTTCAGGCGTTCGACGAGCAAGGCGGGGTCATGCCGGGCGAGCCACAGACCCAACCACAGGCCGAGCACCGCCCATTCGAGCAGAAACCACCAGCCCGCAGCCCAATGCAGCGTCCCGGCCGCGCCGAACAGCAGGACCGCCATGAAGACGAACCAGACCGTCAGTTGAATGAAGAGGTTCTTGAGCATCGTGTGAGGCTCCGGGTTTTGGGCCCTTGCCGACCGTAAAGAATCTGTCGATTCGGGGATGCATTTTCTGACAATACGCTTTCGTTGTATTCATGCCGTCCGGCGGCGCAGCCTGGCACGAGTTCGATTGTCTGCGGCACGTGCGGCCACCTGAACGGAAAGCGAACTGTCCCCCCTCCCGGAAAAGCTCACTGGTTACACCTCTGCGCGGACTCATTGAAATGGAATCAATCCTTATAAAATACAACTTACTTACATTTTAATTACGTTTAAATGACCAATAGACCAATACGCGCTGCTTACCGTAAATATATCAATTACATCCCAGTAATATTGTTGCGAATCGTTCTCATTTGTATTGACGCACCTATTTCGCATGCGTACGATCTTGTCATTGCTTCTTAGGCGTCGCGAACCGCAGCAGCAATGTGCGGAGGTCCACCCATCTACACACGATGCGGACAGCCGGAACGGTCGGATACAACACAAACAAGGATTTCGATGAAGTTCGCCCAGTCCAAAGGTCGCGCGTCAGCCGTGCGTCCATTCAAGAATGCTACACCGCACGCTCGCGCCGCACGCACGCTCCGCATGCCTTCGATGCGCCGCATGGCACTTTTCACAGCATTCGCATGGGCTTCGCTGACCGCCGCCACGGCGATGGCCGACGCCACCATCACCAATCCCGACGCCGCACCGAAAGACACGCCCGAGGCGGACCTGAACATTCAGGCCCAGCAAACCAGCCAGTGGACCGGTTTCTGGAACCGCGGCACCCTGCTCGGCGATATCGGCGGTCTGCGTCCGTGGCTCGGCAAATACGGCATCACGTTCGGCCTCACCGAGACCAGCGAATATCTGTACAACACGCGCGGCGGCCTGAACACCGGCGGCACCTATGACGGCCTGACAACCGCCACCGTGCAGTTGGATACCAAGAAAGCGTTCGGCCTGCAGGGCGGCCTCTTCAACGTGAGCGCGCTGAATATCCACGGCCAGAATCTGAGTGCGGACAACCTCGGTACGCTCAATACGGCGAGCGGGATCGAAGCGCAGGATACGACCCGCCTGTGGGAATTGTGGTACCAGCAGTCGTTCCTGAACAACAAGATGGACGTCAAGGTCGGTCAGCAGAGTCTCGACCAGGAATTCATCGGCAGCCAGAGCGCCGGCCTCTTCGTCAACACGATGTTCGGCTGGCCCGCGCTGCCGTCGTACGACATGCCCTCGGGTGGCCCCGCTTATCCGCTCGCCGACCTCGGCATTCGCGTGCGCGGCCAGATCACGCCAACCGTGACGGCCCTTGCAGGCGTGTTCGACGGCGACCCGCTTGGCAACAATCCGAACAACATCAGCGGCACCAATTTCAACCTGCATACCGGCGCGCTGTATATCGGCGAGTTGCAGTACGCGTTGAACCAGCCGGGCGACGGCGAGATGGTCGGAGTCGCCAACACCGGCCTGCCCGGCAGCTACAAGATCGGCTTCTGGTACAACACCGGCAGCTTCGCCGATCAGCACTACGACAACACCGGCCTGTCGCTGGCGAACCCGAATTCGACCGGTGTTGCCGCCCAGCATCGCGGCAACTACAGTTTCTATGCCGTGGCTGACCAGATGGTGTGGCGTCCCGACCCGGACGAGCCGCGCAGCATCAACGTCTTCACCCGCGTGATGGGCGCGCCGGGCGACCGCAACCTGGTCAACTTCTCGGCCAACCTGGGCGTGGTGATGAAGGCGCCGTTCGCTGGCCGCGACAACGACACCGTCGGCCTTGCACTGACCTACATCAAGGTCAGCAATAGCGTGGAAGACCTCGATCTGGACAGTCGTGCGTTCTCCAACGGCCCGTATGGCGTGCGCACCCAGGAAACCACACTGGAAGCGACCTATCAGTATCAGGTCAACCCGTGGTGGCAGATTCAGGCCGACGCACAATACACGTTCAACGCGGGCGCCGGACAGAACCCGAACGACCCGACCCAGGCGCTGCGCAACACGTTTGTTGTCGGCGTGCGAACCAACATCACGTTCTGAACGACTTCATAACCTGGACACCATGCTTTCGATCATGACCGCATTCAACGCTTTGTGCGCAGGCACGGAGGCTCAATCATGAATTACCCCAAGCGCAAGACTTTGCCGCGCGCTACGCGGGCACTGATGGCAGCGGCGGCGGGCGCCGCTGCGCTGCTCGCGGCCGGCACCGCATACGCCGATCCGCAAGGCTTTCTGGAGACGGTGCATAAACACACCACGCTCATCAACACGGTGCCCGAGAACGGCGACCAGAATCCGTACGCGCTCGTCGTCGCGCCGGTTTCGGCCGGCACGGTGAAGAAAGACGATGTGCTGATCGACAACTTCAACAATTCGACCAACCTGCAAGGCACCGGCTCCACCATCGTGGATTACCATCCGGACACCAAACAGATGACGCTGTTCGCGACGATTCCGCGCGATCTGAAGGAATGCCCGGGCGGCGTCGGCCTGTCGACCGCGATGACCATGCTGAAGTCGGGCTGGGTGATCGTCGGCAGCACGCCGAGCAACGACGGCACCACCGGCACCAAGGGCGCCGGCTGCCTGATCGTGCTGGATCCGCAAGGCAAGGTGGTCTCGACCATCAACAGCCCGAACATCAACGACCCGTGGGGCAACATGGCGGTCGTCGACAACGGCAATAGCGCCACGCTGTTCGTCAGCAACGCCGGCTTCGGCGTCGGCCCGGCAACCGCAGTCGGCCCGGACGGCGAGCCGCCGGTGTTCAAGCAGGCCACCGTGCTGCGCCTCGACGTCGACATTCCGGACGGCAAGCCGCCGGTCGTGAAGAAGGAAACCGTGGTCGGCAGCGGCTTCGGCGCGCAGGCGGACAAGGGCGTGTTCCTCGTCGGACCCACGGGCCTTGCCCTGTCGTCCGACCAGAAACTCCTGTATGTTTCGGACGCTATCGGTAATCGCGTCAACGCGATCGAAGATCCGATGACGCGCGATACGAGCGCGGGCGTGGGCCGCCAGCTCACCGCCGACGGCCTGCTGCGCCGGCCGCTGGCCATGGTCACGGCGCCCAACGGCCACCTGCTGGTGACGAATGCGCTGAACGGCCAGGTCGTCGAGATCGACCCTGCTGCCGGCAAGCAGATCTACGCACGCTGGATCGATACCGACAAGGCGCAATCGCCTCCGGGCAACGGCGACCTGTTCGGCATCGTCATGACGCCGGCGGGCGATGGTTTTTATTATGTGCAGGACGACGTGAACACGTTGGTACTAGCGAAGTAATCATGGCAAACGATACAAGTCCCCCCAAGCGGCCTACCCGGCGCGGGTTTCTGAAAGCCGGGGGTGCGGCGGTCGCAGCAGGCGCAAGTCTGGGCGCGACCGGCGTCGCCCAGGCCGCGCTCAGCAAGTCGCCGGCCCACGCCGTCGATCCCTACCTGGCGGTCGAACCGTTCTTCGGCGAGCATCAGGGCGGCATCGTCACGCCGCAGCAATCGCATATCTACGTTGCGGCGCTCGATCTCACCACGACCAAACGCGAAGACGTGATCGGCCTGCTGCGCACCTGGACCGACTCCGCCGCGCGTATGACGCAGGGTCAGCCCGCAGGCGCGCTGCCCGGCGCCGACGGCAAGGCTGCGCCGGATTCCGGCGACGTGCTCGGCCTCGGCGCGGCCGGCCTCACGGTGACCTTCGGCTTCGGCCCGGGGCTCTTCACCTCGGACGGCAAGGACCGCTACGGCATCGCCGCTCGCCGTCCCGCGGCACTGGTCGATCTGCCGCGTTTTAACGGCGACCAGTTGCTGCCGGAAAAAACCGGTGGCGACCTGTTCATCCAGGCCTGTGCGAACGACGCGCAAGTGGCCTTCCACGCCGTACGTCAACTGGCGCGCCAGTGCTACGGCATCGCGACGATGCGCTGGGGCCAGGCCGGTTTCGTGTCCGGTCCGCGCGGTCAGACGCCGCGCAACCTGATGGGCTTCAAGGACGGCACCAACAACCCGTCGACCAAAAAGCCCGAGTTGATGAACCAGTTCGTCTGGGCCAACGGCGCGGATGCGCCGTGGATGCAAGGCGGCTCGTATAGCGTGGTGCGTCGCATCCGTATCACGCTCGAACATTGGGACCTGACCGAAGCGGATTTCCAGGAGCAGGTGTTCGGCCGGCACAAGTACAGCGGTGCGCCGATCGGCAAGAAGAACGAATTCGAGCCGCTGGATCTCGACGCGCAGGACAAGGACGGCAATCCGGTGATTCCGGAGAACTCGCACGTCCGGCTGTCGAACCAGGCCACCAACAATGGCGCGCAGATTCTGCGCCGTTCGTACTCGTACAACGACGGCTCGAATTTCTATATCGAGCGTTGGCCGCCATGGCGCCAGGAAACCGAGTACGACGCGGGCCTGATTTTCATTGCCTACCAGGGCGACCCGCGTACCGGCTTCATCCCCATCAACGAGAAGCTCTCGAAGTTCGACATGATGAACCAGTTCACGACGCACGTCGGCAGCGCGGTGTTCGCCTGCCCGCCGGGCGCGAGACCGGGTTCGTACATCGGCGCGGGGCTGTTCGAAACGTAAGACGCGAGCGCCGCACAGGCGGCGCTCGCGGAGCAGTAGATCGACACCATCACAAAAGGAATTCTGAATCATGACTCATTCCTGGCTTGGCAGCCGTGTCCGCGCAATCAGCGGCGCGGCGGCTCTTCTGCTGGCGACGCTGGGCGCAGCGCCGCTCGCCGCGAACGCTGCATCGATCACGCTGTATAGCGCGCAGCACGAGCAGGTCGTCAACATGCTCGCGAAGGATTTCCAGGCGCAAACCGGCATCTCGGTCAAGATCCGCACCGGCGAAGGCCCGGCGCTCGCGGCGCAGCTCGTCGCAGAAGGCACCGCCTCCCCGGCCGACGTGTACTTCACGGAAAACTCGCCGGAACTGATGCTGCTCGAAGAAAAGGGCCTGCTCGGCAAGGTGGATGCCGCGACGCTGTCGGCCGTGCCGGCGCGTTTCGATTCGCCGACCGGCGCATGGGTCGGCGTCACCGCGCGTGAAAACGTGCTGGCCTACAACACGGCCAAACTCAAGGCTGAGCAGTTGCCGCAATCGCTGTTCGATCTGGCCAAGCCGCAATGGAAAGGCAAGGTCGGCATTGCCCCGAGCGACGGCGACTTCCTGCCGCTCGTGAGCGCCGTCATCGCCCTGAAGGGTGAAGCACAGACGCTCGAATGGCTGAAGGGCCTGAAAGCCAACTCGCAGATTTTCGACGACGACGAAGGCGTGGTAGCCGCCGTGAATCGCGGCGCAGTCGAAACCGGCCTCATCAACAATTACTACTGGGCGCGCCTGAATGCTGAAATCGGCGACAAGGCAACCCGTAGCGCGCTCTATCACTTCACCAACGGCGACGCGGGTGCGCTGGTGAACGTGTCGGGTGCCGCGGTCCTGAAGTCGGCGCACAACGAAGACGGCGCGCAGAAATTCCTGGCCTATCTGGTCAGCGAACGCGCCCAGACGCTGCTGGCGAAGAGCCATGTCGATTTCGAGTACCCGCTGCATGGCGGCGTCGCACCGGACCCGATCCTCAAACCGTTCGCCGAACTGAGCCCGCCGACGCTGACGGTGCAACAACTCGGTGACGACAGCCAGGCCGGCAAACTGCTGCGTCAGGCCGGACTGCTGTAAATGAGCGACGCTGTATCAGCCGCTTCGCCGGCTGCTAGCTCGGAACCGGCGCGCGGCCGTAAGCGCGCGCCGCGTGGTCTGTTTGCAGGTGCGGCGCTGAGCGCGCTGCTGGTGTTGCTGCCGCTCGCGTTTACTGTCTGGCGAGCGGCCAGTTTTGGTTTCGCCGAGGCGACCGAACTGGTGTTCCGGCCGCTCGTCGGCGAACTGCTCGTCAATACGCTGATGATCACGGTATCGGCCACGCTCGCGGCGGCGGTGCTGGGTACGGCGGCCGCGTGGTTCGTCGAACGCACGCGCCTGCCCGGCCGCCGCTTCTGGGCCGTGGCGATGGCCGCGCCGCTCGCGATGCCGCCGTTCATCACGAGCTATGCGTGGGTGTCGTTCAGCCTGGATCTGCAGGATTTCAACGGCGCCTTGCTGGTCATTACCTCCGCCTATTTCCCGCTGGTCTACCTGCCGGTGGCCGCTGCCTTGCGCAGCATGGACCCGGCGCTCGAAGAAAGCGCCCGCTCCCTCGGCTGCGGCCGTTGGACCACTTTTTCCCGCGTGATCCTCCCGCAACTGCGCCCTGCCTTGCTGGGCGGCATGCTGCTGGTCGCGCTCGGCGTGATGTCCGAGTTCGGCGCGTTCACGCTGCTGCGTTTTCGCACGTTCACGACCGAAATCTACGCCGAATACCGCACCAGCTTCGACGGCCCCGGCGCCTCGCTGCTGGCCTGTCTGTTGATCGTGATGTGCCTCGTGGTGCTGGCGTTCGAATTCCGCGTGCGCGGCGCCGCGCGTTATGAACGCGTCGACCGAGGCGCGCGCCGCGCCATCCTGCGCTATGACCTCGGCTGGTGGCGCTGGCTGGTGGTGGCGGGCTTCGGCGCGCTGACCATTGCGACGCTCGGCGTGCCGCTCGGCATGATCGGCTACTGGCTCACCCAGCCGGGCGCCGCCGCCGTCACGCCGGCCGACGTTTCGCCCGAACTGCTGTTCAATGCGACGCTCTCGTCGCTCGGTTTCGGACTCGGCGCGGCCATCCTGACGACCCTGCTGATCGTGCCGCTCGCGTTCCTGCTGGTGCGCTATCCTGGGCGTCTTGCCACGTTGTTCGAACGCAGCGTGTTTCTCGCGCAAGGCATCCCCGGTCTCGTGATCGCGCTCGCAATCGTCTCGCTCGCCGTGCATTCGCTGCAGCCGCTCTATCAGAGCACCACGCTGCTGATCGTCACCTACGCCATCCTGTTCCTGCCGCTCGCGCTCGTCAGCGTGCGCGCCGCGCTGATGCAGGCGCAGCCGCGTCTCGAAGAAACCGCGCGGGCGCTCGGACTGGGCTGGCGGCAGACGCTCGTGCGCGTGCTGTTGCCGCTCGCCGGGCCGGGTCTGGGCGCGGCGGCGTCGATGGTATTCATCTCGGTGGTCACCGAACTCAACGCGACGCTGCTGCTCTCGCCTATCGGCACCCAGACGCTCGCCACCCAGGTCTGGTCCGATACGTCGACCATGGCGTTTGCCGCCGCCGCGCCCTACGCCGCGCTGCTCACGGGCATTTCGCTGTGCGCCTCCGGCCTGCTGTTTGCCCTGCTCGGCCGCTCCGCGCTGCTCGGCGATCGCGGCTAAGGCTGCGCCGACCTCCCCGCTATTCCATCGGATTCTCATGAGCGAACTTCGTATCTGCGGCCTGCAAAAATCGTTCGATGGCAACCCGGTGCTGCACGGCATCGATCTGTCCGTCGAGCGCGGCACGCTGCTCGCCCTGCTCGGTCCGTCCGGCAGCGGCAAAACCACGCTGTTGCGGGTGTTGTGCGGCTTCGAACGCGCGGACCGCGGCACCGTGGAAATCGACGGCCGGCGCGTCGCCGGCGACGCACTGCACGTGCCCTCGGAACAACGCCGCATTGGCTATGTGCCGCAGGAAGGTGCGCTATTTCCGCATCTGTCGGTGGCGGACAACATCGTCTTCGGTCTGCCGCGCGCGCAACGGCGCGCACGGCATCGCGTCGCCGAATTGCTGGAACTGGTCGGCCTGCCCGCCTCGTTTGCCGGGCGCGCCCCGCAGCAGCTCTCCGGCGGCCAGCAGCAACGGGTGGCCCTTGCGCGTGCGCTGGCACCCTCGCCCACGCTGGTGATGCTCGACGAGCCGTTCTCCTCGCTCGACGCGGCGCTGCGTCTCGAGACCCGCCAGGCCGTGGCGAGCGCATTGGCGGCAGCCGGCGCGACTGCCGTGCTGGTGACGCACGATCAGTCGGAAGCACTCTCGCTCGGCCATGAGGTCGCGGTGCTGTGGCACGGCAAACTGATCCAGACGGCGACGCCGGAGATGATTTACCGGCGGCCGGTGACGCGCGAACTGGCGTCGTTCATCGGCGAGGCGGTGTTGCTGCAAGGCATCGCCGCACGCGACCGCGTGAGCTGCGAACTCGGCGAACTGACGCTGTCGGCGCCTGCGAAAGACGGCGCCGTCGACGTCATGGTGCGTCCCGAACAGATCCGTCTGTGGCGCGCCGACGAAACCACGCCCGAAGGGACGGCGTCGTTCGATGCCATCGTGCAGGACGTGATCTTCCAGGGGCAGGACGCAGGTGTGGGGTTGCAACTGCAATCGGCGGCGCGCACCGTGGTACGTGCCCGCGTGCCCGGGTACCGGACGCCGCAACCCGGCGAGCGCGTCCGGCTCGCCATCGACGGCGACGTCACGGCTTACGCGCGCGCCTGAACGTCGGACCCGCGCGCGTCGCGCGGCGCGCTCGACGCGCGCGGCTGCGCTCGCACCGACAAGTCCTGAATCATCTGGGCGGCGAGATAGTCGCAGGTCGGCCGGTCGGATTTGGCGCTGCGCGCCACCACGATTTCCAGCGGTTCGATTTTCGGCAAACCCTGCGCATCCCCGAGGATCGCGAGGCGCGACGGCACGCTGCAGCGGGTGAGCGCAATCACAGCCAGCCCGGCGTCCACGGTCGCTACGAGACCGAGCAGACTGGCGCTGCTATACGCGGCGCGGTAGCGGATTCGCGCGGCGTCCAGTGCGGCGAGCGTATGGGTGCGGGCCACGCAGCCCGGCTCGTATAACCCGACCGGCAATGGCGAGGCCGCCAGCACCGGGGTTTCCTCCGACGCCCCCACCCACACCATCGGCTCGCTGCGCACGAAGTCGCCGCGCAGCTTGCGATCGCGCGTGACGAACGCGAGGTCGATCTTGTTGTCCGCCAGCATCGGCGCGAGCGCCGTGCTTTGCGCGCAGACAATCTCGATCTCCACGTGCGGATACAGATTCGAAAAGCGCCTGAGCACCGGCGACAACAACGACGACACGTAGTCGTCCGGCGCGCCGAGCACCACCCGTCCGGTGACCTCGGGCCGCACGATCGCCGACCACGCCTCCTCATGCAGATCGATCACCCGCCGGGCATATTCGAGCAGCGTGTTGCCCGGCCGCGTCAGCGCAAGGTTGCGGGTATTGCGTGCGAACAGCGTAGTGCCGAGCATGCTTTCGAGCCGCTTGATCTGCATGCTGACGGCCGCTTGCGAGCGGTGTACCGTTGCCGCAGCTTTCGTGAAGCTGCCCGCCTCGACCACGGCGACAAACGTGCGCAGCAGATCCACGTCGAATTCTGGGTGCATGATTCATAAGTCCAGCTTATCGAATTTCTCAATTTTATTCGTTTGTCGTTAGCTGGCAAGTCTCCGATACTTGACCTTGTCATCGTCAAGGAGCCTTTCGCATGTCACTCACCACGCGCCAACAGGGCGCCGTCACCCTTGCCAGCGGCGGCTTGCTGATGGGAACGATCGGCATCTTCGTCGAGGAAGCGCGCCTCGACGCCATGACGATGGTGTTCTTCCGCTGCCTGTTCGGTTTTCTGTCGCTGGCGGGTTATTGCGCTTGGAAAGGATTCTTCAGGGCCCAGCGTTTTACGCCGCGCATGGTGCTGCTCGCCGTCCTGTCCGGCCTGCTGATGGTGACCCAATGGGTCTGGTTCTTCGACGCGATTCACCGCACCAGCATCGCGGTCGCGACGGTGGTGTTTCACGTGCAGCCCTTCTGGGTCGTGCTGATGGGCGCGGCGATCTTCAACGAACGCCTTGGTGGCGACCGGCTCGGCTGGATTGCGACCGCGTTCATCGGACTTGTGCTCGCCTCCGGCGTGGCCACGAGCGAAAACCTCCAGGGGCACGGCAGCTATCTGTTCGGGGTAGGCGAGGCGCTAGCCGGTTCGGTGCTCTACGCAAGCGTGACGCTGATCGCCAAGAGTCTCGGCCAGTTGCGCCCTCATCTGCTGACGCTCGCGCAGTGTCTGGTCGGCGTGATCTGTCTGGCGTTTATCGCGCCGCTGCATTCGGTGGCGCACATCGGGCCATCGCAATGGTTCTGGCTGATCGGTATGGGCGTACTGCATACGGGCTTGTCGTATGTGCTGATCTACGGCGCGCTGCCCAAGCTGACGACGCCTGTCATCGCCGTGTTGCTCTTCGTGTATCCGCTCACGGCGATCGTCGTCGATGCGGTGGTCTACGGACGGGCGCTGTCGGCGCCGCAACTGGCCGGTATGGCGCTGATCGTGACGGCGAGTCTCGGCGTCAATCTGGGTTGGCCGCTGCTGTCGCTGCTGCGGCGCGGCGCGCGGGTCAGGCATCCGGCGGATTGAGGCGTGGAGGCGTTGCCGGGCGTGAGACCGCCCGCTTGCCAACACCGCCTGACCATAACAAGGCATGCCGCGTAACGCGCCGCTATGCCAGCTCGCCACCTGGCCGACCCGCGACGCACGCAAGAGCGCGCACCGCTAAAGCCTCCTCACTGCGGCAGCGCTTCCCCCTTCGTTTCGGGTGCAAACGGAATAATGAACAGCCCGACGACGAACGCCAGCGCGGTCAGCGCAACCGGTATGCCGAGCGTATGCATATGCAGCACCGCGGCGCCCAGCAGGAAGTTGACGCCCGCCCCGACGAAACGCCCGAACGACGTGCAGAAGGCAAATGCCGTCGCCCGCACGCGGGTTTCGAACTGCTCCGGCAACCACAGGCTGAACAGCGCAAAATTGCCACCGAAGAACCCCAGCACACACAGCCACGCAATAAACGGCACCAGTCCGTCAGGCATATAAAACGACCAGCCGAAGCTGCCGAAAATTGCCACCGCCATGCCCCCGAAATAGATTGCCAGCGTCTTTTTTCGGCCAATCCGTTCGGCTAGCGGCGGCAGGGCGAGACAACCGAGAACCGTCGAAATGGACAGCAATCCGGTGGCTATCGACGCCGTGCGCATCGCATCCGGCTTGCCCATGCCGGCGCGCGTCGCCAGCTGGATCACCGCTGACGGTTCGTACACCGCGCCGGCCCACAATCCAATGATCGCAATCGTCAGCAAGGCGCACGCGACCCACGTCCTACGCCGGTATTTCGGTCCGAGAATCTCACGAAGCGGCTTGCTGTGTACGGCGTTCGGCTCTGCCTTCTGCCATTTTTCCGGCTCTTTCACACGCAGCAGAATCAGGATCGCGACCACGACCGGCACCGCGCCGGTCAGGAACATGGCGCGCCAGCCGTAATGCACCCCAATCGTGTAGTTGAGTGCGGCAGCCAGAAAGAAGCCCGCGTAATAACCGGTTTGCAGATAGCCCGCGCCCATCTT
Source organism: Paraburkholderia sp. GAS41 (assembly GCF_050436545.1). Lineage (NCBI taxonomy): Bacteria > Pseudomonadati > Pseudomonadota > Betaproteobacteria > Burkholderiales > Burkholderiaceae > Paraburkholderia > Paraburkholderia sp. GAS41. The sequence continues at coordinate 134,907 of NZ_JBNDMK010000019.1, forward strand.
GCGACGGTCTTCCGGCCATGCCTCCGCCACGTAGGTCCCCGCCAGCGCCCATTCACCGCCAATCCCGACGCCCGCGATAAACCGGAAAATAGCCAGTTCCCAAACGTTTTGCGAGATCGCCGAAAGGCCCGTAAATATTGCAAACGTGAAGATCGTACCGGCCAGGACTTTAGTACGGCCAAAGCGGTCCGCCAGCGGTCCCCAGATGAACGACAGCCCCCAGCCGATCAGAAACAGCGCGAACAGGATCGATCCGGCGAGTCCGACGTTGGCCGGCGTCGCCGCGTATCCCGAGCGCGGCAACAATTCAGTGAGCGCGGGCGTCAGGACCAGCGCGTAGATGAACGAGTCCATCCCGTCCAGCGTCCAGCCCGCCCATGCGCCCCAGAAGCCTGCAATCTGCGAGCGGTTGAGTGGTGTGCGATGCCGCGCGGCACGCGCGCGGTCCGAAATTGTGTTCATCATGCTCCTCCAGCCCTACGGTTGAACTACGTATTGCCTATTCTTAACAACGAGTTAGCGTGCGTGCGACGGCTACAGCGGGCCCCCTTCAGAAAGCCCTGGACTCGTCCCGCACGCGGATCAAAATCCGTTCGCTGCCCGAACCTCAGATTTACCCTCGTGCAAAACGCGCCATTTCATATATAATATTTGAACTTATGAACGACGCAACCGATGGTTTTCCCCTGGACAGCGCTTCGCGCGTCCCTTTTCTGCCCGAAGCGGTGACGCCGCGGGCCAGCACTTCACGCGTCATCGCGGACGCCTTGCGCACCGCGATCGTCGAAGGCACGCTGGCGCCCGGCGCCCCCTTGCGGCAAGACGCGATTGCCCGTCACTTCTCGGTCAGCGCAATTCCCGTGCGCGAGGCGTTGCGGCAGCTGGAAAGTGAAGGCTGGGCGAGAGTCGCCGTGAACAAGGGCGCCACGGTCGCGCCGCTGTCGGCGCAGGAAGCGCGCGAGATCTATGAAATCCGCTCGGCGCTGGAAAGTCTTGCCATCGGCCTAGCCATTCCGCAGCACACGGCAGCCACGCTGCGCGAGGCGGAAAAACTGTGTCACGCCGCCGAAGCCGAGCTAGACCCGTCGCGCTATGTGGCCCGCAACGAGGCGTTCCATATGAGCCTGTATGCGCCTGCCGCGCGTCCGCAACTCGAAGAGATGATCGCCACGCTGCACCGACGCGGCGAGCGTTATTTGCGGCTCAAATTCGGCCACCCCTTGTACAAGGACGAGTCCGATCGCGAACACGCCGCCATCCTCGATGCAGTGCGCAGCGGCGACATCCCCGCTGCACGTTCGCTCGTCACCGAGCATCTGCTCGGCACGGGCGAGCTGCTCTATCGTTTCCTGACCGAGCGCGCGCAGGCTGAAGCCGCGCAAGCCAACGGCCGCAAGCTGCGCGCAACGCGCGCGCGCACTCCAACCACCGGGAGCTGAATCCGCTGATGAATCCACAAGCCGAACCATCCCTTCACCCAGCCGCCCCTGCCGCGCGCTCGTGGACCACACTGCGCGACGAGAAAGCCCGCCGGCTTGCAACGGTCGCAACGTGGCTCGAAGACGGCGTGCTGCCGGCCGCGCGTATCGTCGATGCGCTGGAAACGCTGATCCGTCCCGGCGACCGCGTCGCGCTCGAAGGTGACAACCAGAAGCAGGCCGACTTTCTGTCGCGCTCTTTCGCCAAAGTCGATCCGCAAAAACTCCACGACGTGCACCTGCTGCTTTCCAGCATCAGCCGCCCTGAGCATCTGACGTTGTTCGAGCGCGGCATCGCGCACAAGGTCGACTTCGCCTTCGCCGGACCGCAGAGCCTGCGCGTCGCGCAACTGCTGGAAGACGGCCAGCTCGAAATCGGCGCGATCCATACTTACGTCGAGCTGTACGCGCGGATGTTCGTGGATCTCACGCCGAACGTCGCACTGCTGTGCGCGGAAAAAGCGGACCGCCACGGCAATCTCTACACCGGACCGAACACCGAAGATACGCCCACGATTGCCGAAGCCGCTGCGTTCCGGCACGGTATCGTGATCGTTCAGGTCAACGAAATTGTCGACGAATTGCCGCGCGTCGATATTCCGGGCTCGTGGGTGGACCTGGTCGTGCAGGCAGACCGGCCGTTCGCGGTCGAGCCGCTGTTCACGCGCGACCCGCGCCATATCGGCGACCTGCAGGTGCTGACCGCCATGATGGTGATTCGCGGCATCTACGAAGCGTATGAAGTGACGTCGCTCAATCACGGCGTCGGCTTCGATACCGCCGCGATCGAACTGCTGCTGCCGACCTACGGCGAAGCCCTCGGTCTGAAGGGCAAGATCTGCCGCAACTGGACACTCAACCCGCACCCCACGCTGATTCCGGCCATCGAGTCGGGCTGGGTCGAAAGCATGCATTGCTTCGGCAGCGAAGTGGGCATGGAGCAGTACATCGAGGCGCGTCCTGACGTCTTCTTCACCGGCCGCGACGGCAGCCTGCGCTCGAACCGCGTGCTGTGCCAGCTGGCCGGGCAATATGGCGTGGATCTGTTCATCGGTTCGACGCTGCAGATCGACGCGGACGCGAATTCGTCGACGGTGACGCGCGGCCGGCTTGCCGGCTTCGGCGGTGCGCCGAACATGGGACACGATCCGCGCGGACGCCGTCATTCGAGCGCTGCCTGGCTCAAGCTGCTGAAAGACCAGGGGCCGGTTTCGCGCGGCCAGAAGCTGGTCGTCCAGCTCGCCGAGACGTACAAGAAAGGTGGCGAGCCGACCTTCGTGGACGAACTCGACGCGGTCGCCGTCGGCGCGAAGAGCGGCATGCCGATCGCGCCGGTGATGATCTATGGCGACGACGTCAGCCATGTCGTCACCGAAGAAGGCATCGCTCATCTGCACAAGGCCGAAGGCATCGACGAACGGCGCGCCGCGATTGCGGCGGTGGCGGGCGTCACGCCGATCGGTTTGCGGGCGAAGCCGGAGAAGACCGCTGAATTGCGCCGGCGCGGCATCGTCGCGTATCCCGAGGATCTCGGTATCCGGCGCGGCGAAGCCAAGCGCTCGCTGCTGGCCGCGCGCAGCATCGACGATCTGGTCACCTGGTCTGGCGGGCTGTACTCGCCGCCGGCACGTTTCCGGAGCTGGTAAGCATGGCCACGCCCGCGCTCAGGCCGGTAGCGGCTAAACGACTATTGAACGTTGCCAGATTGGCGGCGGCTGAGGTGCTGCCGGTCGGACCAACGCTTGCCGATACGTGGCTTGCCCGGCTCGCCACCACTGCGTTGATCGACGAGGCACAACTCACCCCGAAGCCCGCGCTGGTGGATCGGCGCGGCAGCGGCGCGCATCGCGATCTCGATCTGGACCTCATGCTGTGCTCCGCGCGCGCGCTCGAGCCGACCTTCGCGGCGCTGTCCCGCGCCGCGCGCCACAGCGCGCCGTCAGCCACGCTGCGCGCCGAGCTGGCGCAAATTGGCCGCGCCGGCGAGCAGGTCATGATGCAGGCCACCGGCGGCAGCAATGCGCATCGTGGCGCAATCTGGATCGTCGGGTTGCTGGTGGCCGGCGCGGCGCTGGTCGACAGCCGCGTGCCCGTCGGGACGGCCGGCTTCGATCTCGCCTCGACGGTCTGTGCGTTGGCCGCCCAGATTGCCTGCTTCCCCGACCGCTTCGCCGCGCCCTCGGATAGCCATGGCGAACGCGCACGCCAGCGCTATCAGGTAGGCGGTGCGCGGCGTGAAGCGCAGGACGGTTTTCCGCACGTCGTCGCCATCGGCCTCCCAGCGCTGCACAAAGCACGCGCTCACGGCGCACCGGAAGACGCAGCCCGCCTCGACGCGCTGCTCGCGATCATGGCCTCGCTCGACGACACCTGTCTGCTGCATCGCGCTGGTCTGCCCGGCCTGCAAGCCGGCCAGCACGGCGCACGCCGCGTGCTGGAACTGGGTGGCAGCAGTACCGTCGCCGGCCGCGCCGCGCTCGCCGAACTCGACCGAGCGCTGCTGTCCCTGAACGCATCCCCCGGCGGTGCAGCCGATCTGCTCGCCGCCACTCTCTTTATCGACATGCTGGTGCATCGCGGCACCGGCGGGAGCCAAGCCTCATGGAAAATCTGACATTCGATTACCCGGCGCAACGCGCCGTTACGACCCGCGCGCACGTCGGCGTGGTGGGCTCGGGCGACCTCGAAGTGTTGCTGTCGCCGGCCGCTTCAATGACGGCGCACGTGATCGTGCGGACCAGCGTCGACGGCTACAGCCATATCTGGAAGAGCGTGCTCGACCGCTTCTTCACGCGCTATGACGGCGCCGCGCAGATCGAGATCAACGACTTCGGCGCGACACCTGGCGTCGTAGCGTTGCGCCTTGCGGAAGCGATCGAAGAAGCCGAACAGGGAGATCAGACATGAGCACCGTTGCCACTTCCGCGACACCTCTTCAACCGTCGCTCGTGCTGCATGACAGCTTCATCGAACTGCCCGCGCGTGAACGCGCGCGTGCGCTGCTCGATGCCGGCACGTTTCGTGAACTGCTGGGACCGTTCGACCGGATCGAATCACCGTGGCTGCCGTTGCAAGGCATCGTCTGCCAGGCGGACGACGGCTGCGTGATCGCCCGTGGCACGATTGACGGCGAACCCGCCGTGATCGCCGCGATCGAGTCCGCCTTCCAGGGCGGCAGCATCGGCGAGGTCTCCGGCAGCAAGATTGCCGCGGCGCTTGAACTCGCGCTGCGTGACTGCGAACGCGGCAAACCGGTTCGTCCGGTGGTGCTGTTCGAAACCGGCGGCGTCCGTCTGCAGGAAGCCAACCTGGGCCTCGCCGTGATTGCCGAGATCCAGGCGGCGATCGTCGCGCTGCGCCGGCATGTGCCGGTGGTTGGCGTGATCTCGGGGATGGTGGGTTGCTTCGGCGGCATGTCGCTGGCCGCCGCGCTGTGCTCGTATCTGGTCGTCACCAAACAGGGCCGGCTCGGCATGAACGGACCCGAAGTGATCGAACAGGAAGCCGGTATCGACGAACTCGATTCCAGCGATCGCCGCCATATCTGGCAACTGATCGGTGGCGAACAGCGGGCCCTGACGGGTCTCGCGGATGCCCTCGTCGAGGACGATCCCAATGCGCTGCGCGCAGCCGTACAACGCGCCTTTGCTCAAGGTGTCCCGGCGGCGCATCGGACCGAGCAGGTCGACCTCTACCTCGACCGGCTCGCGCAGATGGACCCGGCGCACGTCACACCTGAAACCATGCGGGCCGTGTTTCATGCGACCTCGGCAACCCCATCCTCCACGGAGCAATCATGAACTCACCCTCTCTCACGCGCGGCGCCCGCTGGTTTCGCGCGCTTGCCGGTGATTCTTCCACTGCTGCGCCGGCGTGGAGCGCCGATGCGGCACTCGGCAACGAAAGCGCGCACTTCTTTGCCATCGTCCCCGATCCGCAGAACCGCTTTCCGCGCGCAACGGACAACGTCGTCGGCCTGGAACAAGGCTGGCTGCTGGCCCGCGCGGTGCGCAAGGCAATGGCCGAGGACGCGCAAAGCGGCACGCGGCGCCCGATCGTCGCGATCGTCGATGTGAAAAGCCAGGCCTATGGCTACCGCGAAGAGACGCTCGGCATTCACCTCGCCTGCGCCGCCGCCGTGGACGCCTATGCAGCGGCACGCGACGCCGGTCATCCGGTGATCGCCCTGATTGTTGGGCCGGCGATGTCCGGCGCGTTCCTCGCGCACGGTTATCAGGCCAACCGGATCCTCGCATTGGATGCGCCCGGCACGATGGTGCACGCAATGGGCAAGGAAGCGGCCGCCCGCGTCACGCGCCGGACCGTCGAGGCACTCGAGGAACTCGGCGAGACCATTGTGCCAATGTCGTATTCAATGGCCTCGTTCGCCAGGCTCGGCCTGCTCGACGAACTGATTCAAGGTGTCGATGCCGATGCACCGAGCGCAGCGCAGATCGAGCAGGTGCGCGAAGCGCTGAGCGCTTCGGTGCGCAGCGCACGCGACGACAAGCCGGGCCTCTCGCACCGGCTTCAATCCGACACCGCGAAGAAGACGCGGGCGGCGTCGGTCGAAGTGCGGCTGCGTCTGGCGGAACAGTGGGACGCCGCCTGATGGAGACTGGCACCCGGACTTGCGCGGCACCGCCGTTTGCAGCCGGCGACGAGCGTCCATGCAATGTGCGCTGGCGGCCGCACGATCTGTTGCGCTTGCGTCGTCTCGCTTCCTTCGACAGCGAGCCCGACTGGGTTCGCGCCGCCTTCGCAGCGGCGCCGTTCGCGGTGGTCAGGCGCGCGCAGTCGGCGTTCGGCGTGATCGCCATTGGCGTGCGCGGCCACGGCCGCGCACAGCGTTATGGCACATGGGCCGAAGCGGCTGATGTCGAGGCGGTGATCGCCCCCGAGGACCTCGCAGACAGCTTGCCTGCCGACACCGAACGCCTCGCCCTGCCGGCCTTCGCCCTGTACGCTGATTTGCGTCGTGAGGCACAAAGCCTCGCCGCGTTTGCGTGGGGACCGACGGGAAGTGTGGGTTTCGAACTGGCGAGCGGCGTGCCTACCGTCACGGCGACGAGCGATCTCGATCTGCTGATCCGCGCGCCGCGACCACTCGCGCGCGAGCATGCCGGGCAGATCCTGAGCGAACTCGAATCGCACGCACAGCGGGCCGGAATTCGCGTCGACGTTCAGCTCGAAACGCCGGCAGGTGGCATTGCGCTCGCGGAATGGGCCGCTGGCAAGCCGCGAGTGATGGCGCGTCATGCTCAAGGTCCGCGGCTGCTTGCCGATCCGTGGACCGCACCTGCCGCGCCCACATGATGCTTGCTTTCCAGTTCCCCGGCCAGGGCGCGCAGTCGGCGGACTTCTTGCAACGATTGCCGCAGCACGCGGTGGTCGCTGCCACCGTCGACGAAGCGTCGCAGGCGCTCGGCCTCGACGTTCTCACGCTCGATACCGCCGACGCCCTGCGCTCGACCATTGCAGTCCAGATAGGGCTTGTCGTGGCAGGCGTTGCGATGGTTCGCCTGCTGGCCGATGCGCAGGTCACGCCCCATATCAGCGCGGGACTTTCGGTAGGCGCCTACGCGGCCGCGGTGAGCTGCGGCGCGCTCGAGTTCGCCGACGCGCTGCGCATGGTGCGCAAACGGGCCGAATTGATGGAATCCGCGTATCCGTCCGGCTACGGCCTGGCCGCGATTTCCGGCCTGACTGAGCGGCAGTTGGAAACGTTGGCTGCACAACAGGCGCAGGACGGTCTGCCGCCCGTCTATATCGGCAATGTCAACGCGCCCAGGCAGATCGTCATGGCCGGCTCGGACGCCGCGCTCGATGCCGTGATAGAACGTGCACTGGCCGCTGGTGCCCGCAAGGCGACGCATCTGGCGGTGAGTGTGCCGTCTCATTGCGAATTACTCGCGGACGCCGCCGCCGAATTGATCGACTACGCACGCGATGTGCCGTTTCATGCGCCACAAAGTGTCTATGTCGGCAATCGTGGCGGCCGGCCATTGCATACCGCAGCAGCGATCCGCGACGATCTCGCGACCAACATGCGTCAGACGGTTCGCTGGTTCGACGCGCTGACCGTCATGCTCGAAATGGGCGCTCAGGTCGTGGTGGAAGCGCCGCCTGGACAGGTATTGACCGACATCGTGCGCGAGCAGTGGCCGCAGACCACCGTGCTGGCTTTAAGCAACATCGCACCGGAGCGTTGGGCGGCGACCGTACGCCGCCGCTGCGGCGCGGCCGAAAGCTGAATGACGTTGCGGCGATGGGTCATCGCGGCGCGCACCCATCACATCACTCGACAAAAATCTCCTGCAGCGTCGACAACGCATTCGATAACGCCAGATCCGACACGGTCCCGGCCTTCTTCACCAGCCGCGTCTTGTCGACGGTGCGGATCTGGTCGAGCAGGATCAAACCCTTCTTGCGCAGAAACGTGAGCGGTACGCGGAAAGGTGCAGGTTTGCCCGCGGTGGTCATGGGCGCCACGATCACTGTGCGCAGATGATCGTGCAGTTCCGGCGGCGACACCACCACGCACGGCCTTGTCTTTTGAATCTCACTGCCAATCGTAGGATCGAGCGCAACCAGCCAGACCTCGCCGCGCGCTACCACACGAACCCCGCGTCATCCGCGTTAGGAAACTCGCCCATGACGAGGTCGTCGTCCCCTGCCGCCGCCAATGAACGGCTCGCGTCTGCCCAACCCGTGCGGGCCGGCTTCTGCGGGCGGCGCAATACCAATGTGTTCCCCTCTACCTGCATATCCACTTCGTCCTCCAGCCCCAGTTGGGTCAAGATGGGTTTCGGAATCAGTACGCCATGGGAATTGCCCATTCTGCGGATGGTCGTTTTCATGGCGTCACCTGAAGGGAAAATGCTAAGGGGTAAGCGAAAGAAAGTAAACACAATGTTATTACATGATAGCACGGCAAATGGCATAGGACGAATCGCACCGGGAGGCATCGCGGCTGACGCGTGAGTCCCCCGGTTTTCACTCAGGCCGCGCCGTTCCCCTCAACGGCCCATTCGCCTTACGCACCGCCCTCCTGCGGCACTCGTCCCGCCGTCTGCGAATCCGTCGCGCCCGCGTCGTGCCGCGCACGGTCGCGCGACGGCGTCACCACCACCGCACCCGCCGGACCGCCCGGCCGCCGCACCGAACGCGCGTGACGCTCGATCAAACGCTGCAGCAGGCAGAACGCGCACAGCAACGCGCCGATCACAATGCGTGTCCACCACGAGCTCAGCGTGCCGTCGAAGGTAATCAGCGTCTGAATCGTTCCGAGGATGCCGACACCGAACAGCGAGCCGATCACATAGCCGACACCGCCCGTCAGCAAGGTCCCGCCGATCACCGTTGCGGCAATCGCGTCGAGTTCCATGCCCTGCCCCTGCAATCCATAGCCGGACAGCACGTAGAACGTGAAGACCGCGCCGCCGAGCGCCGAACAGAAGCCGCTCAGCGCGTACACGCCGATCCGCGTGTGCGCCACCGGCAAGCCCATCAGCAACGCCGAGCGTGGATTGCCGCCGACCGCGTACACATTGCGTCCGAAGCGCGTGAAATGCGCGATGAAAATCGCGGCAAACAACGTCACCAGCGCGATCACCACATTGGCGCTCACCGAGCCGCTGCCGATCGGCAAACGGTAGGACGAGATCACCTTGAAGGTCGGATCGGTGATGGTGATCGACTGCGTGGTGATCAGGAAGCACAACCCGCGTGCGAAGAACATCCCGGCCAGCGTGACGATGAACGGCTGCAACCGGAAAAAGTGGATCAACGCGCCCTGCACCGCGCCGAATACCGCGCCCATCACCAGCACGACCGGCAGGATGATCCACACCGAGACATGCATGTGCTCGGACAGCACCGCCTCGACGATCGTTGTCAACGCAACCACCGACCCCACCGAGAGATCGATCCCGCCCGAGACGATCACAAACGTCATGCCAATCGCAACGATCAACAGGAACGCGTTGTCGATCAGCAGATCCAGCAGGACCTGCAGCGAGAAAAAGCCGGTGTACATCACCGAGCCGAAACCAAACAGCGCGCAGAACAGCAGGATGGTGACAGCGATCGGCAAGGTACGCGGATCGAAAATACGAGCCCATATTTCGACTAGCCGTTTCATCGGGCCACCCCGCGCGAGCTGAATAGCGACATCGCCAGCGCACGCGCTGAAGGCGACTGGATCACACTAACCACCAGCACCACCACCGCCTTGACGACAAGGGTCGCTTCGGGTGGCACGCCAATGGAATAGGTGGTGTAGGTCAGCGTCTGGATGATGAGCGCGCCGAGTACCGTTCCTGCGAGACTGAAACGGCCGCCCAGCAGCGAAGTGCCGCCGAGCGTCACCGCAAGAATGGCGTCGAGCTCCAGCAGCAGGCCGGCGTTGTTACCATCAGCACTGCGTACATTCGAGCTGATCAGAATGCCCGCGATGGCCGCCGTCAGCCCGGAAAACCCGTACACGGCAAACACGATGGCTTTCGAGCGCAGCCCCACCAGCCGGGTTGCCACCGGATTCACCCCGATCGCACGAATAAACAGTCCCAACGCCGTACCTTCGATAAGCAGTGCGGTCAGCAACACCGCAGCCGTTGCAATCCACACGGAAAACGGCACCGCCAGCAAATAGCCTCCACCGACGAACAGATAGCCAGGCGCGCCAATCGGAATGATCTGACCGCCGGTCAGCAATTGCGCTACTCCGCGGCCGGCCACCATCAGGATCAAGGTGGCGATGATCGGCTGCATGCCGACGAAAGCCACCAGCATGCCGTTCCACATCCCGCTCAGGATCCCGACGATCACCGCCGCGCCGAGCGCCTCCCCGATCAGTCCGGCACTCGGGAACGGCTGCGTGGCGAGAATGGTGGCCGCTGCGGCACCCGCAATCGCCACCACGGCGCCCACCGAAATATCGATGCCGCGCGTGGCGATCACCAGCGTCATGCCAGTCGCCACCAGAACGAGCGGAGCCACCCGATTCAGAATGTCGATTGGCGCACCGAACAGGTGACCGTCGAGCATGCGCAGCGACAGAAAATGCGGATTGACCCATAAATCCAGCAGGAACAGCAGGACGAGCGTCACGCACGGCCAGAGCAGCGGTCGCTCCGCACCATCGCGAGCGAACCAGTTCGAGAGTTTCATTCGGCGCTCCCCGCGATCAGTCGATAGATGTTGTCCTCGTTGGATGCGTTGCCCGCCACTTCCGCAATCTTGCGACGATCGCGCAACACCGCGACGCGGTGACTCACACGCAACACTTCGCCGACCTCCGACGAAATGAAGAGAATCGCGAGACCTCCCGCGCACAACGCGAGCATCCGGTCCATGATGTCAAACTTTGCGGCCACGTCGATGCCGCGGGTCGGTTCGTCGAGAATCAGCAATCTGGGCTCCGTTGCGAGCCAGCGCGCCAGCAGCGCTTTTTGCTGATTGCCGCCGGAGAGCAGACCGATCGGCTGTTCGGCGTCCGCCGCCTTGATGCCGAGCCGCTCGATCCACAGATCGGCCAGTTCACGGGCCCGCGAGCGGCTGATCTTGCGCAGCCAGCCGCGTTGCGCCTGAAGCGCCAGCAAAATGTTTTCGCGGATCGACAACTCGGCGACGATGCCTTCCTTCTTGCGGTCTTCCGGGCAATAGCCGATGCCGAGCGCCACCGCGTCGTGCGGCGAACGCAGACGCACCGCTTGTCCGCCGACGGTGATCGTGCCGCTGTCGGCACGGTCCGCACCGAACAGCAGGCGCGCAGTCTCCGTGCGTCCCGAGCCGAGCAGGCCCGCCAGACCGAGAATCTGTCCCGGCTGCACATCCAGGTCGACCGGCTGCATCATCCCGCGCCGCCCGACACCACGCAGTTCGACGAACGGCGGCACGGCCTGGCGCTCCGCAGGCGTTTCGTGCTCTGCCTCGCGAAGCCGGGTGCTCATACGTTCGTGTCCCACCATCTTCGCGACCAGTTGATCCGCCGACAGATCGCGCGCCAGGTATTCGCCCTCGCACTCGCCGTTGCGCATCACCGTGATGCGATCGGAGATGGCGTACGTCTGTTCGAGAAAGTGCGTCACGAACAGGATCGCGATACCCGATTGCTTAAGATGCCGAAGTATTTTGAACAGTTGCGCGACCTCGCTGTCATCGAGGCTCGAGGTAGGCTCGTCGAGAATCAGCACGCGCGCGTCGACCGAGATCGCCCGCGCGATCGCCACCATCTGCTGCACGGCGATCGGGTAGGCATCGAGCGACTTGGTGACATCCAGCGAGACGTCAAGACGCGCCAGCGCCGTCTGCGCGCGCCGCCGGATCTCGCGCCAGTCGATGGCGCCGAAACGTTTCGGCTGACGGCCCGCAAAGACGTTTTCCGCCACCGAGAGATTGGTACACAGATTGACTTCCTGGTACAGCGTCCGCACGCCGGCGGCTTCCGCCTCCTGCGGTGATCCAAAGGCCACCGCTTGACCGCCGAGACGCACGACGCCGCTATCGGGCGCGACAACGCCCGTCAGTACGTTGATCAAGGTGGATTTACCGGCGCCGTTCTGGCCCATCAGCGTGTGGACCTCGCCGGGGAACAGACGGAAGTTGACGTTTTGCAGCGCCTTGACGCCAGGGAACGTCTTGCTGACACCCGCGGTCGCCAGAATTGGCTCAATTTCTCCCGCTTGGGTGTTCGAATCGGCATGCGGCTGCGCCGCCAGGCCGCGACCACGGACGGGGTCGGACGGATCAGGTGTCGGGTGGGCCATAGACCTCGCTCGATGGGTGGAAAAGAGGCCGTCGACTGCAACCGCAGCCAGACGGCCAGGCACCGCTGGAGAAACTCTTTATGCCCTGTGCGTCAGATGACCGATTCTTTGATCGATTCGGTGCAGCCTCAGTCTCAGTTACGTCCTCAGGTTCAGTACTTGCGCGTCGGCAAGGTCTGCGCCGCAACGCTCTCGGGGAACACCGTCTCCTGCGTCAGAATCCGCTTCGGCAATTGCTTGCCGGCTACGACGTCCTTCACCGCCGACATCAGTTGCGGGCCCAGCAACGGGCTGCATTCCACGTCGACATTCATCTTGCCCGAGGCCATGGCCTGGAAGCCGCCCTTGGTTGCGTCGAACGAGACCACGGTGATGTCCTTGCCCGGGTGCATGCCGGCCTCTTCCATCGCCTGGATAGCGCCCAACGCCATATCGTCGTTATGCGCATAAACTACATTTATTTTATTTCCATAAGTTTTTATAAACGCTTCCATGACCTGCTTGCCACCGGCCAGCGTGAAGTCACCGCTTTGCGAGGCAATAATCTTGAACTTCGGATCGTTCTTGATGACCTCCATCAAGCCGGAGTGCCGGTCGTTCGCGGGCGCGGAGCCGACCGTTCCTTGCAGTTCGGCGATGTTGATGGGGCCTGGGTTGTTCTTGAAGTTATCTTCGAGCCAGTGACCGCCGCGCCGCCCTTCTTCCATGAAGTCAGAGCCGATCATCGTGACGTACAGCGACGTGTCCTTCACGTCGATGTTGCGGTCGGTCAGGATCACCGGGATTTTCGCGGCCTTCGCCTCGAGCAGGATCGGCTCCCAGCCGGATTCCACCACCGGCGAAAACGCGATCACGTCGACTTTCTGCGCGATATACGAGCGGATTGCCTTGATCTGGTTCTCCTGCTTCTGCTGGGCGTCCGAGAACTTGAGGTTGATCTTGGCGTCGGCAGCGGCCGATTTGATCGATTCGGTGTTGGCGGTCCGCCATGCGCTCTCGGCGCCGACCTGCGCGAAACCGAGGGTAATGGGCTTGTCCTGGGCATATGCGCCGGGCGCCGTAAGGCTGAGTGCCCCGATTCCCGTTGTGAGCGCGAGCGCGCCCAACACACGACATACCGCGCGTCGTGAATTCGCCATGACTGTCTCCTGATCGTTGTTGTGTTGGCGATCCGTGGCGGACTGAAGCCAGCCCTCGAAGGATCGTATTCAAGCGTAGTGGTTGGCGCCTTCAGCGTCCAATCATATGATTCGCGCTTCCGATACCAATTTTGGTATAGCGACCCGATTTGACGCGCAGAGTCGCGCATACCGGACTAGCGTCGGAAGTCAGTCATCCGTCATGTATGGCGACGCGTTTTTGACGCGATTTTTACGCGCTTGCTCACACTCTTTAGGTGCCCGGAACATCACTGCCACTACGCTTGATCGATCCCGCTGCAACCCGCGGACAGATCCAACGATCAATCAGGTAGATAACCGATCATGCTAAAACTGCTGGTTCCCGTAAGCCGCTCGGCGCGTTCGCTGCAAGCGGTGCGGCACGCCGCCTTCCTTTACAACGAACAATGTGCGTCCGAAGTCGTGCTGGTCAATGTGCTGCCGCCGCTCGGACCGACGCGTGTCGAAGCCTTCTATTCGCCTTCCGTGTTCCGCGCGCACGAAGATGCTTTCGCCGAAGCGGCCCTTAGTCGTGCCAGGCGCATTCTCGAAGATGCAGGCGTCAAGTACTCCGTAGAAATCCACGCGGGGCTGGTGGTGCCGACCATCGCGCATTGCGCGGATCAACATGGTTGCGACGAGATCGTGGTCGCCGCGCCGCGCAGGGGCCTGTTGCGCGACCTCGCGCGACTGGTCAACCGCAGTGTGCTGGACCAGTTGGTCAGGGTTTCCCGCGTGCCGGTCACCGCGGTCAATTGACGCTGGACATTGCCGCCGCTAGCGGCGCCCGGGCATGACCCAGCGAAACGTCAGGTTGATCCGCTCGCCGCTGACACGCGGCTCTCTAGGGACCCGGTGGCGCCACTCCGCCTGCGTGTTGCCGCGCATCACCAGAAGGCTTCCGCCCTTGAGCTGATACGACTGCACGGTTCCCGTCTTGTTGTGGCGCAGATCGAAGGTGCGCGCAACGCCCAGACTCACGGACGCAATCACCGGCTGCGCCCCTAACTCGCGCTCGTGATCGGCGTGCCAGCCCATGCTGTCCATGCCGTTGCGATAGCGGTTCAGCAGCACGCTATTGAAGCGGCATGCGCAGATCGTTTCGGCCGCCGTCTTCAGTTCGGCGACGGCTGGCGTCCATGCCTGCGGCACGTTGCGAATTCCGGAATAGACATAGATCGCGTCCGCTTCGCCTTGCCATGCCGTGAGACGCGGCAGCGCCACGCGGCCGCCCGGCGTGCCCATCGACTCCTGCTTCCAGGCGACTTCTTCGATGAGTTGCCGCAGCGTGCGCTCAGCCGCTTCGGGCGCGAGCCAGTCGGGATACCACGCCACGTCGGGCTTGGGGAGATCGTCAAACAGATCGTTCATGAGATAGCATGTTGCATGCGCAACAGCACGCTTTTGTGGGAAATGGCGTGTTTATTATGGAGCCAGTCGCCGCCGCGGGTCACGCATCCGGCTTGCGCTTTCTTTGAGCCGACCCACGCCCCGCCAATCGTGGGTTTCGCTCCCACCGCGATCCGATTTCTTTCTTCAGCGAGCCAATCATCCATCATGACGCTTTCCGACCATTCCCTGAACCAGCTCTTTCGCCACGCACGTACCCATAACGGCTTTCAGGCCAAACCGGTCGAAGACGCCCTTCTCGAACAGTTGGTCGAACTCGTTCTGCTCGGGCCGACGTCCGCCAATTCGAGTCCGGGCCGGTTCGTCTTCGTCAAGTCGCCCGAGGCCAAGGAAAAGCTGCGCCCCGCCCTTTCGGCCGGGAATCTCGAGAAGACGATAGCGGCGCCCGTGACGGTGATCGTCGCGATGGATATGGCTTTTTACGACCATTTGCCCAAGCTGTTCCCGCACGTCGATGCGCGCAGCTGGTTTGCGGGCAACGAAAAAACTATTGCCGACACCGCGTTTCGCAACGCGACACTGCAAGGTGGCTACATGATCATGGCCGCGCGCGCACTCGGGCTCGATGCAGGCCCCATGTCGGGCTTCGATAACGCCAAGGTCGACGAAGCATTCTTCGCCGGCACGACCGTGAAGTCCAACTTCCTCATCAATCTCGGCTACGGCGATCCGTCGAAGCTGTTCGCGCGCAGTCCTCGCTTTACGTTCGACGAAGCCGCCCGGATTGTCTGAAACTCAGGGCCCGGAGCGCAAGGCGGGTCGCGCCTCCGGTGAACAACGCGACGCCCGACATGATGGCGCCGGTCAGGGCACCGACACGGCACCTACAAGGCACCCACAGGGCAAACGCCCGCTGCGCCCGCGTCGCCGCCCGAATCTGGCCACGCACCGGGGACGCGTCGGCAGAGGCGAACACATGCCGGTAGAATGATCTGCCCTGCCGGCAATTCTGCATAGAACGCGCCAGAATCTTTGCGCGTTGGTCCGGCACCCCTTCCGCTTTCGCCCCCTGCTATGCGCCGCTCATCGTTCTTTGTTCGCTTTATTTGCATTGGCGTCCTGCTGCACGTGTACGTCGGTTTCCGCGTCATACCGGATCTGCCCACCGACGCCCCGGGTAAATGGCTGGCGGCGCTCTGGCTCGTGCTGTCGTGCCTGCTGATTCCGCTTGGCATGCTCGCGCGCACCATCAAGCGCCAGCCGCTCGCCGACCGGCTCGCCTGGGTCGGCCTGCTGGCGCTGGGCTTCTTCTCGTCGTTGCTGGTGCTCACGTTTGTGCGCGATCTGGCCATGGCCTCCCTCCTGACCGTCGACGCGATCTGGCCGCACGCCATCCCCGTGGCCACCTGGCGCATGGATTCGGCCGCGGCGGTGCCGCTGCTCGCGTTGTTGTCGACGGCGGTCGGGCTTTTCAACGCGCGGCGGCGGGCGCGTGTCGTCACAATCGACGTACCGATCGATGATCTGCCCGCCGCGCTCGACGGCTTCACGATCGTCCAGATCAGCGACATCCACGTAGGGCCGACTATCAAGCAGCGTTACGTGGACGCGATCGTCGATGCCGTCAACCGTCTCAAACCCGACCTGATTGCGGTGACCGGCGATGTGGTCGACGGCAGCGTGCCGCAACTGCGCGACCACACACGGCCACTATCGCGCCTCAGCGCCCGGCACGGTGCGTTTCTCGTTACCGGCAATCACGAGTACTACGCAGGCGCCGACGCATGGATCGACGAATTCCGCCGACTCGGCCTGCATGTCCTGCTCAACGAGCACGTGGTGGTTGAGCATGAAGGGGCCCGCGCGGTGATCGCCGGCGTAACCGACTATTCGGCCGCCCATTACGATCCGGCCCACCGCAGCGACCCCGCCGCGGCACTTGAAGGTGCTCCGGGCGACGTGCTGATCAAGGTGCTGCTGGCCCATCAGCCGCGTTCGGCGGAAGCCGCCGCCGAAGCGGGTTTCACGCTGCAGTTATCGGGGCACACGCACGGCGGCCAGTTCTTCCCATGGAATCTCTTCGTGCGCCTGCAGCAACCCTTTACCGCAGGGCTCGCGCGGCTAAACGGATTGTGGGTCTATACGAGCCGTGGGACCGGCTATTGGGGTCCGCCCAAGCGGCTTGGCGCGCCCTCGGAGATTACCCGGCTGCGTTTGGTGCCGGGTGAGATGAGCTGAAACCAGGCGCAAAGATAGGAACGCTTCTTCCTGCCTTAGGCAAACAGACACGATGAAGCAAACGATGCGAGCCGCGAAAAGATCGGGGACAAACAACGAGAAAGCGCGGCCATGAAAAACAAAATGCGCGCAGCGCCTCTAACAGCGCTCCGCGCACGCGGTGATGCCTACTCGACCCGGAAGCTCTATTGCGCCACAGGCGCCACAGCAACGCTCACTTGCGGCGCATAGGCGACTTCTACGTGCATCCCCGGCTGCAGGCTGCCAACCTTCACCGCGTCACGCCCCTGGATATGGAACACCGCCCCGTTAGGCCCCTTCAATTCGATCACGCCAGAAGCGCGATCGAGCGCCACGACTTCGGCGGTAACGTTCTGCGGTGACAACTGGACGCCGGCCGCGCCATGCGTCGGGCTTACCAGCGCGCTACGCACCATACGAACGTGGACCTTGGTGCCCTGGCGCAACTGGGCAAGGTTGCTGGTGTCGGTCACGGTAAACGACGCCTCGCCGCCATGCGCGTCGACCACGGTGACTGCGTGCTTTGCCTGCTCGACACCCTTCACGATGCCTTCGGCCTGCAAGACGCTGTTGCCTTCGAACGGTGCCGGCAGCGAGTCAGCCGCCGACGAAACAAGCGGAGCTACCGCGAGCAGTGCGCCGGCAACCATGCCGAGAGTTTTCTTGTTCATGCAATCCTCAATCAGGTCATAACGAAGAGAGAATCACGCCGCAGGCGCGCGTACAGATCGCACGCCACTTACTGGAAGCGCTCACACAAAGTTAGCGAGGGGCACTGAAGTGCAGTCGCCACGTGTAAAACGACGTATGGGCTGCACGGACATGATTCAACGAATCGGCGAGTTTGTTTTCCGGGATGAACCTTGTCAAGCTTCGGAGTCCGCATTTATTTTGAGACTGAACTGAACGGATTCGGATTCGGTACTCGGCGGCTAGTTCGTCCGACGTGTTATTGGCACAAGGATGGCCCTCGCTTGTGGCTTCGAAAAGCCTTACATCTTCCGCTCTTGTATGATTCGCAGAATTCCAGAGAATTCGCGATGCTGTCATGCGAGAGGTTCAAACTATGTGTTCAGGCACGCCTCGACGACTCATCCCATGACGCTTGAATTTGTATGGCGGCTGCTTGCCGCCTTCGCCTGCGGTGTGGCAATCGGCATTGAACGGCAGATGCGGCAGCGCACCGCCGGTCTGCGCACCATCACGCTCGTCGCGAGCGGCGCATGCCTGTTCGTCACACTCGGTGTCCTGACCGGCAATGGCACGGCCGGCGTCACGCAGATCGCCGCTTATGTCGTGTCCGGCGTGGGCTTCCTCGGCGGCGGTGTGATCATGCGCGACAAGGGCTCCGTCCAGGGCATCAACACGGCGGCTACCTTGTGGTGTTCGGCGGCCGTCGGCGTGTTGTGCGGTGCGGGGCACTTCGGCCCGGCGCTCGCCGGCACCGGCGTCGTGCTGCTGACCAATACCGTGCTGCGCGAAGTCAGCCGCACCATTAACGCGACGCCCGTTGCGAATGCCGATCTCGTGCGCGAGTACGTGCTGACCGTGGTCTGCCGGGACGAGGATGAGGTTCATATCCGCGCCGCGCTATCGAACTCGATGTATTCGATGCCGCTTTCTTTCCAAAGTCTGACGAGCGAGGACGTGACTGAACAGCCTGGCCGGATTCGCGTCACGGCAACCATCAAACTGCATCCGAAGGATCAGTCCAGGCTCGAGTTGATGGCAAGCCGCATCAGCATGGAAGCGAGCGTCTCGAGCGTCAGCTGGATCGCCAAAGAAGCGGAACCGACGCCGGAGTAGCACGGCCAACTGTTTTCGTGGACGGCCGCGCCCGGCACGTCCCGCGCTTTACACTTGCGGACATCCAGCAGCGAGGCATACGCCGCATACCGGCAAGTCCATGCCCTTGCGCGCGGCGACGGCTTCACCTATAACAACCGTAGACGAAGCGTCGCTGAATGTCTTGCCTCGACGAGAACGAAGTGCGCGGCTCAAACCGATGCTTCGTCTGCCTGTGCAGCCCGACACCGAGAACGAAATGAAACGAGCGACTGCGCCATCTATGCCCCCGCGTTCCGCCATGGCCGTTGCCACCGTGCATCCCGTTCCACGCTATCGCCTGCCTCGTGGTCTGTTTCGCCGCAAAACATTGAGACAATGTTAATTCTGTATCCTTAATATGGACTGCACCCCACCCTTGGACTAAGCTCTGTCACCGTGAATTTTTCACGTTCAACCATGGAGTCTCGATTATGGAACACGGCATCATTGCATGGCTCATCATCGGTGCAATCGCTGGCTGGCTGGCTGGCATCCTCGTCAAGGGCGGCGGTTTCGGGTTGATCGTCGATATCATCGTCGGCATTGTCGGCGCGTTTATCGGCGGTTGGCTTGCCGGTGTCCTGCACATTTCGCTCGGCGGCGGCTGGATCGGTTCGATCATCACGGCGGTGATCGGCGCAGTGATCCTGCTGTTCATCATCCGGCTGATCAGACGAGGCGCCTAGCGCGTGTCGCGTCAGGCGACGACCGTCGCCTGACCTCCCTAAGTCGTTTTTGTTGCGCACACAATCAAGTGTGCGCAGCGACCTCTTCCAACATCGAACCCGTTTCATTCAGGCGCATATGCCAGGCAAATGCCTGGTCCAGCCTGTGAGGCGTTTGGCCGCCCTGCAGCAACGCATCCTGGTAGTAGTCGCGCAGCATGTCGCGATAGAGCGGATGCACGCACTTCTCCATGATCAGCACGGCGCGTTCACGCGGCGCAAGCCCGCGCAGATCGGCGAGACCCTGTTCCGTGACCACCACGTCCACGTCGTGCTCATTGTGGTCGCAATGCGGCACCATCGGCACAATGCTTGAAATGCGTCCGCCTTTTGCAATCGACTTCGTCGCGAAGATCGCGCACGACGCATTGCGCGCGAAATCGCCGGAGCCGCCAATCCCGTTCATCATGTGTGTCCCGCCTACATGGGTGGAATTGACGTTGCCGTAAATGTCGAATTCAAGCGCAGTATTCAGTGCAAGCAAACCCAGGCGGCGGATGACTTCGGGGTGGTTACTGACCTCTTGCGGGCGCAACACGAGACGATCGCGGTAAAGGTCGAGATTGCAAAACACCTGCGCGTGCCGCGCGTCCGACAGCGTAATCGACGCGCCCGATGCGAAGGTGACCTTGCCCGCATCCATCAGGTCGAACGTCGAGTCTTGCAGCACTTCCGAATAGATTTCGAACGCTTCGAATGGTGATCTGACAAAGCCGGCCAGCACCGCATTAGCAATCGTGCCAATGCCCGCCTGCAACGGCGGCAGTCGCGCCGGCATACGGCCGCGAGATACTTCGTGCTGCAGAAATTCGATCAGATGGCCGGCGATCTGCTCGGTTTCTTCGTCCGCAGGCAAAACGGTCGACGTGCTGTCCGGCTTGTTCGTTATCACGATCGCGGCAATTTTCTCGGGCGGAATCTGGATGGCCGTGGTGCCGACCCGGTCGCGCGGATGAACGATTGGCAGTGGTTCACGGTTCGGACGGTGAGCGGGGATCCAGATGTCGTGCAGCCCTTCGAGCGCCAGCGGTTGCGCAAGATTGATCTCGACGATGACCTTGTCGGCGAGTATCGCGAAGCTCGCCGAGTTGCCTACAGACGTAGTAGGGACGATGCCGCCGGTTTCCGTGATCGCCATCGCTTCGATAATGGCGACATCGAGTTTGCCGAGCTGGTTGGCGCGCAGCATCTCCACCGTTTCGGAGAGGTGCTGATCGACGAACATCACTTCACCGCGATTGATGGCGTCACGCAACGTCTTGTCTACCTGAAACGGCAGACGCCGCGCCAGTACGCCCGCCTCGGTCAGCGCGCGGTCCACGTCGTGGCCTAGCGAAGCGCCGGTCATCAACGTGATGCGCAATGGTTTGTCCTCCTGACGAGCCCGCTCGGCCAACGCAATGGGCACCGCTTTCGCGTCGCCGGCGCGCGTGAAGCCGCTCGCGCCTACGCGCATACCGTCATGAATCAGCGAGGCCGCGGCAGCAGCCGAGGTGACTTTTCCGCGTACTGCGGCACAACGAATCCGGTCTTCGTACATGCTATTCACCTCTCTCCATGAACAACCCTCCAGCCTGGCCACGCGTACGTTTTCTACGAGACCGGATGAGGCGTCAGTTTGCCGCACCTTGTAGGTGTGTCCCGCGACAAGAGCCGCACCTGCAAGGAATAGATCGCACTACAGATCAACGACCGCAGAACGCGTTTCCTAGCTGCCGAAGAACACGTTGCAGAAGCTCACCGGGCCGACGCACTCCGCTGCCCTTTTCGCCCGCACAGCGGCGCGGTCTTTCTGAGCGGCATCGCGCGAGGGTTGCGCGTGGTATTGCTGCTGGTCTTGCGCGACCTGTTGTACGTCGCCCACGGGCGCCGCGGTTTGTGCTTGAGCCGCCACAGCCACCGCGGACAGGGAGCAGGCAATCAGGACCATCTTTAACACTTTCATTCTGTTTTCTCCGGCAATTTCGACACTGACGATCGCGCCTCGTGGGCAATCCGCTTGGAGGATTGCGAGGCAGTGATCGAACTATATGGCCGGAATGCGGACGGATAAACGGCCGCATCTGGAAGGCATTGTTCCAACTGGCAGAGGGATCGAACCCGGTATTGATTAGCGCGCGTTGAACGGCGCGTCTTTATCGAGCAAGGCGGTACGAATGAAATGCAGGCAACCGAGCATGCGCTGCAGATCATGTCGGCGCTCGCGCTCTGCGTGGACGATTTCGAGCAGCGCCTGCGCCGCCGCGATCATCTCGCGTACCGACGCCAGCACGCGCTCCAGGCGGCGCGGCTGCGGCTGCTGGAACAACTCTGCGATATCGCTATTCATCTGCTCAAGGCAAGCGTTCCAGCGCGGCTGCAATGCCTGCGCATAGTCCGCGTGAACCGCTTCGTTACGCAGGTCGATCACCGCATGCCCTACTTCGAGCGTGACGAGCATCCATCGCAATGCCTCGCGATGCTGGCGCGAGCGCTTCGTCAGCAGCACGCGCAACTGCGCCATCAGATCGTAAGTACTCGACTGAAAATATTGACTCCGTCCACGTAATTCGCCCTTGCAGGCGAGCCCGACCTGAGATCGCAAGCTGCCTTTGATCCTGTCGACCAGCCACGGCATCTGCGCAGGGAAAATCACGGCAAACGCCAAGGCCGCGACCAGCATCGCCGCCACGATGGCCATGCCGTTGTTGATCAGGAGATCGGGCTGGTAACTCACGACGTTGTCGGGGCCGGCCAGCAAGCAGAAAAACACCGAAAAGCCCACGCCGTAGCCAGCCATGCCCGGGCGCATCGCCATGAACCCGCCGAATGCCAGCACAGGCGCGAGCGTTGCGCACAGCAGCGGAAAGCCGTCGATGTTCGGATACACATAGCAGGTGAACAGATAGCCCACCACCAAGGCGAAGACTGCGCCAATGGCCATCTGCAGTGTCATCTTCGAGGCATTCGGCGCGGTCGACGTCAATGCACACGCGAGCGCCGCGCCGATGACTGCGAGCCCGCCGCTCGGCCAGTTGGTTTCGATCCAGAACCCGCCGACAATCGCCATGACGACCACCGTGCGCAGGAACGTGAACCCGATCACGAAGCCATTCGTTGTACTGACGTAGCGAACGGTCTGCCGCTCCTTGCCAGGCGTACGTTCCCCAAGCGATGCATAGGTCTCCGTATAACGGATGAACTCGCCCACGAAGCGATAGAGCAGCTCGGCCGAAGTATCGAAGTCGGCCAGCATGTCCGGCTCCAAAGCGCGCAGTGGCTCACGCGTCTGCCGCATGCGACGCGGCAGCATGGCCTGAAAGATCCGCAAGTGGACGGCCGCGCGCGCTGCATGCGAAGCGTTGATAGTCTGCGCATTCACGCGCGCCAATATGCCCGACAGTTCCTCGAAATATGGGGTCGTTGCGTCAACAATCGGGCTCGGGCCGCCACCGTTTAGTCGTTTCAGCAGTTGATGCAAGGCGTGCAGGCGGGCGCAAACATCCATGAACTCACTGTTCAGGCGTGCCAGTTGCCGGCTGCGCGACCGCATGCCCGGGTCTTCGAAAGCGGCGAAGCTGCGGCTCGCCTCGAAGCCCACAATCCCATCGACGAGGTCGGCAAAACGTCCCTCGAACACGCCCCGCTCGACCGCACCCGCCAGCACCTGCGCGGCGAACGCAGTAATATCCAGACACCTGTCGCGCAAGGCGCGTTGCAGCAGGAGGCTCGACCTTTGGGGCACGATCAACGCGCTGACGGCGCTCGAACAGACAATGCCGACTGCGACCTCCGCGGCACGCGTGAGCGCGCCAAGAAACAGACTGTTCGGTTCCATCACCGTCGGAATGCCGATCAGGGCAGCGGTGTAACCCGCCAGCACGAACCCATACCACTGAAAATGCCGATACCGGACCGCCGCCGCAATACAGGCACCTATCCAGCATGTCAGCCCAAGCATGTAGAGCTCAGGCTGCTGCACGAGAATCGCCCCCAGCGCGAGCGCGGCGATGGTTCCCGCCGCCGTTCCGATGATCCGATAAAAGCTTTTGGCGAGCACCATGCCGCTGAACGGCTGCATCAGTACGAATACCGTCGTCATGGCGGTGCGCGGCTGCTGCAGTTGCAGCAGCATGGCAATACCCAGGGCAAGCAGCGCCGCGCACACCGTCTTGAACAGGTGAAGCCAGACGAGGCCGTCGCCCGTCGCCCAGTCACGGGCGGCTGCCGCGGTCGCCCGCAACGCCGGTGTCCATGGCCGATGCAGGTGAGACGTTCGCTGGAGCAGATGCTGGCGTTTCATGCAAACAAAACCACGACCCGTACTATTGTTCAAACTGGAAAGAACGCCGGAGGTGACATTGCACGGACCGGCTGGCAAGGGCCCGATTGTAGGAGCCTGGGGGGCGCACATTAATGGCACAGGTCAGGAACGTCCATTGCAGATCGAACAACAATCATGTTGCGCGACGGGCGGACAATAGCGGCCTTCACTCGAACATGTCGAACCAGAAGGACTGATGGATACGCTACAAAATATGCGCGTGTTCGCACGCGTGGTGGAAGCCGGCAGCTTTACGGCCGCCGCGCAGTCGCTTAATTCGACGACCGGCGCGATGTCACGAGCCGTGTCAGAACTCGAAGCCCATCTGCGTACCCGCCTGATGAACCGCTCGACCCGGCGCCTCGCCCTGACGACTGCCGGCGAACGCTACCTGAAGCGTTGCCGGCAGATTCTCGCTGACGTGGACACAGCGGAAGAAGAAGCGAGTTGCGCGCACGAACGCCCTACCGGGGCGCTGCGCATGCACAGCTTCGCGAGCATCGGTCAACATTACGTGCTGCCGGCGATTTCACGTTATCGCGCGCTTTATCCGGAAGTCACCGTCGAATTGACGCTGTCGCAACGTATGCCGGACCTGTTCGAAGGCAGCAGCGATGTGTCGGTGGTCACGGCCTCGAGCTTGCCGAATTCGGATCTCGTGTCGCTCCTTCTGGGCGCTACGTTCAACATCCTGTGTGCATCGCCTGCCTATCTGCGCGCGCATGCGGCGCCGAAGCAACCTCGCGACCTCGCGCAGCATGAATGTCTGATCCTGCAGACACCGGCCTTTCCCGCCAACGATTGGCTGCTCGAAGGCCCCAACGGCACTGAGTTGATGGAAGTCAGCGGGTCGGTGCAGGTGAATATCGCGGAGTCGCTGGTGGTGGCAATTCGCGAGGGCATGGGCATCGGCACGCTGCCGCTCTATGCCGCAATCGACGGGCTGCGCGACGGGTCGATGGTGCGGGTTCTGCCGGAATTCACGCTGCAGCAGATGAACATTTATGCGCTCTATCCCTCGCGCAAGTTTATCGACGCCAAGACACGCACATGGGTCGAATTCTTGCGCGCGCATATGCCGAAGGTCATTGCCCGCGATGAGGCGTGGCTCGCTGAAATGGCACAGGTCGATCCGATTGACGGGCTGGCGGCGACGCACAGCGGCCCGATCGTCGAAGCGGACCGGCCGCTGGAGCGTTGACCTGCAATGCGTTGGGGTATGAAGCTTGAGGTATCGGTCGTCCGTATTGCCTTGTAACTGGCTTTAATCACGTCGGTCGAGAATATGCTTATTCCGGAATTAACTTTGCGCCAGATTTAAAGCAACTACAGTTCTTGTTGGCTAGTTGTACCGCCCCGATTCGCAATTTGCACCGATACGGAGGAGGAACATCATGGGCATCTGGACGCCGGACCCGAGTTTTTACCCGTCACCGCGCCTTGCATCGCAGGCGCCGCCCGAAAAGCTCGCTTATGTTGCGGCGTTCGATCCCGATCGCATTCGGCCGGATGCGATTGCCGTGGTCGATGTCGACCCCGCCTCCCCGGACTACGCGCGTATCGTCGGCAACGTTTCGATGCCGCACTCGGACGACGAACTGCATCACTTCGGCTGGAACGCCTGTTCCTCATGCCTTTGCCCAAACGCGCCGCACCCGCATACCGAGCGGCGTTACCTGGTCGTGCCAGGGTTGCGCTCCTCGCGGATCTATATCCTCGATACGAAACCCGACTCGCTGAATCCGACCATCATCAAGGTAATCGAACCGGAGACGATCGCGAGCCGCACCGGCTATACGCGTCCGCATACCGTGCACTGCGGTCCAGGCGGTATCTACGTGACCGCGCTCGGGAGCGTCGACGGTGGTGCGCCGGGTGGCATTTTCCTGCTCGATCCGACGAGCTTCGAGCCGCTCGGCCGTTGGGAAGTCGACCGCGGACCACAACAGTTGGCCTACGACGGCTGGTGGCACCTTGGCTACGACACGCTCGTGACCAGCGAATGGGGCACGCCGGATACGTTTGAAAACGGCTTGATTCCGGAAGTGCTTCTGGGAGCACGGTATGGCCGCCGCTTGCATTTCTGGGATTTCACGCGCCGCAAGCATCTGCAGGAAATCGACTTCGGACCGGAATATCAGCTGGTCTTTGAACTGCGGCCGGCGCACGACCCGACCAAGCCGTATGGTTTCGTCAATTGTGTGATTAGTCTGAAGGACCTGTCGTCGTCCATCTGGACCTGGTATCGCGACAAGAACACGTGGGCCGTGCGCAAGATCATCGATATTCCGGCCGAGCCTGCCGACCCCGCGTTGCTGCCGCCCATACTCAAATCGTTCGGTGCCGTGCCGCCGCTGGTGAGCGACATTGATCTATCAATGGACGATCGCTTTCTCTATGTATCCTGCTGGGGCACGGGTGACATGCTGCAATACGATGTGTCCGACCCGTTCGCGCCGAAACTGGTGGGGAAAGTGCGGCTCGGCGGCATCGTTTCACGGGCGACGCATCCGGGCGCGTCGAACGGAGCGCTCAACGGCGGTCCGCAGATGGTCGAAGTCAGCCGCGACGGTAAGCGGATCTACTTCACGAACTCGCTTTACGGGGCGGTCGACACGCAGTTCTATCCGGAAGGCATTGATGGCTGGATGGTCAAACTGGATGCAGGACCGGATGGCGGACTCACCTTCGACGACAAGTTTTTCCTCGCCTGGCCCGAAGGTCATAGACCGCATCAGATTCGTCTGCAAGGCGGTGACTGCTCATCCGATTCGTACTGCTACCCCTGATCAGCATGACTCTGCCGACCTCGTCATGGTGGACATGGCTCGTAGTAGCCGCACTCGGAACGTTTCATGGCCTCAATCCGGCCATGGGATGGTTGTTCGCGGTTGCCCTTGGTTTATATCGACGTAGCCGCCGGGTGGTTTTGCTCTCGCTCGTGCCGATCGCGCTGGGGCATGCACTCGCTGCCGGTAGCATGTTGATGGCGGGGCTATCGCTGAGGATGGTGGTCGATCACACGATACTGAATCGGATGTGCGGCGCCTTGCTGATTGGTTGGGCGGCATGGCACGCCGTGCGCGGACATCGAATGCGGCCATTGGTCGGCATGCAAACTGGCTTTGCCGGTCTGACGGTTTGGTCGTTTGCGATGGCAGGTTCGCATGGCGCCGGCCTCATGTTGATTCCCGCGCTCATGCCAATATGCAGTGCGCTGCCCAACGCGATGGGGGCATCCGCAAGCGGCGGATCGACCGCTACGCTTGCAGCGGCCGCTTTGTGTGTGCACAGCGCAGCAATGCTTTTGACGACCGGGGTGATCGCGCTAGCCGTTTTTGACCACTTCGGCGTAGCCGGCCTGCGCACCAAGTGGCTCAACTTTGATCTACTTTGGAGCGGGACGCTGGCAACATGCGGGGTCATCCAGCTTGCGTTGTGAAGAAACGAATCTTGATGAGGGATGAAGGAATGGGTTGTTTTCTGGCGCGTAAACACAGAAACCCCACCTTGTGGGGTGGGGTTTCTGTTGCTGCTAGGGAGCCTGACGATTACCTACTTTCACACGGGTAATCCGCACTATCATCGGCGT